>JBBRCR010000210.1:0-13509 GCA_038204695.1 Opitutales bacterium | reverse complement strand
GCTTGAACCCTGTCGCCGTATCCCGCACGGCAATGGTCGAGTTTGTGACGCCCCGCACCTGCGCAAACTGATCGGTGAAACCCGGCAGGATCGCGCCGGTCCCGGTCGGCAGGCCATTGGCGCCAATCGCCGCGATGGTCTGCGCGGTGGAGGTCTGGGTGTCGTGGAAAACCCGCTCGGGTTCGAAGTGGTCGGTTGAATACGCGTTGAGCGAGAACTTCGATGTTTGGGAAAGGCGGAAGTCCGTGCGCAGGTTGAGACTGGTCTGGAAGCGGCGCGCAAAGTCGTCGCGCCAGCGGTAGTCCCACAAGTAGGCCGGCGAGGTGGCCGTATTCTGGTAATCACGGATCGTATAGTAATAGCCGATGACTTTTTCGCTATAGAGAGCATTGAGCGCGATACCGAGATTGCGCGTGCCGCCGAAAACATCGAAGACCTCATTGTAGGTGCCGCTCATCAAAGGAGCCAGCGCCCGGGTGCGCCGGATGTCCGTCTGATCCGTGAACGGCGGCGCCCAGATCGCGCCGACGTTGTACGTGAAGACCCGCTTTTCCTTCTGACTCAGGGCGGAGCGCGTCTTGAAGTTGATCGTGCCACCGAGCGAGTCGGCGCCTTTGTCCGGCGTGTGGCCCTTGATGAGTTCGACCTGATCGAACATCGCGGTCGTCACGAACTGCATTTGGAAGCCCCGGCTCATCGACTGGTTCGCCGGCACTGCGCCGCCATCGATCGTGAGCCGGTTCAAAACGTTCGCTACTCCACGGACTACGATGCCGCTTACCGTGCCGTCGTCATCCACCGACCCCGCGGCACCCGGAAGACGCATGGCAAGTTCGCCCCCGCCCATGTTCGGCATCAATCCGTAGGCGTCGATCGACGTGATGTTTTTCACGTTGTCGGCATAACGCTGCGCCGTGATCGCGGCGGCGGTGCCTTCGCGCTCGCCGGTGACGCGGAAGGCGTCGAGACGGTAGACGCCTGATGTCATGTCCACGCGAAGGGTGTTGGTCGTGCCCGCCTCGATCCGGACGGACTCGATCACCGAATCCAGGCCGACGTAGGACACCGTCAACACATGCTCGCCCGGTGGCAGATCCCGCAGGATAAAGCGCCCGTCGGCATCGGTAAGTTCAGAGCGGCCGAGCGCCTTGATTTCGATTCTGGCGCCGTCCAGAAGCCGGCCCGTGGCCGAGTTGTTGACGGTACCGGTTACACTGCCGGTGCCGGTGAGTTGGGCCCCGGAAAGAATGGTGGAACCGAGCGCCAGCAGCAGGCCGAGTGCTGGTGCGAGAAATTTCAGGAGCTTGCCGGAACGGGTTAGGGCGGCGTGTGGCGACATGGGTGTTCGTTGGTCGGGTGGTGCGAAAAGGGGAATTATGGAACGTGCAGCGCTGCGATCGGGATCACGGCCAGTTCGGCGCTGTTGATGTTCATCCCGGTCCGGCCGCCATTGTTGGAGTAGCCAACATAGAGCCGTCCGTTGTGTTCGATTGCGTACGGATACGAAAGCGACGCGCGCGGATGCGAGTCACCGGGCGCGTTCGCCAGTTCGGCGTCGCGGATTCTAAACACACGTCGGAACCCGGCCTCGCCCGGCCGGCCCACGGCGATCGTCAGCGGCGCCCGTCGCTTGCCGGTATCCGCTGTTGTGGTACAGACTAGATAACCTTGTCCGGTGCTGAGGGTGCCGGCGTACGGCTTCGACGTGACCATCGGCAGGTTGCCGGGCTGCGATTCGGTCCACGTGCGTCCGGAATCCTCGCTCACCGCGACCAGCGCCTGCGCTTCGGCGCCGAACCGCGCGATGTTGAGCACGCGTTTCGCATCCGCAATGACAGTGGACTCGCCCCACATCTTGAGTGCGGGCGGCTTGGGAATCACCACGAGATCCCAATGCAGAAGATCGCCGCCGCGACTCAGGGCGACGGCGGCCCGATTGTTTTCGTCCACCTGAAACCCCGCCATGATCCAATTGCCATTGGCCAGCTTCAGGGGCTGCTGCATTGGCCAGAACCCGCCCTCGACCACGACGCCGCGGAACGTCCATTGTTTGGTGCGTTCGTCGAGCAGGTAAGCGCGCGTGTGAACGTTTTTCCGGTTCCCGTGGAACGACCCCGTGAACGCCCACAACTCGCCGCCTTGGGAATGAAACACGCCGTGGCTCACCGCGAGCTCGTTTGCCGGATCACCGGCGTCAATCGTGAAAACTTCACCCCACGTGCGGCCGCCATCCTGGCTCACGCGTCCGCGTGCCTCTTCCGTCGAGGTGTTCTCCTTGCCCTTGTTGTGTCCAAACGAGGCGTAGAGCTGGCCCTTGTGCCAGGCGAGGGCGACGCCGTGCAGGAAACCATAACCGCCATCGAGCGCCGGCTCGTGCCGCTTGATCACATGGATCTCCACGCCTTCGATTGGGCTGAGCGCCGCGGCGGCCGGAACCGGCTCCTCGGCCAACCACAAAGCGGGAACCGCGGCCGGCGCACTTGCCACCGCGGCGATGACGCCGGCGCATAGGGTGAGTATCTTCATGAAAATGTCCGCGGCTCCGCGTGCGTAAGACGTGGATACAGCTACGCCCGCTTCACGGTGACGCGAACAGCCTGCAGCAGCACGGAGGTATCGGATGCGACCTTCGCCGGAGCCACGGTCAACCGCAGCCGGTTGGCGCCGGATTTGAGCCCCTCCGCGCGATAGGTCAGCGTCGCGGCATCGCCACCGCCCTCGCGGGGGGCGGCCACCCCGTTGATTTGCCAGCGCGTGCGCGTATCCATCTTTGCCCCACGCCACTGGGCCTCGAGGCGCAGGAACTGGGCGCCGGCCAGCGACTCCGGAATTGCGAGGGGAAGCTCGACGGCGCATTCCTCGGCGCACGACGTGAAATCGAGCGGCAGCGGCCCGGAAAACACCGTGCCGTTCTGCGAACGCGTATAGCTCACGTCGACCAGATAGGTCTTCGTCAGTCGCGCCAGCCGGGTGCGGTCAGCGCCATCCGTGATCGAATCGTATTCCTGCGGGATGAAATGGTTGAAATGATACAAGCCGCTGACGCCATTTTCCCACAGCCGTTGGGAAACTCCCCGCAGTGCCGCGGGATCGGCGAGACCGGGGGCATTGCGCGTGATGCAGCCATACACCGGAATCCCACGGGGAGTGGCCCGGTCGATCCAAGGCTGGACCGGCGCGGAAAATGCCGTCAGCCCATTGCCGGCGACGAGCAGGTCGAGCCAGCCTTCGCCGATCCAGGCGGCGACATCGAGTCCGATTTCCGCGGCACGGTCCGGTGTATCCGGAACGCGCATGCACAACAGGATCGGCCGCCCCCGGCGCTGGCCGGCGCTCCGCACTGTGGCGGCGACGCGCCGGACGAAATCGTTCATGAGGGGAATTCCTTTCCGCTCCTCGCCAAAGCGGAAAAAGAACGGATGCCGCAACCAGTCCAGATCGACGCCATCGACGTCGTAGCGCTCGCACACCTGGCGGATCAACCCAAGAAAATACTCCCGCACTTCCGGCCGTGCGTAGTCATAGGCGGACCACGATTGCACATCACGGTTTCCGGCGCCGCGGCGATCCTGGACGTCCTGGAGCGGATAGTTTTTGGACTCTCCCCGAATCCACGGCAGGTACCGCCGTTCCCATTCCTCCGTTGGAATCGTCGACTGAATCAGATGGAGATTGCGCAGACGAAACGGTTCCCACCACGCCGGGCCGTTGAAGCGCAGCGACGAATGGCAGTCGTTCATCCGCAGGTTGAAGAAGAACTCCTTCCCGCTGGCATGAGCGAAGTCGACGATGGGCCGAATCGGATCATCCCCGAGCGCCGCGATGCGTTCGCGGGGCATCTCCCACGCCGGCCAGTTGAACACGCCGCAATACGAAATGACGTCGACGGGCAGCGCACGCAGCGCGGTCATCCGCAGATCGAGGAACTCCTGCAGCGAGGCAAATTTCTCCGGCAGCGGAATGTCGTCGGGGTCGCGCGCCGTCCAAAGCCGGCGGATACCGAAGGCGATGAAGCGCAGATCATCACCGTCGTTGTTCCAGAGGATCCTCCGCTTGGATACGGGCGCCACGGTGCGGCCGGTGCCCGCCGCACCGCCCGTGACGGGCAGCGCCGCCAGCGCCGTGGCGGTCCCGGCGAGTTGTCGGACAAAGCTGCGCCGGGTCCGCATATGAAGATTGTTCATCGGAAGGCTCGTGGGTGGATGGCGGTCAGAACCGCGCGGCCACGCCGGCGGTCATCTCGGGTCCGCTGTCAAAAACGGTGCGCACACGCGAAGGCACGAGGTTCAGGCGCTGATCTTCGGTTTCGCTGGTGAGGTTGATCCAATCGGCATAGAGCGACCAGCGATCGTTCAATTTGTATTGGGCGCTGAGATTGATCGTGGTGTACGCCGAGCGCACGACAGTATTGACGGCCACGGCCGCCGGCGCGTTAAAACTCGCTCCGCGGTGATTCGCCTGGAGGCGGAGCGTCAGCCGCGGACCAATATAGGAGAGCCCGGCGTTGCCGGCACGCGGCACGAACCCGCCGAGTTCATTGCGACCGCCGCGGCCATCATCGCCCTCGCCGCCCTTCGCTTCGAGGTAGGTGTAGTTGGCAAATCCGCCAAACGACTTCCAGAAGCCGGGCAGGAATGTGAATTGCTGCTGATAGTTGAACTCGTAGCCATTGATCTCCGCCGTGCCCGAGTTCGACGAGCGGGAGACTTCGAACCCGGCATAGTCGCCCTCGAAGCCGTTGTTCGCGCCGGAACCGACGACGCTCGTCCGGCGCGTAATGAAGTCGCGAATGTTCTTCCGGAACCAGCCGCCGGACAGCAGCCCCGCCGGCCGGATGTAATACTCGAACGTCACGTCATAGTTTCGCGAATACTGCGGCTTCACGGCGGGATTCGTGACGCGGATGGTCTGGTTGACCTCGTCCACCGTCGTGTTCGGGATGATCTCCCCGTAGTTCGGTCGCCCGATGCTGTTCGTCCAGCTGGCGCGGAGCAACAGGTCGCGGGTCAGCGCGTACTTCGCATGAATGGAGGGGAACAGGTTGTCGTATTTGCCGCTCGCGCGTTCGCGGCGGCCCCAGTCGCGCAGCGCCCGCTGCTGCGTCTGCTCGCGAGTCTCGTTTGGCCCCGCCGTGGCGAGGCGGTCCGCGCGGCGGGCGCCTTCACCATCCGTGCGCGTCTCCTCCCAGCGGACGCCCGCCAGGACCGACAATTTTCGGAGGTCGACGTTGCCCGAAAGATACCCGGCCCAAACCTTCTCCTCCACGTTCCGGGCGTTCTGGAGCGGCGTGGCGAAGGTGGTGTAGACGTTCTCGCTGAACCAGCCGGGATTGCTCCGCTGGGCATCGCGCACCGCGGGCACGCTTGGGTATTGCGCCACTGGATACCGGCCTTCGAAGAAATGGTAGTTGTAGTCGGTATCCAGGAACCGGGCGAGTGAGCCATCATCAACGCCGGTCGCGGGATTCACTCCGGTGCGACCATCGGGCCCCAGATACGTGAACACCCGCTGCGCGCGATTGAGATCCCGGTTTTGCTGGCGAAATCGGACGCCCGATTTCACATAGGATGGCAGCGGAGGGGAGAAATCGCGGCGCGCGTTGAACTGCCCGCCCACGATGGTGTCGATGCCATGGCGCATATCGTCGAGCGTGAGCGTCATCGCGCGGTAGTTGTCGAGGCTGTTCCATTTGGGCCCGCCGGTCTGCGTGACGCTCGGCATCGTATAGGAACCGGTGCGATCGAGCCGCCAGCCGACACCGCTCAGGGCGGAGGTGATTTGGCCGCCCGAGTCGCCGACGTTGATGTTCGAACGTGCCTCGGAAACATTTAGATCGTAATCAATGCGCCAGTCGTCGAGGCGGTGCTTGCCGCCCACGATGACCTGGCGCGACGGAGCGTAAACTTGAAGCGGTTTGTTGACGAACAGTGTCGTCGATGTGTCCGCGGTCGCCGCCGCCTCGGTGACGAGGTTGGTGTAGTTTGGCAGGATCGTGCCGCGCCCAATCCGGTTGCCGGCGGCATCCAACTGCGCGACCTCCTGGCGCGTCGCCCAGGTCTGGCGGTTGAACTCATTCGTGTGGTGAAGGTAGTTGTATTTGAAGCCGGCGAACAAACCCGAGCGCTCGCTCAACTTGTAGTCGAGCTTGAGGCCGATTCCGGCGATGGTCCGGACGTGGCGGAGGTCGCCCGCGATGAACTGCCATGTGTAGGCGCGATCGTTCAAGGTGGGCTCATACTGCGACTCGGCGTTGTCGCGCGCCACGTAGCGGGGCTTGAAACTCGCATCGAAGCGGATGCCGAGATTTTTCTTCGCTCCGACGACGTCCGAGTAAAACACGCTCGCGGTGGGCTGGAGCTTGGTCGAGAGCTGCCGCTTTCGCAGACTCCAGTCGAAGTCGCCCTCGTCGGGATGGTCCTTGAGCCGGTAATAGAAACCAAGCGAGCCGCCCCACTGGCGGCGCGCTTTTGAGTCGAACGCACTCTTCGAGACGAGGTTGATCGACCCGCCAATCGCGTCGGCGTCCATGTCGGGCGTCGGCGCCTTGGTGACCTCGATCTTTTCGACGTTCGCAATCGAGAACTGGTTGAAACGAAAGTCGCGCCGCGTATCGACGAGGTCCTCGTTGGCCATGCGGGTGCCATCCACGGTGATGGCGTTCAAGCCGGGGCTGATGCCGCGGACGCGGACATAGGTGACATCGCCCGCCGAAAAGTCGGCGGAAACCGAGGCGAGCCGCTGGAGCAGATTACCCACGTTGTCGTCGCTCACGGTCCCGTAAGCGTCGGTTGACAGCACGTTTTTCAGATTGGGGGCGGCGCGCTGCTGCGCGATGGCGGCGGCATTGCCTTCGCGTTCGCTCACCACGACGAATTCACCCATTCGATACACGTCAGCGCGCAGCTGCACGTTCGCCGACGCGACGCCGCCCGCCTCGACCGAGACGGTGAGTTGTTGGGCGTCCATTCCCGGATAGGTGATCGACAGCGAATGGGCTCCGGCCGGCACGCGGGTAAACTGAAATGTTCCCTGGCGATCCGTAACCGCCGTCCGGCCGAGGACGGTGAGTTCCGCGATGGCCGCTTCGAGATGCTGACCGGTCGCTGCATCCGTGACTTCGCCCACAATCGTGCCGCTGGCGCCAGATTGGGCAAACGCGAGGGCGCTGATGGACAGCCACCCGAGGACAATCAGAGCTGCCCGACCAGCGGACAGCGCGCAGAGTCGCAAGGTTTTCATTGGAGACGGGGGTTTCTGAAGAAAAAGAACGTCAGCTTCGCACCGGCTTCGGTCCCGGCACGGCGGCCGTTGAGGCTGGGGGCGTATCCACGAACGCACGACCGCGCCACCACGACGCCAGCATCGAGGCCGTGACCGCGCTCCAGGGACCGAAAATCGCCGAGGCGAGCGCTGCGGCTGGACTCTTAAGGACGTCGAACGCGAGCCCGGTGGCCATGCCGCCATTCTGCATGCCCACCTCGATCGCGACCGTGCGGGCATCGGTGCGGTTCAGACCCGCGAGCCGCGCCGTCCCATAGCCGAGCGCATATCCGAGTGCATTGTGGCAGGCGGCCGCGCCAAACAGCGCGAGCCCGACCGTCAGGAGTTGCTCGCGCGAAGACGCGATCGTGATGCCAATGACGGCGCAAATCCCGACCATAGCGACCACGGGTAGCGCCTGCGCCAATCGGGTCGCGAGCAATGGAAGAAAATGATGCACCGCCAGCCCGATCAGCAGCGGCGCAATGACCATTGTGAGGATCGACTGCATCATCGCCCACGCATCGATGGCCACGTAGGTCCCGGCGAGATACTTCATGAGCAGCGGGGTGACGATGGGCGAAAGCAGCGTTGAACACGCGGTCATCGTGACCGACAGCGGCACGTTGGCCCGCGCCAGCAGGGCGATCACATTCGAGGCCGTGCCGCCGGGCACCGAACCGATGAGTATCAGCCCTGTGGCGACGGCGCCCGTCAGACCGAACAAAGTGGCGAACAACAAACCCGCCAGCGGCATCACCGTGAATTGCAGGACGAAGCCGATGGCGATGGCCTTCGGCATCGTGAGCACGCGCCGAAAATCACCCACGCTGAGCGTCATGCCCATTCCAAGCAGAATCAGTTGCACGAGTGGCGTGATGGCGCGTTTGAGATCGAAGCCGCCCCATGACATGAACAGCGGCGGGTGCGCGACCGCCGCGGCGCCGACCGCTAGAACGGCAAACGTGAAACCCAGCCCCTTCAGCCGGCGCACAAACCGGGTGCTCACCGCGAGAGCGGTGAACACCACGGCGAGCGCGAGACTGACGGCGAGCACACTCACGCGACGGCTGTCGTCCGGGCGGCCGGTTCAAATCTCATTTTCCCCACGACGGCACGCACCAGTCCGTCGACCTCCTCGGTCAGGGGCAGCATTGGGCGGCGCACGGATCCGACATAGCGCCCGCGCAACTCGAGGCCGCGCTTGATCACGGCAATCCAATCCGGGCGCTCGCCGTGGCGGCCCACCGTGACGAGGTCGACGAAGGGCATGATTTCATCCCAGAGTTTCCGGGCCGCGACAAAGTTGCCGTCGTCAATACAGAGGTGGACGATCTTGGACCAGCGCGCTGGATCAAAATTTCCGGAGCCGGAAACCCAGCCCGTGGCGCCGAAGGCGAAAGCGCCCAGCGCATTGTTGTCGTGACCATAGAAGAGGCCGAGTTTGTCGCCGAGCCGCATGCGCAACCGGGTGATCGTATAAGGATCGGAGTCGGCATCCTTGATATATTGAACGACGTCGTCCTGCGACAACCGGACAAGAGTCTCGAGCGCGAGCCGAACACCGACGACCGGCGGGTTGTTGTAGATCATGATCGGCTTGGTCGTCGCGCTGCGCACGGCGCGATAGTGGGCCTCGATCTCGCGCATGGTGTGCACCTGATACCAGGGCGGAATAATCAGATGTCCGTCGTAACCGAGGCTCTCCGCGAACTTCGCCCTTTCGATCGTGCCGGCGGTGGACATGTCGGCCGTGCCCGCGAGCATCGGCACGCGGCCGCGGTTTTGCTCGGCGCAGATGCCGAGGACGCGTTCCCATTCGGCGCGGGCGAGATTCATGAACTCGCCTGTGCTGCTGCCGCCGCAAAAGCCGTCGGCGCCATTGGCGATGACAAAGTCTACGTGGTCACGCAGGCCCTGTTCGTTGATAGTGCCGTCCGGATGGAACGGCGTGATGAGGGGAGGAAAGAGACCCCGGAAGACTTTCATGAGCGGAGGAGGGAGGTTGGCGTTGAGTGATTCGGCATAACCCGCCGAACTCGGGCCAACTGGGAAGTTCCGTCAGCGCGTGTGCAAGCCTAGTCAACGCGAGCTTGCACGAATGACCCGCCGCGCATACCTCACTGTTCGATTTCGCATAGCGTGCGCCATGAACGACACTGAACTCCGCCGGCTTTCCGAGTTACGATCCATGTTGGAAGGTTTCGCCGCCCGGCATGCCGCGTCGCATGCCACCCCGGAAGCACGGCAGCCGGCGCTGCTCCGCGCTATATTGAAACGGCTGAGCACGGCCGTGCGGCGTCGCGACTATGCGGCGTTTCGCGCCGCCGACGAAGAGCTGCACGTCGCGGTGGTCACGGCCGCCGATGTGCCGCTCCTGCTGGACATCTGGCGGATCGTGTGGAACGGCCTGCAGGGTTTTCATCAGAAGGGATTCGAGGAATGTTTCCCCGATGCGCGCATCCTGATCGAAGAGCACGAGCATCTGGTTGAAACCGTCGCGCAGGGCGACCCCGCCGCGGCGGAGGATGCCGCCCGCAGCCACGTCGAGGCGGTGTGGTTTCGGCTCGCCGAACAAGCGCATGATGCCAGCCAGCCGGTGGCGGATCCGTTGCAACGGGCGGCGGCCCATCTCGCTTTCCGGCTGCATTGCCCGCTGCGACTGGGGGACGTCGCGGCCAAAGTGGCGTTCACGAGTGCGGGGAATTTGTCGCGCCTGTTTCGGGTGCGCTATGGCATGAGTTTTCGCTCGTACCTGCAAAAGCTGCGCCTGGAGAAAGCGGCCGAGTTGCTGCGATCCACGCGACTCGCGGTGTCGACGATTGCACGCCGCGTCGGCTATCGGGACGTCTCGCGCTTCGGCCAGCACTTCAAGCGCAAGTTCGGGGGCGAGCCGAGTCGCTGGCGCCAGCCAGCGGCGCCGGGCAAGGTGCGCGCGACGTGGGGCGTCTGACCGTTGACAACCTCCGGGACGCGCCTCGGGAGGTGAGCCCCAACGCACAGCAATCACGCTGGCGGGATAAGTAAAGTAGGGTGCACACCCCGGCCGGTGCGCTGAACGTTTTCTCGACCGGGAGGTCGGTCACCGTGCGGTTCTGCCATCATAAAACTCGCCCGATATGCACCCACGCCAAAGATCCATAGGTCGGCAGAAAGCGGCCGCGCTCGCGAGGACGCACTGGTGGGTGGGGCGGACGCCGCGGGAAATTGCGAAATTCCAGCTCTTGACGGTGGAGCTATGTCTGCCGTTCAAGATTTTCCACCGCACCCTCGAAGCGGCCTTGGGGCGTCCTGTGTGGATTCACGAATTTGGCTTCGAGGTGGGCGCGTTGATCGAGGAACTCTTTGGCGAGCGAGACGCACCTGCTCCGCACGAGATGCTGAATCTCCTGCCGCTGGAAAAGACATTCGGGGTGTTTGTGGAGGAGCCGCCCTTTTGACGAGCAACCCGGGCCTGAATAACCCCATGCCCTGGCCGGTCCCTATTTCAACCGCAACTCGGCGACCACGGGCAGATGATCCGAGGCGATCGATTTCAACACCTCGATCTTCACCGGTTGAACCGTGGCCGCGGAAACGAAGATGTAATCAATCCTCTTGGCGGGTTTCGCCGCCGGGATGGTGAATCCGCCGCCGTGCCCGACCACCTCCCACGCATCGGTGAGAAACGCTTTGATTTTTTCAATCGGCCGGCTCGCCGGCACGGCATTGAAGTCGCCGCATAAAATAACGGGCATGTCGCCGGCCGCCGCGACGATGGTCTTCAATTCGTCCGCATTGAGCAGCCGCTCCGATTCGTCCGGCCGGTAATCGAGGTGCGTGGTCATGAAGAGCACGTCGCGGCCGCGCACATCGAGCCGGACCTGGAGGAGCCCGCGCTGCTCCCCGGGGCGGAGCATCGTGTAATGGGTGTTGCGGACGTGCCTGACCGGGAACTTTGTCAGCACGGCATTGCCGTATTCGCCGCCTTGATACGAAATGTTGCGCTCGAACACGACGCGCATGCCGGTGAGTTTTGCCAGCTCCGCCGGCAGGTCACGTTTCGAGGTCCTTTGAACGCCGCGGTCCACTTCCTGCATGCCGACGAGGTCGGCGTTTGCATCTGTTATCAGTTTCGCGATGCGTTCGAGGTCGAGCTTCCGGTCGAGGCCTTCGCCGTGATGAATGTTGTAGGTCATCACGAGGAGCGTGGCTGGCATCCGCGCCTGACCGCGCAGCGCACCGGCGGCGAAAAGCAAGACGAAGATGAAGCGGGCGAACATGGCCGCGAACCTGGCAGCGCAGGTGTATCGCCGGCAATGATTGACTTGTGCGCCGAGTGGTCATCCGGCCGGGCTTGTGATGGACTCGTCCGTCTCGCGGCTGGCATCGCCCAGACACAAGACCGGGTGCGTTTGCGGGAAATTCCGGAGCTGCCCCCGAGGAGTCCGACCCGGTATCGGCGCCGCCGCGTAGTATAGACCTTCGTCGTTACCGGTAGCGCAACTGATAGTAACGCCAATCCTTCGAACACCAAGAATCCCCGATGGTCTAGCGTCCCCGAGTCCGGCCGAAGTGCCGGGCGGAAGGGAATCATGAACATGAAAGAAACCAACCGGATTAGCCGCGAGGAAATGGTCCGACTGCTCAACGAGGATCTGGCGCGGGAGTACCAGGCCATCATCGCCTATGTCGTGTACAGCCAGACGATCAAGGGAGCCGAATTCCTCCACATCGCCGCCGAGCTGGAGAAGCATGCCGGCGAGGAGCTTTCGCATGCTCTGCAAATTGCCAAGCAGATCGACTATTTCAACGGCACGCCGATCGCGGCGCCAAAAGAGGTCAAACTCTCGGAGGACGCCAAGGATATGTTGCGCTTCGACCTGGAAAACGAGCGCACCACGATCATGAATTACCGGCAGCGAATCCGCCAGGCCGAGGCCATGGGAGAATTTGCGTTGAGCGAGGTGCTCCGCGAAATCATCGCACAAGAGCAGGAGCATTTGACCGACCTTGCGGATGCGCTGGGCATCGACAATCCAGAGCTAAACGACAGGTCCGAATAGGCGTCGCAGCGGTTGAACGGCCCCTTTTCGGCAATGAACTATAAACATGGAGTGTGGGTGGCAGTCGCGTTTGCCGCGATCGCGGGATTGTTCGCGGCGAATTCTGCAAACGTATCAGGTCAGCAGCACCGGGTGCTCTTCGAACTCACATCGGGCGAAGGGGAGTCCTGGCCCGCGCTGCTAAACAATATCGAAAACGTGCGCAAGACGCTTGGCGAAAAGAGCACGGACGTGGAGGTCGTGGCACACGGCAAGGGCTTGGACTTCCTCCGGAGGAGCAACACCCAACTCAGTTCAAGGATGCAAAACCTCGCGGGCTCGAACGTCGTGTTTATGGCATGCGAAAACACGATGCGCCGGCAAAACGTGACGAAGGCTGATCTTCTGCCGTTCGTCACGACCGTGGATTCAGGAGTCGCCCAGGTCGTCCGGAGGCAGGAGGCCGGCTGGTCCTATGTGCGCACGGGAGGATGATTGCAACGGGGGCATGAGCCGCGTCGAAGTCCGCCGGGCGCGGTACCTCTCGCTCTCGGGCACCCGGGCCTGACGCACTAACACAAACAACCTGAATAGGGGGATCTTGCTGGCGTGCGGGTCTCCGCCAGCAGCGATCATGAGGGAACCGGCCACTCTTTGCGCAGACGAAAGGCTTACCATGAAAAATTCCACAGCAGTCAGACAAAACGCGCAACGGCTCCTGAGTGATCTGCGAGCCCTCGGCACGGAACTGGAAAAAGTGCTCGAGAATTCTGCCTCGGAGGTGACCGAGAATGCCCTTGGACGCATCCGCGACCAGTTTCGCTCCGCTCAGGATCGCTTTTCCAATGTGTATGGAATGGCCAAGGAGAAGACTCTGGCCGGCGCAAAATACACCGACAAAGTGGTGCGAAGGAAACCGTATCAGTCCATTGCCGCGGCGGCTGGTATCGGATTGCTCGCCGGGTTTTTAGTGGGCCGTGCAATGGGCGACGACTAATCTACGTGGCTGAACTCGCCGTTGCAGGGACCGGCCGCCGAGTATTCTCTCTGTGCGGCGCGCACGGTTTTAGCTGCTCGTCGAGCTGACTTTGCGCCGCTGTATTTATAGTGGCGGACGTTTCACGACGAGATGCAGTTCGCGGTGACGAGTGATCACCCCGGGCGACGCATGTTGCCGCATGGGGGCTGGCAGGAAGGAACTTTTCCACCCGTTTGGCCTCATCCC
>JBBRCR010000209.1:0-13529 GCA_038204695.1 Opitutales bacterium | reverse complement strand
CCCGCTGAGGACCCGAGGTCGAAGCCATTAGGTCCGTCAGGCCATCGCCGTTGCGGTCGCAGGGAATCGGCCAGTTGAGCAGACCGAGTCCGGCATCAACCACCAGGCCTGGATGGTTGTATTTAATCGGCACGACGTCGGAGAGGGCACCGTCGGCAGCGCCCGATACACGCGTAGCGGCCATGAGGGCGGACAAAACGGCAGCGCGAAAAACCGTCGGGGTATTCATTGGGTGGGAGGCTTTGCGGCTGGGCTGGCTGGGGCGAGTTGTCGCGCACGAGCTTGTAGTTCCGCCACCGCGGTGTGCAGCCGCGGCTCGTTGATGACATTGATGCTCTCCCGTGGGTCGGCCACGTGATCGTATAACTCACAGTCGGTCACCTCGCCCGAAGTGAGATCGCGCCATTCGACATAACGGAATCGATCCGTGCGCAACGAGTAACCCATTTGCGTGGCATCATCGCCAAACGGGGTGCCCGTGCTGCGTGAGCGCCACGTCTTTCACGGTCTTTCGCGGGTCGGCCAGGATGGGCGCTAGACTGCGGCCCTCGAGCTCGCGCCGCGGCGGCAGTCCGGCAAGTTCAAGCAGGGTGGGATAGCCATCGAGCAGTTCCACCAGCGCGTCGGTCCTCGCGCCGGCCGCCCGGCCCGGCGCCGGCACCGTCAACGGCACCCGGGCGTCGAGTTCGTAATTGCTGCGCTTGCCCCAGAGATCGTGCTCCCCGGGGTGGTAGCCATGGTCGCTCCAGAATACGATGATCGTGCGGTCCGCCAATCCGCTGCGCTCGAGTTCCGCCACCACGCGCCCGAGCTGCGCATCCAGGTAGCTGATACCGGCATAATACCCGTGGCGCAGCTCGGCGCGCCACGTCGACGGAATCGGCCCCTCCTTCGGGAGGCCGGCGTAGCTGCGAAACTCACCGCTGCGGTGACTGGCAATGTCCGGCGCCCCGGTCGGCCGGTGCGCGGGAGCGGGCGCCGAAAGTGTGCTGCGATCGTAGAGGTCCCAATACCGCTTCGGCGCGTTGAAGGGCAGATGCGGTTTCCAGAAGCCCACGGCCAGAAAGAATGGCTTCCCACTGGCCTTGAACTCCCGCAGAGCCGCGCAGGCCTCGTCGGCGATCTGGCGGTCCCAATACGCGTTGTCCGGCACATCCAGGCATTGGACCGGCCCCTGTTTTTTCTTTTTTCCCTCCTTCGTCGATCCAGTCCTGCGAATGGCCTCCGGAGGCAAGGCGCGGCGGCCGCGACCACGAGATCGGGTCGGCAAAAGCCAGACCGGAGGCTGACGTCGGCGCATTGTGGAAAATCTTGCCGATATCCACGGACGTGTAGCCGTTGTTCTTGAAATCCTGCGGCAGCGTCGCCGCCTCCGGCCGGTGATCCCGGAAGTGCATCTTCTGATCGAGCACCCGCGTCGAATCCGGACGCAGGCCAGTGAGGATCGAGGCGCGCGACGGACCACACACGGCAAGCTGGGAATACGCGCGGTTGAACACGACGCCGCGTCTGGCGAGCGCATCGAGATTCGGCGTCTTCACTTCCGTCGAGCCGTAGCAGCCAAGATCGGTCCGCAAATCGTCCGCGACAAAGAAGAGCACGTTGAGGCGTGGGCGGGCCGCCGGCTGAGCCGCCGCGCCGTAACCCGGCAGCATCCACAATCCGAGCACGGCACTGACGAAAGGAAAAAGGAAACGAGATTTCATCAAAATTGAGCAACGTCCGCGATAGGTTGACGACGGTTTCTTCAAGGAGGGCAGATCACGTCACTCGTCAATGTGCCGTGGTCCACGTGACGCCGCGGGTGACCTCGGTCTCCCACGCGTGGAAAGCAGCCGCCAGTTCGCGGGCCACCCCGGGCTGGTCCGCCGTCCGATCGCGGGTTTCACCGATGTCCTCCGCTGGCGAATTTTCCTTCCGACGAGCCGGTTCCTTTCCCGGTTTGAATAATCTGCCCAACCACCCCCTGTAGGAACGTTTGGGGTGAGCCGCGAACCAATCAGGCAAAACTCTACAAAAATTCTATCCTCGGCCCGCTTGAACGTGGGTGCGTTGGGTACTGGAAGATCATTGTCGTCTCCCCGGACAAATCGAACCGCCGGCTGGAACTGCCGCTCGATTCAAGAGTGCGGGACACTCGCCGCCCTGGAGTCCTCGCACCGTACTTTCTCCTTTCCGCGCAAGGCGGCAAACGGCGCCGACCCGAAACGGCGTGCAATCTTATCGGTGGGATTCGGCCGGATATTGCGATGGCTCGGTATCTGTGGAAAATTGGCGCATTGTCTACGGCACTACTTCGCATCGAAGCGCGCTCGACGCGGGGACATGGTGGATGAGGTCAGGACGAAGAGGGGGCATCAAGATGTTGAGACCACGAAAGGACATCTTGCGCGGTATTCACCACCGGCGACGTATCTGCACGACGGCGATTTCTTCGAGTGTAGACAACTTGGACTGCAAGCGCCGGAACAGTGAGAAAGATGATTTTTAGGTCGAGCCAAAGGGATAGGCGCTGAGCGTATTTGATGTCCAGGGAAACCATTTGCTCGAACGTCGTACGGTTCTTCCCCGAAACTTGCCACAGTCCCGTCAGTCCTGGGACAGCCGAAAGGCGTGCACGTTGAGCGGGAGTATATTCATGATACTCGTAGGGAATGCACGGACGGGGACCCACAACGCTCATTTCTCCCCGGAGTACGTTGATGATTTGGGGCAACTCGTCGAGGCCGGTGGCCCGCAGCAGCCAGGCGCCGCGGATTAGTCGCGCATCGCCACGCGTATCCAATTTCTGCATGGGAGCATTCGATCTAATCAATTCCGACAAATGCACCTGATGAGCGGCGGTGTCCGCGCCCAGATGCATGGTGCGGAATTTGTAGATCGAGAATCGCCGTCCGAGATGCCCGACGCGCTCTTGGCGGAAAAACAAAACTGATGGTGATAAGGTGCGCAGGATCACGGCGCCGCCCATAGTGAGCAGCGCGAATATGGGCAGGGCTGCTATACAGCAGGCGAAATCCAGGACGCGTTTCCAGACGGGTAGCGACATACCATCAACTTGCGGGATAGGTGTATTCATGTCGTCGTCCGTTACGGCGAAGGGCGTGTCTCGCGACTCTGGGGGTGGGTTAATCACAGGGCACGATAGTAGCAGGTTCCGGCCGCCCCCGATATTCGGAGTTTTACGAATCTTTGACATACGTGATGATCACCCAAACGGCCGCAGGATAAAAGGAACGCCAATGCGAGTTGCCGTTCGATTGCTGGAACCGCTCCTGCCGTAGAACACACCGCGAAAACGTTCGGGACGCTTTCAGCTCGGCTTTGATCGGTAGGGGCGCAGGCGTGGCACCGAGTGCCGGCGCGTTCACATCCTGGTGAGCGCTGGCTCAGTCGACCGAGATGCGACGTGTCAAGGTCGCGGTTCTTTCAATTGGACTTGGCGCCAGCATGGACCGACACAGTTTTACCGTGCGTGTGTCTTTTCCGCCGCCTCCCAGGCGTTGGCGATCCAGCCATTTCTTGCGTTGGTCCAAACGTCCGGCTTGTCGGTCACGGTCCAAAGCCGCGGGTCGATCTTAAAGTCCTTAGGCACCCGCACGCCATTGATGGTTTCCAACTCGAGTTCTTTCGGGCTGCCGCCCAGCCACACCAGCACGTTCCCGCCGGACCGAGGATCCAGGGTGGCGTTGGCCGGCAGAAGGTTGAGTACCTCCCTCGCGGCCGCCTGGATTTCAGCGATTTTCACCACGTTGTTCCTGAAGAGGAGCGTCATGTTCCGGCCGTTGCCTTCAGTCTTGAAGGTCTGACCGGAAACATTGCCTGGAATCGGTCTGGACCACGGGTACGCCCGCTTTGCCAGATCCATCGGGTGCAACCCGAGGCTCAGAAGGTTACCCTCATATTCCACCCGATGGTATGGCGTCGGGCCCGTGGCACTGGCGCCCCGGCGGCAGGAGTGGAAAACATATACGTCCTCGATGAGCGAATTTTCCACTCGCACACAGCTCCAGGTGCCGAGGTGATCGGACTCAACGGCATCGTCGCGGATATTCTTGAGCCAAACCTGCCGGATGACGATATCGCCCGAAGAGTTCCTTGCCGGGCGGATGCCATCCCAGGACCATTCCGAATAGAATCGCTCCACGGTAAACCCGGGTGACTCGTTGAAGATCAGGCCCGCGCCGTTGCCGATGGCGTAGGTCGAACTCCAGCCTCCCGTCTGATTGACTCCGCGGCCGTAGACCCGGCCGCCCACCCACTTTGCCTTGGCCGGCGAACTGCGCACCAAGAAGCCATAGTTGTTTACGCCCTGCTCGACATGGCCCGTGGCCTTGGTGGCATCGTAGAGTTCCGCGTCGCGAACTTCCTTCGTGCGGGGAAACTCGCCCTCGACGACAACGGCAGCCGCCGAGGCGACGGCCGGGAATATCAGGAGCGAGGCAGTGAGCTGGAGCGAACGGCGTCGCGCCAACGGCGCAAGTGGGATGGTGTTCATATCTATTTATTTCGTCTCCTTCTGCAGTTTCGCCAGCAGCCCCCGCGTGTTCCGCACCTCGTTGCTGGCGGATGCACGTCCAGCCTGGTTTGTCATTTGATACGGATCCGCATCCAAGAATTAGAGTTCATCTGCCCCCACCCAGCCCCGGATACCTAATGTATTCAAGCGCAACGTATGCACCGCCTCGTAATGAAGCCGCGGGCTCCCGGATGCATTGTTCATTCTGACGCCACCTTCGACCTCTGACGGCGTGTCATCCGCCGGTCGTTGAATCGCAGCACGTCAGGCTTCGCCGGATACAGAGCCACGGGTGACGGGCCCGCCTGCCGGCATCCATTCGCCTTCGACCATGCTCAAAATCGGTCGCGCTGGAATCCCGCGTTCGTGGCGATGGATTTGAGCCACGAGCACGTCAACCGCGGTCGATCCCAGCAGCGATGTCTGTTGATCGATTCCCGGCACGGCACAGGCGGCATCGAAACTCATGACGGCGAGGCCCAGCTTGGCGACCGCGCGGGCCCCGAGTTCGGGCACAAGTTCCCCCTCCACATGGCGGGCGCCGGTCAGGATCAACGCGTCCGGCCGGTGCCGGCGAAACCACGCCCCGACGCCGGCCAGACCGTGCGGTGGCAGGCCCTTCGATACGAACATCGACACCACCGGCTCCTGCCACTCTTCCGCCGCCCACGTGAGCGCCGCGCTAAAGGAGTGGTTCGACCGCTGCCGCACCGTCTCATTGATCGCGAAAGTCGGTCTCCGATACCCAAGGGCGCGGAACGCCGTCAGAACCTTCCGGGCATTCTGGAAATGATGCGGAACCACCCGGTGGAAAACGGGTGCCATGATCGAGTACGACATGGCCACGACGGAGAACTGCGACCAGTCGAGCCAGGCCGTCACCGCCTGCGGCAGGTGGCAGGGTGAAAGCAGCAGGCCGCTGATTCCCCGGGCGCGCAGCATCCGCTTGAGCCCCGCGGGATTGGCGGAAAACGGCGTCACGTCGATTTTGTCCAAGGCGTAGCCCAAGTGCTCGGCCCGGGCCCGCGCACCCGCAATCAACTGGTTCGTGTATTCGTCGTTCTCGAGCACGAACACCCCAAGGTTGGCCTGCGTGTGCCGGATGCGCCGGCTGCGCACGTGGCTCATCAGGTGCGTCAACAGCGGATCGGGCCGGTAGCCCAGGCGCTGCGCCTCCCGCCTGATCTTTTCGCGCGTCACCGCCGATACATGTGCATTGCCGCGCAACGCATACGACACGGCCATCGCGCTCACCCCGGCCGCCGCCGCAATGTCGGTGATGGAAGGTCGGGATTTGCGTGGCATGGAACGAGGTTCGTTTACATTAAACATGCGCCGCGATGGCGAGGCGTATCGGGGCCGCGTTGGCTGGAGCCGGACCGTGTTGGGTTTAGGAACGACCGCCCCACCCGGCCGCCGCTCCGTGTTTGCCAATTCACCTTCACATGTCTCTTCGTCCGCGCCTCGTCGGGTTCCTCGCATTGCTCCTCTCCACCACGCTGCTCGGTGTCGCGGCGGTCGTCACCCCCGCGGCCGGCGGCACCCTGCGGTTCGGCCCACGCCACGCCCGCCTCCATGAGGGCGTTCTGCGCCTCGGCAACGATCGAATCGAGCGTACATGGCAGGTCGACCGCGACGGCACCTTGATCGCGCAGTCGCTCCACGATTCGACGCAACGTCTCGAGTGGATCGGCGATGGCATCGCCCCACGGGCCACCGGAGCCGGCCCTGCGCCGCGCTGCACATTGACGGCGGAATCGGGTCGGGCCGGGCCGACCGAAGAACCGTCGCTGCGTGTGACGTTGCGCGTCGAGGCTGGCGGCGGCGCAGTCCTTCACCGGTTTCAGATTTTTGCCGATTCCGCCGCCATCGTCATGGAATGCTCCCTCGACGGCACGCGACTCGATTCCGCGGCCGTCGATCGCCTCAACGCGATCGAGGCCTTCGTCCCGGCACCGCGCGGCTGGATGCTGACCCGCGTCCGATTCTTCGACCGCACCGACCTGTATGCCGGTCCGGTCGTGATTGAGCGGCCCGGGCTCTCCGTTGCGGTCGGCGATGCCGACGATGCCGAAGCCACCGGCGTGGGGGTGCAGTTTCGGGGCAACGTCTTCTTCATCGAGGATCCCGCGACCGCTGCGGGTGTGCTCTGGCTCAAGCACGCGCCACTCCCGGATGAACGGCCACGGGCGATGGACGCGACCGGCGCCGTCGTGCGCCGGTTCTACGATTTGGCGGTTGAGCGTGGCCGGCTGAAACTCGCCAGCCACGAACTCGAGGCGGCCGGTGGTCGAACCTACCGCACGGTCGCACTGGTCTATCAGGGCGGGCGCGCCGGCCGAATCGCCGCGCTGCAGCGTTATCACCGGCAGCTGCGCACCTACGAGCCGCAGCGCGACGGCCTGCTGCTCTGCAATTTTTGGGGCGAGTGGAACAGCAACCGGAACCTCAGCGGGCCATTCCTGATCCGTGAAATCGACGCCGCCGCCCGGTTGGGCGTTGATGTTTTCGAGCTCGATGCCGGCTGGCAGCATGGTCCCTTCCCAAATCCCATTGACCGGAAAAAGCGCGACGCCCTGGGGCATTACGGCACGCACCCCGACTACTGGGCCTTTCATCCCCAGCGCTTTCCCGCCGGCATCAAGCCCTTCGTGCAGCAGGCACGGGCGCGCGGGATGCAGTTCGGCATCTGGTTTCCCCCGGATTCGTTCAACGAACTCGCCGCGTGGGAAAAGGACAAAGCGCGCGTTCTCGAACTGCATCGCACGGAAGGCGCAAATTATTTCAAATTCGACCTGCTGCGGATTGTCACGCCCCGCGCGGAGGAGCGCTTCCATCGCCTGATCGAGGAGCTGATCAATGAAACGGACGGCCGTCTCACGATCGACCTCGACGTGACGGGTGGCCACACCCCGCGACCGGGTTATTTCGGCAATCCGCATCACGGACCCATTTTTGTCGAGAACCGCTGGACGCACTATCCCCCGCTCCCGCCCGCGCCGAATCCCAACGAGTATTGGCCGCGCAAGGATCGTTATTTCCCGCACCGGACGCTGCGCAACCTGTGGCTGCTCGCCCACTACCTCGATCCGATTCGGCTGCGCATGGAGTTCATGAACAACCTGCGGAATCAGGAAAACTATGGTGACGACCTCCTCGCGCCGGCGCTTTGGTCGCCGGACTATGTTTTCGCCACCGTGATGTGCTCGAGCCCGCTGGCATGGATGGAGGTGCAGCAACTGCCGGAAATCTACGTCGCGAAAGTCGCTCCGCTCGTTGCGATCTGGAAAGCGCACCGCGAAGCGCTGTTTCGCGGCAGCCTGATTCCGATCGGCGTGGAGCCGGATGGCCGGGCTTGGACGGGATTTTTCTCGGCGTCGCCGAACGGCGACGGCGGCTATGCCCTGATTTTTCGCGAACTCAACGACCGGCAGAACTGGGAGGGGGCGCTGCCGCTGCTCGCCCCGGGCCGTTATGAAGTCGCCCGCCTTGCTGGACAGGGAACCGCCGAAGTGAGCGGTGACCGGCTCCGGGTGGAAATCCCCGCGGCACGCAATTTCCTGTTCTTGAAACTGCAACGAAAGTGAATCGTCCGCGCCATCCTGCGATGAACCTCCGGCTCCTGCCACGCCTCTGCACCCTTCTCGCCGCTCTCTTCAGCCTGGTGCGGGCCGCGCCGCCGCCATTGCGCGAACAGGTTTCGCTCAACGGTGAGTGGCCAGTCGGCGGCACTGTGCCGATCTACGCGGGATTGCCGAAGTTCGATGGGCACGTCTACGAGCGGGACGTCGCGGTCCCCGCGGCCTGGGCGGGACGCGTCGTCCAGCTCGAATTTGGAGCGGTAAATTTTATCGCACGCGTTTTCGTGAACGGCACGTTGGTGCGCGAAAATGTCGGCGGCTGGTGTCCGTTTGCGATCGACGTGACTCGCGCGGCGGTCCCCGGGGAAACGTTCCGGCTCAAGGTCGAGGTCAAGGGGCCGAAACATTCACCGATTGCGGACGCGGAGGGAAACGTCGCCTGGCCCGTCGGGGGTTGGAAGGACCGCGGCGGCATCGCTGATGACGTGTGGCTGCGCGCCTACGGAACCGTCCATATCACAGATGCGTTCATCCGATCCTCCGTGGCGCGCGGCACGCTCACAGTCGAGTACACCATCCGCAACGCGAGCGCCGGCCCTCGCACCGTTACTCTCAGCGGCGAGACGACGGGAATTCGGCTCTCGAGTCCGCCACTCCGGCTGGCCGCCGGCGAAATGAAAACGCTTTCGATGAGCGGGCCCGCCGGCGACCTCGCCCCCTATTGGCCGGATCGTCCGACGCTGCACGTGCTCACGAGCCGCGTCCTCGAGGACGGGCGTGAACTGGACCGCGAGACGCGGCGCTTCGGTTTCCGCGAGATTTCGATCCGCGGAAACCAGTATTATTGGAATGGGATCCGCGCGAATCTGTACGGCGACTACCAGGTTTATGGAGACACCTGGTATCTCGACTCGGCGCGGTTGCACTCGCCCGAGGCGTGGCCCGCAACCGTCGACCGGCTGAAGGCCATGAACCTGCGCGTGCTGCGTTGGCATCACAATCCCGTTCCCGCCTACATCCTCGACGTCGCCGACGAGAAAGGCCTGCTGATTTGCTCGGAAGCCGCAAACTACGGACGCGACTATCACCAAAAAACCGACCACGCCGCCTACGTGAACAACGCCCGGCAAACCATCGCGCCGTGTTTACATTAAACGTCCGCTGCAGTCGCTCCACCAGATCCGGGCTGTTTGCATCCCGGTCGGTGCGGCGATCGATGCGACCGCCGCATGAGCAGCTTTATGACAACCTTCTCGCTTTCGCCTCTTGGCCTCGCAGCCGCACTCATCGGTGCGATGCCATCCTTCGCCCAAAACGCAGCGCCCCTGCCCGCGCAGGAAGCCGCGCTCGAGCCGGGCGAGGCCGTCGTGCTCTCGCCCTTCGAGGTCTCGACCTCGAAGGACGTGGGTTTCGTAGCGTCGAGCTCGCTCGCGGGCGGCCGGCTCGCCGGTGATCTCAAGGATACGCCGGTGGCGTATTCGGTCCTCACCCGCGAATTTCTCGATGCCCTCGGGATCAACGATCTGATGGCCGCAAGCGAATGGACGGTAAACTCGACGAGCCTCCAGGGACCGGGCAACGAGGAGATTTTCGGCAACGGGTTCGAGGTCTCCTCGCGCGGGGTCAGCGTCGGCGGGCAGCAACGCAATTTTTTTCCGCTCAACGTCAACTTCGACAGCTACAACCTCGACCGCTTCGACTACTCGCGCGGACCCAACGCCATCCTCTTCGGGCAGGGAGCTTTTGGCGGTGCGTCCAATGCCGTGACGAAACGGGCCCAGTTCTCCGGCGCGCCGCGAAGTTCGGTGCGTCTGACGTACGGCTCGTGGGACAACCGCCGCGTGTCCGTAGACGACAATCGCACCGTATCCGATCGGCTCGCGATCCGCGCGAATCTGCTCTGGCAGGACAGCCAGGGCTGGCGCGATTTCGAAATGGAGAAGAAGTTGGCGGTCACGCTGGCCGCCACCTGGAAAATCACCCAGCGCACCGAATTGCTGCTCGAAGGCGAAGTCGGCCGGATTACCCGCAACAATCCGGTCACGTTTCTCAACGACAATCTGACGGGCTGGGATGGCACCACGACATTCTCCACGCTTCAGACCAACGCCACGGTGCCGAGCGGCACGATCCTGAACGCCGCCGGCGTCAGTCGCTACGGGAACGACACGACGCCCATCTGGGTTTTCGCGCCCGACCACCACGGCACGATGGTGGAGAATTACGCGAACACCATGCGCACCATCGGGGGCGGCACAAATGCCACGACCGCCGTCGGCGGCGTGCTCGTGCCGGCCGGCGCATCCAACGTCAATTACCAGGCCCGGCCGATCAACGAAGCGCTGAATGCGCCGGCGTGGCGCTTTGATCGCGCGATCGCAGGCTCCAAATTTCGGGTGCCGGACTCCAGCTTTTCGATGTCCACCCTCGCGCCAACCAACAAGCAGGTTTACCAGTCGTATTCGGCGTTTCTGCGCAATCGGATCGGCGCAAACCTGTTCCTGGAGACCGCGTTCAATTTTGCCCGCGAAGCGCGCCGCACCCAATATCTGAACGGCCGGTCACTCAACGACGTGATCATCGACGTAAATCGGAACCTGCCCAACGGCAGCCCGAATCCAGGCTTTCTCGATGTGTTCGGCCAGGGGCAGCGTTCGCGCGGCAGCTTCGGCAACGATTACCTCGGCGGTCGTGTCGCCGCCGCCTACCAACTCGAGCGGACGCGCGTCGGCGACTTCACGTTCAACCTCATGACGGGCGTGACGAAAAACGACAACTACCAGCGCATCGAGAGCATGCGCGTGCTGCGGCAGGCCGACCCGCGCAACTGGCCCTTCAACGACCAGGTCAACTATCGCTACTACTGGTACGGCCCTTCACGCGAACTGCCTGAAATCACGGAGGCCAATCTCGGCGGCGTCACGTATCCCGTGAAATGGATGGGCGACTCGCAGCGCGCGACCGACATTTCGTACACGAAGATCCAGACCAATTACGCGCAAGGCGCCATCAAGGGAAAATTCTTTTCCAACCGGCTCCACCTGCTGCTGGCCGGCCGGCGTGATGCCCTGGAGGTGAAGCGCACGATTAATGATTCTTACGCCGACTATCCGGCGGATTGGGATGGCGGCACCTATTACTATCGGCCGAACGCGCCGGACGATTACCTCGCGCTGTCGGACGTTCGTCCCCGCAACGCCACGACGCGGGTGCCGACCACCACGGCGGGCCGGTATCAGGATGATTACAATCCGCCGGTGGTTAAACTCGACTCCTCCACCTATTCCACGGGCGCGGTCTGGCACGTGAAGCCGTGGCTCAGCTTGTTCGCCAACTACGCGACGAGTTTCAATCCCTCCACCAGCCAGCTCCGCCTCGACGGCTCGCTCGTACCGTCCCCGGTGTCGAAGGGCACCGACGCCGGCATCCGATTTTATCTGCTCGGTGATCGCGTGAACGTCAGCCTCACCCGCTATGAGGGGCAGGAGACGGCCCAGCCGTTCGAAATTTCGTTCACGAACAACATCCAGGAGATCGCCTTAGCCAACAAGACCGGTGACACGTCAGCCGACGGCATCAACCAGCGCGGGTTCCCGATCGTGCCGCGCCAGGCTTTCGATCTGCGGGACCGGAAAAACAGCGGCTACGAAATCGAGATCACGGCCAACCTCACGCGCCACTGGCGCCTCACCGCCAATGCGGCAAAGGCCGAAGGCATTCAGACTGACGCCTGGCGCGACACCCGCGCGTTTCTCGCCAAGTGGAAGGAAACAATGCGCCTGGCCGTGATCGACTCGGGCAATGTCTTCAACGCGTCCGATTTGCCGGTATCCGACGGGTCGTCGAGCTCGGTGAGCCCGGATGCCACGGCGGCCCGGAATGCCTGGCTTACGATATTCCGCACGCAATTGCCCAACATCGTTTCCGATCCGCAGAAGATCCCCGGGCTCACCGAGGCGACGGCAAATCTCTTCACGGATTTCCAGTTTTCCGAGGGGCGGCTCAAGGGCCTGCGCGTGGGAGCTGGACTGAACTATCGCGGAAAGAAGGTCATCGCATTCCGCGGCGGCGATTCAATCCAGGATCCAGCGCAACCCAACAATTTCAGCAGCGCGGGCGCGATCGACGATCCGAACGCCAATGCCTTCACTCCCGTGTATTCGAACGCCTATATCACCACGACCAGTACGCTGTCCTACACTTTCCGGCTGAGGAACCGCCAGACGGTCGCGCTACAACTGCGCGTCGCCAACCTTCTGGACAATTCGACGCCGGTCTACACGGGTGCGGCGTCGTTGCGCGCACCCGGCGGCGACTACACGAAGACAGCGGCCCGGGTGTCGACGCCCGTCAACTTCCGTTACCAGACGCCGCGCAGCTTCACGCTGAGCGCGACGGTCTCCCTCTGACCGCTGACAGCCGCCGCCCACGTAGAGCCCATTGGCAGCCGGAGGAGAAATTATTCCGCGTAAACAGGTTCATCTTGTGACGCAGGCTGCCCATCTTTTTCCGCCGTCGTTCTCGGTGGTTTCGTTCAGGGCCGGGAGAGAGAGTCAACCTCGTGTGCCAGCGGGCGTCCGGCGCTGGTCACTACACCGGCCGTGTTGAACCGAGAGGTATTCCACGTTCTGCTTATGCCGCGCCGTCCACTCGAGACAGAGGTTTTCCTCCTTGGCATCGAGGAATGCGTGACTGGCGTGGAGGCGCCAGTTCTTCGTCGGATTGGCCGTAACCTGGAACTCGAGACCTTCCGACGCATGGTCCAACAATCCGTGTCCGCCCACGTCGAACCGCGAGGTGAGCTCGCTCTGGTTGAGCAACCCTGGTCGAACAGCGCCTGCATGATGCGCATGTTGGCGCTGCGCATCGCGGACGGCGACGTGGTGGATTGGCGCTCGCCGCGTGTGCTGTAGAAAGTCGCGCGCGCATACGCCCGATTCTCGAGCAGGCCGGCCGGTTGCAAGACCGTGTTCAGACGCTGCAACGGAAGAATTTTGTCTCACATCCTCTGGTAGATTCGGTTCGCGACGACGCCAAAAACGCCACCAAGCGAACGAGAAACGCACGGGACACTCCACCGAGGGTGCATCTCCGAGTTGACGCCAGGACTAATTCCAAAGGACGCGTGCGGATTGATTTTTGAATAGAACGTTGATGGCGAGCAGGTGGGTGAGGCCGTGGCGGGACCAGAACTGGCCGCAGGATTTGAAACGGTTCTGGAGCTGTCGGCAGAGGGATTCAACCGCGCCGCTGCCCATGGGAGCGCCTTCATTTTCCCGTGCCTGGTGGTGAATGTGCTCCTGGTGGTTGACGATGTACTCGACCTCGCGGGTCACCGCTTTCTGGGATGACGCGCTGCGTTGCTCGGTCGGGGCCAACAGCTCCTCGAGGGATTGCACCACCCGGTGTTCCTCGCCGTGGCGGAGTTG
>JBBRCR010000208.1:0-13560 GCA_038204695.1 Opitutales bacterium | reverse complement strand
GATCTCAGCTACCA
Source organism: Opitutales bacterium (assembly GCA_038204695.1). Taxonomy (GTDB): domain Bacteria; phylum Verrucomicrobiota; class Verrucomicrobiia; order Opitutales; family Opitutaceae; genus ER46. The sequence continues at coordinate 13,546 of JBBRCR010000208.1, read as the reverse complement.
TAACGCGCACTGGGGCACGACCCTCAGCGCCTACTATAATGCGTTTGGCGCGCGGCTCTCGCAGGTCAGCCCACCGGGCACACCCAATGTCTACGAGCAGCCCGCGCCGACGCTCGACCTCGTGTTGAACCAGAAAATCCAGGACCGCTGGAAGGTGTCGCTTTCCGCCAAAAACCTTTTGAACCGCGCGGCGGAGGAAATCTACACCTACCGCGGCGTCGACTATCTGCGTTCATCGCACCGGAGCGGCATCACGACGTCAGTCGGCGTGACCTACACGTATTGACGCCCCGCGGGCTGCTCGCGGATGCCGCGATGACGCCAGGCGCGAAACCGCACCGCCGCCGGCTTGCCTTCCCTTTCCTTCACCGGAACCCACCCGAAACGACCACGAATATGAAACCACCGCTCCTGAAATTAATCGCCCTCCTCGCTGCGCCCATGGCGCTCTACGGCGTGGACGTCACGGTCGACTCGAACATTACCTCGAGCCGCACCTGGACGAAGAACAACACGTATCTGCTCAATGGCCGCGTCTTCGTAGCGGGTGAGGGCGTCACCCTCACGATCGAGCCCGGCACCGTGATCAAGGGCAGGGTGCGCGCAGCGCAGGATGCGTCCGCGCTCGTCATTGCCCGCGGCGCGAAGATCAACGCCAGCGGCACGGCCGCCGAACCGATCATCTTCACCGCCGAGGCGGACAACTTGAACGGCAATCTGGGCCAGAACGATCGTGGGCTTTGGGGCGGGGTCGTGATTCTCGGCCGCGCGCGCACGAACACGGCGTCCGGCGCCGGAAACATCGAGGGCATCCCGACGACGGAGCCGCTCGGGTTATACGGCGGAAACGATGACGCCGATAACTCCGGCGTGCTCCGGTACGTTTCGATCCGGCATGCGGGTTCGCTGCTCGGGCCCAATAACGAACTGAACGGGCTCACGATGGGTGCGGTTGGAGCGGGCACGACGATTGAGTATCTAGAGGTGTTTGCCAACGCGGACGACGGCTTCGAATGGTTCGGCGGCACGGTGAACTGCAGATACCTGATCAGCGCCTTCAACGACGACGATGGCTTCGACTGGGACGAGGGCTACCGCGGCAAACTCCAGTTTCTCTTTCTCATCCAGGACCCGTCGGTCGGCAACCAGGCGTTCGAGTGCGACGGGGGCACCACGCCCGAGGACGGCACGCCCTATGCGCTCCCGCAGGTTTACAACGTGACGGCCATCGGTTCCGGGGCGCAAAGCGGCAACGCTCTGAGCCTCGGCCCGATTTTTCGGGACAACACGGGTGGACGAATCTTCAACTCGATATTCCATGACTTCCGCGGCTATGCATTCCGCATCGAGACTGAAAGCGCACAGGCGCAGGACAGCGCCAAACGACTCGCCACGGGTGATATAACGATCGCGAGCAATATATTCGGCTCTTTCGGCGCCGGCACCACCGACGCACAGCTGTTCATCAGTCCAAACGCCACGGCCGGCGGCCCGGCACCGGCGAGCAACTACACGGCGGAGTATATCCGCGCGGCCGCGCAGAACAACCGCGTCAACCTGGACCCGCTCGTCGTCGCGATTGATCGGACGAAGAGTGGGCTGCTCGACCCGCGACTGCGCGCAGGCAGTCCGGCGCTGCTGTTGGCGGCCACGCCACCGAACGATGGATTCTTCACCGCGGCGAATTACCTGGGCGCGTTCACCACGTCGGGAAACTGGGCGTATACGTGGACAAAACTGGGGCGCGACGGTTACTTCTCGCCGGCCAGTTCGGCGAGCGACCCAGTTACCGGATCGACGGTCGTTGTGAACAGCGGGTCGACGAGCAAGTTCATCAACATCGCTACGCGCGCGACGCTGGCGGCGAACGGCACCATGATTCCGGGTTTTGTGATCCGCGGCGAGCAGACGCAAACGGTGATGATTCGTGCGGTTGGTCCCGGTCTGACTCCGCTTGGCGTGAGCAATGTCGTGGCTGATCCTTTGCTCGAGCTCTACAATTCCGCCAACGTGAAGATCGGGGAGAATGATGACTGGAGTGGAACGCAGGCGAGTGAGCTTGCCGTGCAAGTGGGCGCATTCGCGTTGCCGCCCGGCAGCCGCGATGCCGTGCTGCTCGCCACGCTGCCGCCCGGTGCGTATACCGTCATGGCCCGGGGCAAGACCGGCGGTGGCGAACTCATCGTCGAAGTGTACGAGGTGGATTGAGCGCTCGGGTTTGCACGAACAGCTGCGTGAACGTTCGTACCGGAATATTCCTACCTTGATTCTACCGCCCGACAGCGGCGCGCAGGGTGATGAAAAATTCGCTGCCCGCGCCGGGCGTGCTCTCCACCCGGACTTCGCCCCCGTGCGCCTGGACCACGTTCTTCACTATCGCCAGGCCGAGGCCGGTGCCGCCCTGCTCCCGCGACCGCGCCTTGTCCACGCGGTAGAATCGTTCGAAAATCCTCGCCTTGGCCTCGGGTGGAATGCCTGGCCCATCGTCGCGCACGCTGAACTCGACGCGCTCCGCGCCGACCGCGCGGCCACGCAGTTCGACGCGGCCGTCGGCCCGGCCATACTTGATCGCGTTGTCGATCAGATTTGCGAATACCTGCCGTAGCCTTTCGGCATCCCCCATCACCCGGAGCCCGGCCGGGACCTCGTTCACGAGCACCACATTGCGCGCGCGCGCGATGATGGCTGCGTCTTCCACCGCCTCGTGGGCAACGTTGCGCAACGACAGCGGCTGCAGGTGCAGTTCCATCCGGCCGGAATCCAGCCGCGCCAGCAGCAACAAATCGTCAATCAGCAGCGTCAGCCGGCTGGCGTGCTTGTCGATGATCTCGAGGAACCGGGTCGTGATGGCTGGATTGTCCTTGCCCCCGTCGATCAACGTCTCGGCCGCGCTCTTGATCATGGAAAGCGGGGTGCGCAATTCGTGACTGACGTTGGCTACAAACTCCTGCCGCACTGATTCGAGTCGGCGGATGCGCGTGAGGTCATGGAACACCAGGAGGGCGCCGTCGCGTGCGCCGTCGGACGTTCGCAACGCCAGCGCGTTCACCTCCAGGAAACGCGCGCTGCCCACCGCATCGAGTCGCAATTCGTGGCGGAGCACCTCGGGCTCGTGTTCCAGTCGGGCAACGAGAGCGGCGACCTCATGGTTGCGCGTCGCCTCGAGAATGGTGCGATCCTTCGCGGATGGTTCGAAGCCGAACAGTTCCCCGGCGGACCGGTTGGCGAGCCGAATCCGCCCGTCCGGTCCGATAATGATCATCCCTTCCACCATGCGATCGAACAGCGCCGCAACCCGCTGCGCCTGTGAAGCGGCCTCGGCCTCGGACGCCGCGCGCTGCCTGGCCAGTTCGCGTGCATGACCGGCCTCGCGGTGGATCAACCGGGCGCGCATCACCCACGCCGCGATCACCGCCGCCGCCAGCAGCAACGAGAGCAGGATTTCCAACGCGGTCATCGCTCGGCTTTGAACCGGTACCCCACACCGCGAATGGTTTCGATGTGCCCGGCCGCATCCCCGATTTTTTCCCGCAACCGCCGCATATGGGTATCCACGGTTCGACTTTCGATCGGATTGTCATAGCCCCAGACATCGTGCAGCAGCCGCTCTCTCGTCTGCACTTTTCCCCGTCGCCGGGCGAGCAATTCGAGCAACTTGAATTCGGTGGCGGTGAGGGTGATCGCCTTGCCGGCGAGTCTCACCTCGTGGCCCGGCACGTCGATTTCCAACTCGCCGATCTGGAGTCGCGCGCCGGGCTCGTCCGCGGCACGCGCCCGCTCCAGCAGCTTCTTGATGCGCAACACCAGTTCGCGCGGGCTGAACGGCTTCGTGACATAATCATCGGCGCCCAACTCGAGCCCGACGACGCGGTCCATTTCCGCAGCCCGGGCGGTCAACATGATGATGGGGATCGCCGCCGTGACGGGATCGCGGCGCAGGATCTTGCACACCTCGAACCCGTCCACTTTGGGCATCATGAGATCGAGCACGATGAGGGCGGGCCTTTCCGCGCGCACCGCCGCCAGCGCCTCGGCGCCGTCCCGCGCAAACCGCGGCGCAAAACCGGCCTCCTTCAATTTGAAGCCCAGGACTTCGAGCGCATCGGGCTCGTCATCGACCACCAGAATCTTGGATGACGTCATGTTAGTCTGTATTCCTGAAGAGCCAAAAGTCATCGCGTAGCGGTCACGTTGCGCCTGTGTGCGACGAGGCGCTGCCGCCATTCGCTGACGCTCGCAGCCGCGAAGCGACCCGCTCGAATGCGCAGGCGCCACCCGATCTTCCGGGTGGCGGCGTTGAATTCGCGTTCATTCGCGTCCATGCGCGGTTCATCCCGGGGACGTTTCCTGAATCGCATGGCCGGCGTGACGGATGTCCTTCGCTTCGTAAAGGTACACGACCTCCTCGGCGATGTTGGTCGCATGATCGGCAATGCGCTCAAGACTTTTGGAGATCACCATCAGCCGCAGGCAGCGCGTGATGGTTGCCGGCTGCTCGATCATGTAACTCGCGAGCTCGCGATGCAACTGGCGGTTGAGATTGTCGACGTCCTGGTCGCGCGGCACAACGGCCCGCGCCTTTTCCGGCTCCCGGTTGATGAACGCTGTGAGCGCATCGCGCAGCATCTCGAGCGACATGGTCGCCATTCGTGGCAGATCGACATAGGGCTTGAGCTGCGGCTCGGCGTTGAGATCGATGGCTCGCCGCGCAATCGTCACGGCCTCGTCGCCCACGCGCTCGAGGTTTTGGGAGATTTTCATCGCCACGGTGATTAAACGGAGATCCGTCGCAAGGGGCGCCTTCGCCAGCAGGTGGATCGCAAGGTCGTCCACTTCGATCTCGTAACGATCGAGGATGTTGTCGTCGTCCTCGACGCGCTGGGCGAGTGTCTCGTCGCGTTCGACCAGCGCACGCATGGCCCGGGTGACGGCCGCTTCCGCATGGCTGGCCATCGTGAGGAGGCTTTCCTGGAGCCGCGTGAGCTCGGTGCTGTAGTGAGTCATGGACCTTGGCTTGGGTTTGAGTTTATAGGGCCTAACCCTGCGCTGGCCCCACAATTCTTGCCAAGCACGTCGGCATTCGCACCGGAGCGGCCGCTTTCCTGCCGCCGAAGTACGTTCGGTCGACCGGTCGTGGGCGACTGGAAAGTCGCCCTTCCGGTCAACCGCGCCCTTGGCGCGACGCCATGCGCGGTGGCAAATCTGTGGGGCAAGCGCAGGCCTAACCCGCATATTTCGCACACTTCAATCAACCGATCTGTTGGGTCACAGAGTTCACAGAGCTCAGACACAGAGTTCACAGAGAGAAAAGTTTTTTGGCAAAGCCTGATTAATTGCGTGCCCGGCATCGAACACCTTGTGGTCTCCTGCCGTCTCCGGGTCTGAGCTCGGTGTCCTCTGTGACCATGCCTTGAATTGGTTTGCGGGTGCAAAATTTTGGGCCAAGCGGCTCAGCCGAACCGCCCCGACACATACGCTTCGGTCTGCGGATTTGCCGGGTTGGTGAAGATGTCGCGGGTGGCGGCGTGCTCGACCAGCCGGCCGAGAAAGAAGAACGCCGTGCGATCGGAGACACGCGCCGCCTGCTGCATATTGTGCGTGACTATAATAATCGTGAAACGCTCCCGGAGGTCCTGGATCAGCTCCTCGATCTTCGCCGTCGCGACCGGATCGAGCGCGGAGCAGGGCTCGTCCATCAGGATGACACCGGGCTCGACCGCAATCGCGCGCGCGATGCACAGCCGTTGCTGCTGACCGCCGGAAAGGCCGAGGCCGCTCGTGTGCAGCCGGTCTTTCACCTCATCCCAGAGAGCGGCGCCGCGGAGTGATTTTTCGACGACCTCGTCGAGCCGGGACCTGGCGCGGATGCCGTGCAGGCGCAAGCCGTAGGAGATGTTTTCGTAGATCGACTTCGGAAAGGGATTTGATTTCTGAAACACCATGCCGACGCGTTTGCGCAGCTCAATCGCGTCCACATCGCGCTGGTAAATATCCACGCCGCGAATACGAACGGTGCCGCGCGTCACGCGCGCGCCCTCGATCAAATCGTTCATCCGGTTGAGGCAGCGAAGCAGGGTGGATTTGCCGCAGCCCGACGGCCCGATGAAGGCGGTGACTTTATGCTCCTCGATGTCGAGCGTCACCCCGGAGAGCGCCGGCGTCGAGCCGTAGGAAAAATCGAGGTCGCGAATCTCCACCAGCGGGTTCGGCCGGGAGGCATTCGCGGACGGCGGCGCGGCGGCAGCGGATTCCATGAGAGCGGGCGTGTTCACCAGCGGTGACGGCGACGAAGGTGATTGCGGAGGTAAATGGAGGCGCCGGCGATCAGGGCGACCAACAGCAGGAACACCAACGCGGTGCCGTATTGCACGCGTTCCGTGTACTCGTTCTGGGGAATTTTCGAGCTGACGACGTAGATGTGGTACGGCAGCGCCATCACACCCTGAAAAAAGAAATCGCCGACGCTGGACACCTCCCAGGGCAGCCGATCGCGGACGACGTAGGCGGCGGTGAACATGATCGGCGCCGTTTCGCCGGCGACGCGCGCGATGCCGAGAATGGAGGAGGTGAGAATTCCGGGCAGCGCGTACGGGAGGACGTTGGTGCGAATGCTCTGCCACTTGGTGGCGCCGAGCGCGAGCGAACCTTCGCGAAAGCCGTTCGGCACGGCCTTGAGCGCTTCCTCGCTGGCCGTGATCACGACGGGCAGGACCATGAACGCGAGGGTGAACCACCCGGCCAGCAGCGACACGTTCCAGCCGAGGAAAATCACGAACAGGCCAAAGCCGAACAGGCCGAACACGATCGAGGGCACGCCGGCCAGGTTGAGAATCGCCAGCCGAATGAAGCGGATGAAACGGGTGTCGCGCGCGTATTCGTTAAGGTAGATCGCCGCGCACACCCCGAGGGCGAGCGCGATGATCATCGAGCCGAGCACGAGCAGCACCGTGCCGGCAATGGCGGGGAATATTCCGCCCGCGGAATAGACGAAGGTTTCTGTTTTGGCTATGGCCGCTTCCGGATGCCGCGCGATGAATTCGCGATGCTCGCGGTCGCCCTGCTCGTACCGGCGCCCGCCGAACTCGAACACGTGCAGCGATTCCGGCGCCTCGGTGAGAAAGGCCAGATTGACAAAGGGTGGCTCCGTCTTGAACAGCGTCGGCGCGCCCTTGATCACAATTGTGCCGAACACCGCGGCGCCGGCGAGCAGCACCAGATAAGTGGCAACGCGCAGCAGCCCAAACACGCCGCGTTCCACCCGCGCATGCGTTGTCGCGCGATGGGAAAAGAGGTGTCGGGTGGGTGTCATCCGAGGACAAACCGGTAGCGGCGGACGATTTTCTGCGCCAGGTAATTGATCCCCAGCGAAAGCACGAAAAGGACCAGCCCAACCATGAACAGCGCGCGATAATGGATGCTGCCCTGCACGACCTCGCCCATTTCCTGCGCAATGATTCCAGTCATCGTGTGCACGGGCTCGGTGAACACGGCGAGCCCATGGGTGAAGTCCGGGATGGCGATGCGATTCCCGGCGCACAGCAACACGACCATCGTCTCGCCGATCACGCGGCCAAATCCGAGGAGCACGGCGGAGATGATGCCGGACAGCGATGCCGGCACGACAATTTTCGCCATGGTTTGCCAACGCGAGGCGCCCAACGCGAACGAGGCCTCCTTCAGCGCACGCGGCACATTGTTGATCGCATCCTCCGCCAGCGTGAAAATCGTGGGGATGGCGATGAGGCCAAGCAGCGCGCCGGCCGTGAGCACGTTAAGCCGCTCACTGTACGGGAAGCCGGGCAGCCCCGAAAGCCAGGGCTGTTCCGACAGCTTCCGGAGCGCCTCTCCCAGCACCACGATGCCAAAGAACCCAAGCACGACCGACGGAATGGCGGAAATGAACTCGATGCCCGGTTTGATTATCTTCTGCTCCCGCTGGCTCGCGAGCTGGCTGACGTAGAGGGCCGCGCCGACGCCGAGGGGCACCGCGAGCACGAGGGCCACGAACGAAACCATGAGTGAACCGACGAGCAGTGGAATGATCCCGTACCAATCCTGCCAGAAACTCGCGGTCAGCCACTGCCGGCCAAAGATGAACGCGCTGATTGCACGGGAGAGCGGCACGGGTTCGGTGTGGTCCCAGGTCTCGAGCTTCTGCTCGACGTCGGGAAACGTGGCGCGATAGCGGGCGGTCAGCTCCTTGAAATGGACCAGCCGCGCCTGCAGCTCAGGGCTCGGCATGCCCGGAGCTTGATCCAGGACTGCGGCGAGCCGGCGGCTGAAGTCGCGGTTCGTGTCCTTGTACGCGGGCAAGGCGGCCCGGAGCGGCTTCAACTCTTCCGCGAAATTGACTGCATTCACGGTCACCTTGGCCGCGGCGGCCGCTTTTCCGGCTGCCCGCAACTGGTCCTGTTCTTCGGTCTTGTCAGCGGCGACCGCGAACTTGGTTTTGAGTGCGGTGGCTTGAGTGGTCAGATCCAAAACGAGCGTGCGGAGCGGTTCGACCGCCGCCTCGAATTCGTCGGCGAAGGCGTCGAAGGGCGCGAGGCGGGCGGTGGCGTCGTCGAAAGAGAGTGTTCGTTCCGCCTGCAAGAACGTGATGGCGCGCAGCCGGAGATCGGACAGGTACCGAGTGAGCGCGGTGTGGCCTTCCTGCTGGGCACGGATGAAGTCGACGTATTCCAGTCCCGCGCGGCGATAAACTTCGAGGTTGGCCCGGTTCTGCTCGAAAAAGCCGGTGCCTTCGCGCAGCAGAAAAATCGTGATCAGCCCAAGGACGACCACGGACATGAGGGCGTTGCCGCCAAAAAACACCCGGATGGCATCGTCCGTCGTGAGCCCCAGCAGCCGCAGACGCCGCTTTGTGATGGCGAACGGTTGGGGAGGCGGGGAGGCGACGACTGGTTTCATGGAACAGACGCGGACATTCAGGCCTAAAAAACGCGGCCCGCCGACGCCGCGTCAAGCGGTGCCCGGTTACAATTCGGTGACGAATGCGAACGAGAGACCCGAATATCATCATGGAGCCGGTTTTTCCGGCGCGATGAAACCGACCTTTTCAATGATGTTCCGGCCCGCCGCACCCAATGTGAACGCGATGAATTTGGCGGCTTCACCGGCCGGCTCGCCATTGGTATAGTAGAACGTCGGCCGGGCGAGCGGGTACTTCTTCGTCAATATCGACTCTCGGTTTGGCAGGCCGCCATCAATCGCCATGACCTTCACGCCGGGCTCGTGCATATAGGCCAGGCCGACATAACCGATGCCATTGCGGTTTTTGGCCACCTCGGCGGCAATCTGTTCGTTGCCGGCCATTTTCTGCGCGGAGCGCGCGTAATCGCGCCGGTTCATTGCCAGGTCCTTGAAGTCCTGATACGTGCCGGAGGCGGTGTTCCGGGTGTAGACCGAGATTTTCCCGGGCTGGCCGCGCACCGCGGACCAGTCGATCACGTCGCCGGAAAAAATCTGCTCGAGCTGCCGGCGCGTCAGCTTGGCCAGAGGATTGTGCGCGTTGATGATCACCGCGATCCCGTCGAAAGCCACGACGGTTGGCGCAAGGGTGACGCCTTTCGCGCCGGCCGATGACATCTCGGTGGGCTTGGCCTGGCGTGAGCTCATGCCGATTTCAGCGGTCCCGTCGATGATGGCGGCGATTCCGGTCGTGGAGCCTTCCGCCGCGATTTCGAATGTCACGCCGGGATTTTGCGCCTTGTACGCCTCGGCGAGCAGCGGCACGAGTTTGGCCCCGAGTGTGTCGGAGCCTTTGATCACGAGTTTCTGTGCGGATGCGGTTGAAATGACCGTGAGCACCGAGCAAACGAGAAGGGCGGTGAAGGATGAAAATCGAGGCACGGTTTCGATGGGTTGAAGGTTCGACTCGAATCTACCGCCCTCATGTTACGGTGTCGTGGCGGCCGCGTGACAATCGGGCAAAACGCCGCTGCTGCGCGGGTCGACGATGGCTCGAAGTGGCGCGGGCGTCCCGCCGGGCGGGACGCCCATGCGTTTATACATAACTTCATCCATAGTGGGAACCCTCGTGGATGGCGCATGCCGTGACCTACCTGGGCAGGCGGCCCAAAATGTGTTGTGCACAGCGAAACATGGGCGGCACGACCATGCCACGTCGGCCACGGCCTGCACACCGAACTGAAGCAAAGGCACCCGCATTCCGCCCGATCGTGGCTGCGAGCGCCAGCGAGTGGACGGGCATCCCGCCTGGGTGGACCGATTTTCGGTTCGCGGTCCATCGGCATTTCTGTCGACTGGAGCTCTCCGCATGAATTCCGGCTTACCCACATTGGCCACGTACATCCCTGCAGTCGTAGTCCTGCTGTTCACGCTGGCACCGAATGCGTTCGCTGCCGACTGGCCGTGCTGGCGAGGACCGCGTGGCGATGGGACCTGCGACGAATCCGGTGTTCCGCTCCGCTGGAGCCGGACGGAGAACATTGCCTGGACGGCGCCCATTCCCGGCAAAGGCCACAGTTCGCCGATCGTCGCTGGCGACCGCGTCTTCGTCACGACCTGCATTGAAGAGGAGCAGACGCATGTCGTGCTCTGCCTGGATCGGCGGACCGGCAAATTGCTCTGGCAGCAGAGCTCGCCGATGAAATTGCAGGAGAGGATCAACAAGCTGAACAGCCACGCCAGCTCCACTCCCGCCACCGACGGCAAACATGTGTGGGTGAGTTTTCTGGATCACCCGGACATGACGATCGTGGGCTACGATTTCAGCACCGGGAAAGAGACCTGGAGAACGGTCCCCGGCAAGATGCTCAGCCGGCATGGCTACTCCACGACCGTGGTTCCGTTCAAGGACACCATTATTATAAATGGCGACCAGGATGGTGATGGATTTCTGGTCGCGCTCGACGGAGCTACGGGCAGGGAACGCTGGCGCACCGCGCGGCCCAATAATACGCGTTCGTACTGCGCCCCGGTCATCATCGAGCAGAAGGGGAGAAACCAAATCGTGCTGTCGGGCAGCCACTGCGTGACGGGCTACGATCCTGAAACCGGCCAGCTCATCTGGATCGTGGACGGCCCGACGGAACAGTTTGTCTCGAGCCCGATCCCGGTCGACGGTCTTGTCTTCATGACCTACGGGTGGCCGAAGCGCGGCATCTGCTCAATCGATCCGGGCGGCGCGGGCAACGTCACGCAGACGCACGTGGTGTTCAACGTGGAGAGTCGCGGCGGATACGTTCCGTCGCCCGTCGCGCATGGCAGACTGGCGTACCTGGTGAACGACGAAGGCATTGGCGTGTGCGTCGATCCACGCACAGGCCGGGAGATTTGGGTGGAGCGATTGGGCCGGCATCACAGCGCCAGCCCGGTGGTTGCGGGCGGAAATGTGTACTTCCTCGACGACCAGGGAAAATGCTGGGTGGTGAAGGCGAACGACAAATTCGAATTGGTGACGGTAAACGATCTCGGCGATGAGACGCGGGGATCACCGGCGATCTCACGCGGGCAGATTTTTATCCGCGGGAAGCAAACGCTCTACTGCGTTGGAACGAAGTGAATGGAGGAAGCAAAACGAAGGTCGCCTGCGCCATTGATGTCGCCGACCTGCATGTCGACCCAGAAGCCGAAATCGTATTCCACCCAGGGAGAGGATGCGAATGGAGTCGGTGGCCAGGATCATGAGAAGCGCGAGCGTTGCAGACTCACGGGCGATTTCCTGGAGTGTGCCTCGCGGCTGGCGGGCCGGTGACGTTTTTCCCCAAGACAGCGATTCGAGATAGCGCAGGCTTTGCGGAATCTGGCCGAGCGGATCGGCCGATTCGTCCTCGATGAAACGGTTTTTGATCCCCTGGCGCACGCCTTCGCGGAGTGCGGCGGCGAGGAGAAACAGGATCGAGACAGGATTTGTCGTCATGCTTTTTTTAGCGGCGATTAGGCGGTGCGGCACACGACGAAGTAGGGCGTGTTCGCGAGATCGGCCGCGAGCAGCGGAAAGAGGGTGGCCGCAGTCGCGCTGGTCTCGATTTCGAAATAGTACTGCAATGCGAACCGGCGGTCAGTGTAGACGGCGGGGATTTCGCCGAAGGCGAGGTAAAATCGACCTGTCCCTTATCGGTGCACGTATTCTGTTTAGCCGAATTACGGTCAGGGTGGCTGGCGGAGGTTCGCCTAGAACTGCTGCTGTAACTAGACGAACACTCGCCGCCGGGTCCAGCGGAGTATGGCAGAAGGGGGGCTTTCGCTGCGATAACAGGGACGGCGATTCTCGCGGCAAGCCGCAGGGATTGGGCCGTACCGATGAAGGGGAGACGTCAGCCGATGGCGCTCTGTCGCAATCCCCGAAGTGTCGCCAAATCTCCCCATTCGGTCCACGAAGGCAGCGGCACGGGCGAAGTATTCCGGCGGCGGCCCGTTTTCCGGCGGTATTCGGCCAATTGTACCTGCACGAAGGCTTTACCGCCGAGCACCGCGCCATCGGTAAAGTAGCGGATGCGGCAGCGCAGGACCGTGGCCAACGGCAGTTTGCCTCCTGCGGCAATGACGCGCTTGAATTCGGCGATGGGAATGGTGGCACCGGTTTCGCGCGGACCGGCCCCCGTCCCAAAAAGAACCTCGCGGTACGATGCCTGCACGGTGTCCCATCGGTGGCCGCCCATCGCCCCGCGAATGCCGGCCTGGGCGGCGGCGCTTCCGGCCACCGCTTCTGCGTATCCACAGAACCTGTACTCCTTGGGATCGGGAGTAATGCCGGCGCGCACGCAATTCAGGTCAATGTACGCGGCCGTCGTTTGCAGCGCGCGATCCTCCACCGCTACGAGTAAGCTCTTGAATCGTTCGGCCCACAGTGTGCCGAAACGCCCGTGCGACTGGTTGTACCAGATCGAAAAGCGTTGTTTGACGAGTTTCATGAATTGCGAGACATCACCCATCAGCGCGAGCTGGCGGCGCCGCCAGGCGACAGCTTCGGATCCATTCTGGGAAAGCTGCGCTTTGACGACTTCAAGGCGCGCCGTCTGGTATTTGGTCGGATGCGGATAAAGAACCGCGTAGCGCCGGAGCAATTCGGCGTCGGGCACGGCTTGCAGCAAGGGAACATTAACGAGAACATGAAAGTGATTCGAGAGCAGGGAATATGTATAGATGGAGACGCCACAGTAATCGGCGACCTGCCATAGCTGCCCGCGCAGTACTTCTTTCGCTATATCGTCGAAGAGCCACTCGCCGTTCACGGTGCGCGTGACGCAGTGATAAGCCGCCTGGCTCGCTAAAGGGGAAAGCTTGATTCGCCCGTGTCTCATGCATGCGAGGCTGAGCCCCCGATGTTCGGCCGCCGAGCGCCTCGTATACCCAATATAGGGTACAATCGACCTGTCCCTTATCCTTATCGGCGACCAATCGACCTGTCCCTTATCGGCGCCTGTCCCTTATCGGCGCCCTCGGCCGGGTGCGCCGGATCGTGATGGGCTTTTATTATGCCTGGCTCGCCGCCCGAAAAAACAAGCGCCAATCAACCCTCAAGGACTTCCACGACACGATGGACCGTCACCAGCATCGCGACGCCTGGCGCCTCATCCAA
>JBBRCR010000207.1:0-13650 GCA_038204695.1 Opitutales bacterium | reverse complement strand
GCATTGCGGCGAGGTCCTCGGGGGTATCGAGGTCGAGCTGGAGCGCCGGCAAATCGACGCCGGCAACGCGCGCCGGGTCGTCATTCAGCAACGCGCGTGCGCCTTCCTCGCCGGTCAGGTGCATGAGGGTTGAAAAGTGCTCGCGCAGAAACAGTGCCGGCGCCGCATGCCGGCCGGAATAGTGCGCGGCCACGATGCTGCGGCCGGTGGCACGTTGCGCGGCGACCAGCTGCGTGATGGTGGCGGCGGAAAATGCCGGCTGGTCGCACAATGCGATGAGCGCCGCATCGAGCGCGCGCGAAAACTGCTGGAGCGTGGTGACGCCCGCGCGAATCGAAGCCGCCATGCCTTCCGGCCAGGCGGAATTTTCCGTGATCAGCACGGGAAGGCGGGCGAGCATCGGCCGGATTTGTTCGGCATTCGCGCCGAGTACGACGACCACCGGCCACGCGGGTGACCCGAGCGCCGCCTCGACCGCGTGGAGCAACAGCGGTTTGCCCTCAATCGGGAGCAGCTGCTTCGGCGAACCCATCCGCGTGGACGGACCGGCCGCCAGGATGACGGCGCCGAACCGGAACGCCCGCGGACGGACCGACGGCGGCACGCCCAGCGCATCAGGCGAATTTACCGCCGTGCTTGAGTGATGGATACTGGCAGGTTCTGTGGTCACCGGTTCCCGTTTAGAGCGCGACGGAGACCTCGTGGATGGGCCGCGTGCGCTCGCGCAGCGGCTTCGCATTGCGGCCGGCCAGCGTCGCCTGCATTTCGGCCAGAATGGCGAGCGCCACCTGCTCGGGGGCATCGGCACCGAGATCGAGTCCCACCGGCGCGTGCAGCCGCTGCCGCACCTCCCGGGTCACGTTCGCGCCCTGCGTTTCGAGATCCGTCAGGATTTTTTCGGCGCGTTTCCGGGGCCCCAGCAATCCCACATAGGCGAGGGGACGCGAGAGCAGCTCCCGCAGGATCGGCACATCGTGGACGTAGTGGTGCGTCATCACCACCGCGAGCGCATCGGGTCCGGGCGCGAGCCGGGCCACCAGTTCGTCGGCGCTCGCGGAAACCAGGCGGTCGGCGGAGGGAAAGCGGGCGGCGCTCGCGAAGGCTGGTCGGGGATCCGCGACCGTCACCTGCCAGCCCAGTTCCTTCGCCATCCGGGCCAGGGGCTGCGCATCGTCGCCCGCGCCGAAAATTGCCAGCGCCGTGGGCGGCGCGACCGTATCCAGAAATATGTTCGCTGGATCACGGGGCTCGTTTCCCGTGGCCAGCCGGGTGCCCAGGGGCCCGGCGCCGCCACCGGCGTGAACCACCACAAGCGGCGTGGGCCGGCGGGCGGCGAAGTTGTCGGCCAGCGCCTGCACCCAAACCGGGCGGCGCGGCAGCCGTTCCAGGAAAACGCGCACAATGCCGTGACAGCCCAGCCCCACGCCCCACACGAGATCGTTTTCCGATGTCGTGTCGTAGATCACCGCATCGGACGTTCCGGTCCGGCTCACCTCGTGGGCACGAGCGATGACATCCTCCTCCAGACATCCGCCGCTGATCGACCCGACGCGGCTGCCGTCGCTCCGGACAATGAGCCGCGCGCCCGGGCGCCGATAGGACGAACCTTCGACTGACACCAGGGTGGCGAGCACGGTGGCTTCGCTTTCATCCGCCAGCAGCGCTCGAACGATTGCCTGCAATTCCTTCATGGCCGTGAGCAAAAACGGCACCGTCCCGGAGCGAACGCAAGCGCAGGCATGCGGTTGTGGGTGGTGGACACGGTCGGTGGTTTGCCCGCCGCGTACACTTCACGAGGAGGACTCGAACGTTATGAAAAATCGAAAGCCATCCACTCGCTGGCACTCGCAGCCACACAAACGAACCCGCCGCGAACGACGGCGCTCTCCATCGGATCGGTGACTTCTCCGTCGGATCGGCGGCATTCCTGCCGCCGCATTACCTGCGGCCGACCGGTCTCGGGCGACTGGAAAGTCGCCCCTCCGCAGCCATCCACTCGCCGTGTCCGCCCTTTACTTCGCCGGCGTCTCTTCGGCGACCGGACCCAGATGGGCACTCAGCCAGGTTTCCATTTCCCAGAGCATGTGCAACAGGCTCGCGCGCGCGCGGTAGCCGTGCGATTCGTGCGGCAGCAGCACAAAACGAGTCGTCGCGCCATGTCCCTTCAACGCATTGAAAAAACGTTCGGACTGGATCGGGAAGGTGCCCGCGTTGTTGTCGGCCGCACCATGGATGAGCAGCAGCGGGTCCTTCACCTTGTCGGCATGGTTGAACGGCGACATCGCACTGTAAACCGCCGGCGCCTGCCACAGGGTGCGCTGTTCCGATTGGAAGCCAAACGGCGTGAGCGTGCGGTTGTAGGCGCCGCTGCGAGCGATGCCGGCGCGAAAAAGCCGCGAGTGCGCCAGCAGGTTTGCCGTCATGAAGGCGCCATAACTGTGCCCGCCGACCGCGACCCGCTTCGGATCAGCCACGCGGCGGCGCACCAGCTCGTCAACCGCCGCCGTGGCGTTCGCGACGAGTTGTTCGATGTAAGTATCGTTGGGCGGCCGGCCATTCCGGCCAATGATCGGCATCGCCGGATCGTCGAGCACGGCGTATCCAGCAAGTAAGAACGGCAGCGCCGTTGTCGGACTGATGCGCGCGAAACGTTCGGAGGTGGCGCTCACCTGCTCGGCCGTGTCGGCGCTGAGGAATTCGCGCGGATAAGCCCAGAGCAGCGCCGGCAGCGGACCCTTTTCCGGCGTGTAGCCCGGCGGCAGAAACAGCCGGCCGGAGAGCGCAATGCCATCCGCGCGGCGATACCGGATGACCTCGCTCGTCACGCCGGCGAACTGGGGATACGGATTGGGGAATGCCGTCAGCGGCCGCTGCGTTTCGCCGGTCAGTGAGCGCACGAGGTAATTGGCGGGTTCGGTCGCTGATTCGCGACGGCAGATCATCTGCGTTGCAGAATCATCCGTGAAAGCGACGAATTCCTCGTAGCTCGGCGGCGTGGATCGCCACAAGCGCCGCGCCTGCTTCGATGCCACCTCGAACTCATCCACGAAAGGACGATCGCCGCCCGGGGAGGCGCCGGCCCCGGTGAAATAGATCCTTCCGCCATCGACGCTGCGTAACAACACGAGCCGGCCGAGCGGATGACGCGTGAGAATCGCGCGCCCCGGATCCTTGTAACGATCCTGCGACGAACGCTCGAAGAGGAGCTCCCGCGCGCCCGGCCGGCCGGGCTCCACGCGCCACATCCGCGTGAGCCGGGTCCGCGTCCACGATTCCGTCACCAGCGCGAGCGAGTCGTCGCCCCAGGTGATCGACTGCAAGCGCAACTCGAACTTCTGCTGCTCAACCGGCGGCCCGGTGAACGGCGCCGCGTGCGTGAACCAGGCGTCGCGTTGCGCCGCTTTGGAATCGGACTGCCCGCGATCGAGCGCCTGGAACCAGCTCAGCGTCGCCGGGGCGTCCGCCCGCCACGCGATGGATCGCGGGCCGCCGCGAACCGCCCCGCTGGCCACGCCCTCGGCCAGTGGCAGATCGGCGACGCGGTGAATCGGGCGCCCGCCCTCGAGGACTTCGATTTGCGTGGGGAAACGCGAGGCGGGGACAAGATACGAATACGGCCGGTGCAGGGAATCGACCAGCAGGTATCGACCATCTGGTGACGGCGCGATTCGCGTGAAAATCGCTTTCGCCGGCTGCCGCTCCAGCGCGCCATCGAGCGTCACCGTCGCGAGCTGGCCGGAGGCATAATAGTCGAAATGAGCCTCGTCATGCGGACTCTTCAACAGATCCTCATAGGTGCGCGCGGCCGCCCGGCGACCGCTGTTTTCCTGCACGACGGGCCCCGGCGGTACCGCCGGCATCGGCGGCGGCGCGCCCCGGTCAAGCAGGGTGACGCGGACCACCAGCGATCGGCTATCGATCCAGGCCAGGGGATCGCCGAACACCGCGTTCAGGATTGGCGCGGTCAGCCGGCGAGCCTGCCCGCTCGTCACGTCGGCCACCCACAATTCGATGCCGCGTTCGCGGGTGACGGTGAACGCGAGATGACGGCTGTCGCGGGACCACTCGAGATCAGCGATGCGGGCGGCGGCCGGAAGTCCGGCGATCCGGCGTTCGGCGCCGCCATCGACCGGTTTGACCAGCAATCCCGAGTAGAACGCGGCGCGACTGGGACCATTCGTCGCCGGATTGATGCGCAGGCCGGCGAGGCGGAGTTCCGGCTGGGCCAGTTCCGCGATGGACGGTGATTCGGGTCGCTCGACGAGCAGGAGCAACCGGCGGTCCGGACTGGCGCTGGCGAGCGGCGCCAGCGGAGCGTCCACGATCGCGGCCAGCGCCGGAGATGGCGTGCGATACTGAACGGCGTCCTGGGCGGACGCGGCTGAGCCCATGAGAAGCGCGGACGCCAGCGCGGTGCGGGCCAGCAGTGGCCTGACGCCAAACGACACGTTCGTCTTTGCGCGGAGACGTTCACCGGAGGGAAGCCAG
Organism: Opitutales bacterium; assembly: GCA_038204695.1. Lineage (GTDB taxonomy): Bacteria > Verrucomicrobiota > Verrucomicrobiia > Opitutales > Opitutaceae > ER46. The sequence goes on along the minus strand of JBBRCR010000207.1, from coordinate 9,162 downwards.
CACATGCGCGAACCTTGAACAACACGGCGGGGAAGCGCACGGCGAAACAACCCGAGACGAGGGCCGCGCGCCGAACCCTTAGCCCTCGCTTTGCCCACAGATTTGCTACCGCGTATGGCGTCGCTCCAAGGGCGCGGTTGACGGGAAGGGCGACTTTCCAGTCGCCCGAGACCGGTCGACCAACCGGTACTTCGGCGGCTGGAAAGCCGCCGCTCCGGCGACTGCCGACGTGCTTGGCAAGAATTGTGGGGCACGCGCAGCCTTAGCCCGGCTTAACGGCTCCTTGGTCGCGCATGCGACAAACGTTTTCCCGCCAAACTTTTTCGTGTAATCCGGCCGCCCGTGCATTGAGGATGCACGCTTCGCCGCGTCATGTCCCGCTTCCGACCGTACCTCGATGAACTGCGCCCGACCATGAGTCTGGCGTTCCCGATCGTCGTTGGTCAGGTGAGTCAGATGCTGATGGGCGTCACCGATAGCGTGATGATTGGCCACGCCGGCACGGTGCCGCTCGCCGCCTCTGCATTCGGGGGCAACGTGTTCGTGATTTTCTACATCCTGGGCATCGGGTTGATGTTGCCCGTCTCGATCTTTGTCTCGCGGGCCCATGGTGCCGGCGACCCGCACGCCTGCGGTGAATATCTCCGGCACGGGATCGCGCTGGCCGTCGTCTTTGGCGTGTTTGAAACCGTGCTGATGTCGGCGTTGAGTTTCGGTCTGCGTTGGTTCCACCAGCCGCCGGAAGTCCTCGCGGCGGTAAATCCGTTCTTCGTGCTGATCGCGACATCGCTGGCGCCTGTGCTGGTGTATCTGGTGTTGCGGCAATTCGCGGAGGCGATGGGGCATCCCTGGGCGCCGATGGTCATCATGCTGGGCGGGGTCGGACTGAACGCGCTGCTCAACTGGGTGTTCATCTTCGGGCATTGGGGAATGCCGGCGCTGGGACTCACGGGCGCGGGAATCTCGACCCTCATCTCGCGCACGACGGGCGCGCTCGTGATATTTGCCTGGCTGCGACGCGATCCTGCGGTGCGAGAGGCATGGCCGGCGCGTTGGCTGGGCAACTATTCCGTGGCGCGCTGGCGCGAGATGCTCGGCATCGGCGTGCCCGCGGCGGGGATGTTGCTTTTCGAGACCACGGCATTCGCCTTTTCGAGCATCATGATCGGATGGCTCGGTGCCACCGCCCTGGCTGCGCACCAGATTGCGATCAGTTCTGCATCGATGGCGTTCATGTTCCCGCTTGGTCTCTCGATCGCGACAGGCATGCGGGTGAGTCGCGCAGTCGGCGCCGGCGAACTCGGCCGGCGGCGGCCGATTGCGTTCGGCTCGCTCGGCGTTGGGGTCGGCATCACGGTCGCTTTTGCGGCCGTGTTTTTCCTGTTTGGCGGCACGATCGCGGGGTGGTTCGTGCACGATCGCGCCGTGGTGTTGCTGGCGACGCAGTTGCTCGTGGTCGCGGCGTTGTTTCAGGTGGTGGATGGCATGCAGGTGATCGGCTCGGCGGCCCTGCGCGGAATTCACGATGTCAAAGTGCCCGCGATGATCACGTTTGCCGCATATTGGGTGATCGCGCTGCCGATGGGTTATGTGCTGGGCGTGCGCGGGCCGTATGGCGCGGTGGGAATTTGGTCCGCCATCGCGGCCGGGCTCGCGTTTGCCGGCGTGTTCCTCGCGTTGCGATTCGCGTGGCTGACGCGGCCGGGTCACCATTCAAGCCGAAATTAACCGCGAATGGACGCGAATAAACGCGAATTGAAAATTCAAAGCTGGGCGACAGCAGATTGAATGGTGGCAGTGCCGAGCGTCGTTGCCTTGAATTCGCGTTTATTCGCGTCCAATTCCGGGTTTATCGGGAGGGAAACTTCGCCTTCACCTCGGCCAGTGACAAGCCGTCGATCCGCACAACCTTCTGGCGTGACGTGTCGCCACGCAGCACCGACACGGCCCGCCGCGGAAGGCCAAACTCCGCGGCGAGGAATGCGCACAGTTCGTCATTCGCGCGGCCATCCAGTGGCGGCGCGTGCACCTTCACCTTCAACGCGTCACCCAGCCAGCCAACGACCTCGTTCCGTGGAGCGTTCGGAATGGCTTTGATCGCCAGCGTGCATGCGTTGGCCATCTGTATCCACAATCATGAGCTTCCGTGCGCGGCAAGTGCTCATGTAGGCGTGCTCGAGAGCTGATTTGCGCCCTACGCAAGGGCCGGCCGCTCGCCGCGCCCTGGCGGCCGCGTCATAACGCGCCGGCGCCCTTGCGTCACTGGCGTCCGTGCATTTGGCTGGCCCACTCGATGACAGACGACATCGAAGTCGAGCCAGCCAAGCAGACTTCACCGCGCCATCTGGGGCCGGGCGAGGTGGGCCTCGTCGCGCCGCGGGAGTTTGTCTACCAGCAGCCGTTCACCTTCAAGAGCGGGCAAAACATCCCCCAGTTTACGCTGCGTTACGAAACCTACGGCCGGCTCAATGCCACGCGCGACAATGTCGTGGTGGTCTTTCACGCGCTCAGCGGCGACCATCATTGTGCGGGTTGGCACTCGCCCGAAGATCGCAAACCCGGCTGGTGGAATAATCTGATCGGCCCGGGAAAAGCGGTTGATACCGGCCGGTTCTTCGTCGTGTGTGCGAACGTCCTCGGCGGCTGTCAGGGGTCGACCGGGCCGTCGTCGATCAACCCGGAAACCGGCCGGCCGTACGGCGTGCTGTTTCCGTTCGTGACGATCCGCGACATGGTGCGGTCGCAGAAGCTGCTGCTCGAGCACCTTGGCGTGGTCGAGTTGCACGCCGTGATTGGCGGTTCGATGGGCGGCATGCTCGCGCTTTTATTCAGCATCGAATATCCGCGCTTTGTGCGCCGGGTGGTCGCGATGGCGACGACCGCTCGCGAAAGCGCCCAGGCGATCGCGTTCAACGAAGTCGGGCGGCAGGCCATCATGCAGGATCCAGCGTGGAATCATGGGGATTACCCACGCGACAGCGGGCCGCGCGTGGGACTCGCGATCGCGCGGATGATGGCGCACATCACATACGTCTCGGACGCCAGCATGGATCGCAAGTTTGGCCGGCGAAAAAGGAACAGTGCGAAAACTGATGCGTATACGTTCGAGCCGCAGTTCGAGGTGGAAGGTTATCTGCGTTACCAGGGCCAGAGCTTTATCAACCGGTTCGACGCGAACACCTATCTCTATATCACGCGCGCGCTCGACGAATTCGATCTGGCGCACGCGTATGGATCGCTCGAGGCAGCCTTCGCCCCCGTCGAGGCGCAAACGCTGGTCGTCGGCTTCGCGAGCGACTGGCTGTTTCCGCCCGAGCAAAATCGCGCGCTCGCGCTCGCGCTGCTCCGCGCCAGCAAGCGGGCCAGCTACGCTGAACTCGCGACGGACCTCGGACATGACTCTTTCCTGCTCGAATCGGAGGAACTCTACGGCCTGGTCCGCGGTTTCCTCGAGCGGGATCAGCCCTATGTCTTCGACTACAGCATCTGATGCGGCGACCTCGTAACGCACGCGCATGAACAGCCCAACCGGAAGTCGCCCGTTTTTCTTTCGTCACCTGCGCGGCGCGGTGCCGTTTCTTCGCGCATGAAAGCCACCGCGCCCAAGCTGGTCGAGAAGCGCACGGTCGACATGCAGATTATCGGGGACTGGGTCGAACCGAACACGCGCGTGCTCGATTTGGGCTGCGGGGCCGGGGCGCTGCTTGACTATCTCGTGCAGAGCAAGGGCGTGTCGGCGGTCGGCGTGGATCTCGAACTCGTGAAGATCACCGTGTGCGTCCGGCGCGGGCTGTCCGCGTATCAGGGCGACATGACGTCGTTCATGCGCGCATTTCCGGACAAACATTTCGACCGGGTCATCTGCTCGCGCACGGTCCAGGAGCTGGCCGATCCGCGCGGCGTGATTCTCGAGGCGTTGCGCGTGGGCCGCACGCTCACCGTGGGTTTCGTTAATCACGGTTTCTGGAAAAACCGGCTGAACATGCTGGTGCGCGGGCGGAAGATCCGGAACGAAGTCTATACGACGGAGTGGTTCGAAAGCCGACCGGAGAATCCGGTGACGATTGCCGACTTCGAGCACTTTTGTGCGGTGCAGGGCATCCAGGTGGCGCGCCGCGTGCATCTGTCGGGTAACTGGCGGACGCCGTGCCGTTCCGTGCCGAATCTTTTTGCTGGATACGCGCTGTACGATCTGGCGCGTTGAGGACGTGTGGCGGCGAGCCCGTACGAAGTTCTTCGCTTCTACAGCGCCCCAAGACATCGACGACGCGTCTCCAGACCGGTTAATTTTGCAAATTCTGCGGCGCGTCGAGTTTTCACACAGCCTGGCCAGCGAGTGGATGCACGTGTAGTCCTGCTGTCGCTATACTTCTGAATTACGCGTCTTCCTCAGAATTCAGAGCCAATCATCGCACGCGAAGCCGCGAACAGCGCGAATCAAGGCGGAGTTTTTCGCGCTCTTCGCGGCTTCGCGTGCGCTCTCCTGGAGATCCATGAGTGGAAGGACTCTGTATTCAATCCCCAAGGGCCGTACTGTCATCCATAATGGACTTCATGGGCGTGACGCCCATGCCACTTCAAGGCCGGCGGGCGAGCGCCAGCGAGTGGATGTGCAGTTGTAGTCCTCCCTTCGCTACACTTCTGAACAACACGCCTTCCGCAAGAATTCAGAGCGAAGTCATTTCACGCGAAGCCAAACATCGCACGCGAAGCCGCGAACAGCGCGAATCAAGGCGGTTTTCGCGCTCTTCGCGGCTTCGCGTGAGCTCGCCTGGAGATCCAAGACTGGCAGGACTCGGGGACGCCCGTGCCACGTCAAACCCGTGCCATTCCAATCCCACTCGCGGGCCAGGCTGGGTGAAAACTTTTCGCCTAATCGCGTATACGAAGTTCTTCGCTTCTGCAGCGCCACAAGACATCGACGACGCGGCTCCAGACCCGGCTCAGTTTTACAAATTCTGCGGCGCGTCGAGTTTTCACGCAGCCTGGCCAGCGAGTGGACTGGGTCTTCTGGGTCTTCTGCGTCTTCCCCGTCTTCCCTCTACGGCAGCCCCACCGCGCCGATTTCGCCGTGCGTCAGCGTTTCCCAAACCATGTGATTCATATCTGCGCCCGTGGGCCGGTTCGTGGGAATCACCTTCGCCATGCGCGGGAGTTCGCGGCCCAGCCGGTGATGAAAATGGTTGAACGCGATCTCCCACGTGGGCTGGAGGTCGCGCCGCTCGTCCTTGCAGCCCAGATCCGGTCGCGAGTACGAACCACATTCGACGGTGGCGCGGGCGTCGGAGTGTAGTTGAGATCTGCGTACGGGCTCGCGAGCAGCGCGGTGAACGCCGTTTTCTGCGGCTCGATCCCCTGCGCGACGCGGTGCTTGATCAGGTCGAGTTGCGCGCGGTTGAGCAGCACGCCGGGATGGCGGAAAGTAGCGGGCGCCGCACCGAGGCCAGAGGTGCAGAGCAGGAAAATCGCGAAGAGGCGGGGCAGCATGGTCGGGAGTTGAGTTCTGGTCAGGTAATAGCGGGAGCCGCCGGCATTGAGACAGCGATACGCCCGACCGCCTGATTTTTTAACCGCGAATGGACGCGAATGAACGCGAATGCGACGACCTCGACGCTGAGCGAGTGACGACTCCCTGGCTGCGAGCGCCAGCCCCTCGACTGTGCTCAGGACTCTGAGATTGTCGAACGGGCGGGAATGCGGGGGGGGCTCCTGGGCGCTGCCTTGGAATTCGCGTTTATTCGCGTCCATTCGCGGTTAACTCCGGGTTTGTTGAGAGGAATTTACACCGGCGGCATCAGAATGCTGTTGGCGTTGTCCCAAACGCGCTGGTCGGTGCTATTACCGATCAGAACCAACGTAATCTGCCCTCCCCATGGCTGAATTTTCCTCCCGCCGCACCTTCCTGAAATCCGCCGCGCTGCTGCCGTTCGCCGGCGCCGCGCTGACCGCCGCCTCCGCGCGTGCCGCGATCAAACCGCCCCGGCGGGTCGGAGGCCCGAACCTGAAGATTTCTCTCAACGCGTACTCGTTCGCCAAGCTGCTGAACGACCGGCTGCAGGAACGCGGCCCCGGCCTGAGCCTGCTCGAACTGGCCGAGTTCTGCGCGAAACAGAATTTCGACGCCATCGACATCACCGCGTATTATTTTCCTGGTTACCGCGAGCGGCAGCCGGCACCGGACAAGGTCGTGTTCGAGGTGAAGAAACGCTGCTTCGAGCTGGGACTAGCGATCAGCGGCACCGGCACCGGCAACAACTTCACGACGGCGGACAAGACCGCGCGGGCGAAGGACGTGGCGTGGGTAAAGGAGGGCGTTGAACTCGCGGCCAAGCTCGGCGCGCCGGTGCTGCGCGTGTTTGCCGACACGCAGATGCGCGCGCAGACGTGGGAAACGGTGTCCAACGGGGCGAGCCGCGCCGATGTGGAAAAATGGATCGCCGACGATATTCGCGCGTGTGCTGACCACGCGGCGACGTTCGGCGTCATCATCGGCGTGCAGAATCACGGTGACTTCATCAAGACCGCCGACGACCTGATCAGCCTGTTGCGGCGGGTGGATTCGCCGTGGTGCGGGGCGATTGTCGACACCGGGTATTTCAAAGCGGCGGATCCCTATGCGGAAATCGCCAAGGCGGCGCCGTACGCGGTGAACTGGCAGATCAAACAAAGTCCGCTCGGCGTGGAAAAGGAGGCGGAGGTGCCGACCGATCTGAAGCGGCTGATGCGAATTGTGCGGGCGTCAGGCTATCGTGGGTACCTGCCGATCGAGACCCTTTCGCCGCGCGGCGGCGGGGCATACGATCCGCATAACGTGGTCCCGAAGTTTCTCGCCGAGGTGCGCCGGGCGCTCGCGGAGACAGCGTGATGAATGCATTCAACACAAAGAACACGGCCGCGTTGCCCGGGAAATTTTCGGCCTGCGGTGCGGGCCGGAACCGGGTCAGCGGGGTGGTCTGCGTTGCCCTGATGCTGGCGTCCGGTTGGGGGCTCCGCGCCTCTGAGACGGTGGCGTTTGTGCCCGCCGATCCGAGCCCGTTCGTCGGCGACTGGCAGGCCCCGAAGCACGTGGCGCAGGTTTTTGCCATCGACGGAAAATGGCAGGCGAATCTGCTGCGGGCTTTCGATGAGCCGGACGCAAAACCCCTCGCGGTTCTGGCGGGCGCCGCGACGGGCGAGGAACTCACGTTGAGTGGCGATGGCTGGAGTGGCGGAATTCAAAACGGCCAATTCACGCTCCAGCGCGGCAGCGAATCAGTTGAGCTGAAGCACGTCACGCGCATGCCGCCGTCGCTCGGCGCACGGCCGCCCGCGGGTGCGGTCGTCTTGTTCGACGGTCGCAATCTCGATTCGTGGGTGAAGAAGTCCGGCAAGGACTGGCTCAAGCCCGATGGACCGGCGGCGTGGAAACTCTTGTCCGTGCGCGATTCGACGGGTGTGAAAAGCAGCGTGATGGAAATCGTGCCGGGCACGGACTCGTTGCTTTCCAAGCGCGCGTTCGGCGACTGCCACGTGCACTTGGAATTTCGCACCTTGGACGCTCCGACTAACAGCGGCATTTATCTCCAAACCCGCTATGAGGTGAACATCAACGAGACGTACGGGCGGCTGGATGGCAATGCCAACGGCGGGCTCGACAACTGTTCCGAGGCGAAGCCACGCATTCGCGCGTCGCGGCCGCCGCTGCACTGGCAGACGCTCGACATTGATTTTGTGGCGCCGCGATTCGATTCGGCCGGAAAGAAGACGGCCAGCGCGCGGGTAACGGTGTTGCTGAACGGAGTGAAGATATATGACGCCCAGCAACTGAATCCGCCGAAAGGCGCTGCCGGCCGGTTGGGCGAGGCGGCAACGGGCCCGATGATGCTCCAGGAGCACGGGCAGCCGGTACAGTTTCGGAATATATGGGTGCTGCCGAAATGAAACGTGGTCGAACCGGGAAATGCGGACATGGGCGGGGCGTACATAGTGCTGTATACAATGAAATTCATGGGCGGGACGCCCCTGCCACTTCAAACCCACGGGCGGGACGCCCGTGCCACCTCAAACCAATGGGCGGGACGCCCGTGCCAGTGTGCCCGGCATGGGCATGAACTAAACATATGAAAGGAGATGTACGGAAGCAGTGACAAACAACCGTAGCGAAAGCCAAGGCGGGGGCCGCGAGGCACTCAGCACGAAAGAAGGCCGTAGCAAAGGCACGACCGTAGGAACACGAACAACGCGGCCTGGAGACAGGTGAGAGACAACGACGGGGCCGCGGGCGTGGATGGACGAGAAATCGAGCGTGCCCAGACGCACATCCGAGAAAACTGGACTGGCATCGAAGCGGCACTGCTCTGCGGACGGTACCAACCGGAAGCAGTACGCGCCGTGGAAATTGCCAAACCCAGTGGAGGGGTGCGCACGCTCGGCATTCCGACGGTGTTGGATCGCGTGGTTCAGCAAGCCATCCACCAGCAACTCAGTCCGGTCTGGGAACCGGACTTTAGCGAACACAGCTATGGATTCCGGCCCGCTCGCAGCGCGCATGACGCGGTGAAGGCGGCGCAGGCATTCATCAAAGCAGGGAAAACGTGGGTGATAGACATCGACCTGAAGAACTTCTTCGACCGGGTCGGTCACGATAGACTGATGCACCAAGGCGGGCAAACGGGGAGGGACAAGCGGCTCCTGCGGCTCATCGGAGATTATCTCCGGGCACCGCAGGAACGGCCGGATGGACGCCGGGAAAAACGGACCCAAGGTACGCCGCAAGGCGGGCCGCTGTCTCCGTTGCTGGCGAACATCTATCTCGACCCGTTGGACAAGGAGCTGGAGAAACGCGGCCTGTCGTTTGTGCGCTATGCCGACGACATCGCTATCTTCGTTGCGAGTCTGCGCTCGGCCGAACGCGTCAGGGAAAGTATCATCGCGTGGATTGAGCAGCACCTGAAAGTCGAAGTAAACCGGGCCAAGAGCGGAAGCGGGCCGAGCGACCAAAGTGCTCTGCTGGGCTTCCGGCTCTACGCCGACGGCCGCATTGGGGTCGCCCCGAAGGCCATCGAGCGAATGAAAGCGAAGGTCCGGGAGCTATGGGATGCCCGCCAAAGTCTGACCAGTGAGCAACTGCGCGACCAATGGCAGCGCTACATCCGGGGCTGGTGGAACTACTTCAAACTCGCC
>JBBRCR010000206.1:0-13678 GCA_038204695.1 Opitutales bacterium | reverse complement strand
GGATCGGGCGTGGTGCCGGCGTTGGATTTTTTGTCCGCATCCCGCACCTTGGCGGGTTTCGCGGCGGTTGGAGCTTTATCGGCATTCATGGTAGGAAAAGGGGGACACGACGAGAAAACGGGGCAGCGAGACCCGTGGTCCGGTTATCCTCAGCGGGAACACTCTTCCGGGCTGGTAAGCCTGAAATCTCGGGTTCTTTGCCGCTGGTATTTCGCGCGTTCATAACGGCGGGGTGAGAACGTCAGTCATCCGGCGCGCCGCGCCAACCCCAATCTGCATTCTTTGCCCATTCGCCAGCCGGCCCCGGGAACCCGCCTGCGCCTATTCCAGTTGCCAGATTCCAATGTTGCCGGCGGAAGCGATGCGCCTCCAGGCGCCCGGACAACGCTTCCGGATCGCCTCCTCCTCCTCGATGTCGAAAATCGCGGCGTAAATCGGGCGGCCGGCCTTGCGCGCCAGCGCTTCATACCGGGCAAACTCCGCCGGTTCGACGGAATTGAACATCAGCGCCGGCAGATCGGTATAAAAATACACCGAGCCGCTAAAGTTGCAGGACACCATGAGTGCATTCTCCGGAACCTGGCTTCGCACCAACTGCGCCGCCTCGGCGTAGGCCCGCTCATAGTGGGGCACGTACAAGGTGTGCAGGCTCCGGGTCCAATACCATGAGTTGGCGGTGGCCCAAAGCATGAGGGCCAGCGCGACGACGGAATGAAACCCCGGCCACCGCGCGCCAACACCGCGGGCCAGCGCCTCGACGCCGAGCAGCGCGGCGAAGATAAACGCGGGCATCGCCGGCAGTATATAACGCAGATAGGTCCAGGCGTCGTGCGAGAACAGGCAGAATAGATAAAACCCGATAATCGCGCCGGCCAGCAGCCCCAGCCCAAGCAGTTCCCGCCGCCGGGTGTCGCGGTGCGCGAGCGCCACCCACGGCAGCAGGAGCATCACCGGCGGCAGAAACAGCGCCAGCCATTTGGCGAAATGCACCGTGGTGGGCGCGACAAACTGGGGCCCAAACGCGTCGGAAATGTCGCCATAACCCAGGCGCAACGCGCTGCCGTAGACATAATGTTGATACAGCGCGAGCCCGACCGCGCCGGGAATGCCGCCGAGGACGAACCACCCGAGGCGCCGGACGTTGAATCCCAGCAACACGATCAATCCGGGGGCGAGCAGCAGGTTCGTCGGACGCACGATAACCGCCACCGCCAGCGCCGCCCCGGATGCCGCCGCCCACCCGTGCGAGTTGCGGCCGCGGAGCGCGCACCACAGCGCGGCGAGCGTCCACGTCGTCGCCAGGGTGTCGCTCAGCGTTTGAATCGACGCAAAAATAAAAACGGGGAAGACCGCGAGCATCACCGCGCCGGCGCCCGCCAGCGCGTAATGCAACCCGAGTTCCCGCGCCGATTGGTAACACAGCCAGACGGCCGCGAGCGCGCCGAGCAGTTGCACGAGAAACGGCCCGAGCTGCCAGCCGAGCAGCCGGGCGCCCAGGGCCAGGTGCAGGGGAAACCCGGCCGGATACAGGGGAGCCACGTCCGAGTGTCCCGGGTAGGTATCAAAGCCAGCCGGCGTGAAATGCGTCCGGTTCAATTCCAGCACGGCAAACTCCGCCGGCACACGCAGCTCGGTTCGAACTTTTCCCGCGGCGAACAACCGCGCGCTGTTCATGTATCCGGAGGAATCCGAGCCACCCGCCGCCACGCTCATGTTCGCCGCCAGGAACATCGCGTAGCCGGCCAGTGCGAACGATGCCAGCCAGAGAAACCAGCGCGGGGCACGCGAACCCGCCACGGGACTCGTGCCTTCATCGGCGGATCGCGGACGGCCCGCGGTCGATGAGCGCGACGTCTCGGCAAAGGATGGATCGTGTTGTGCCATGCAGAACGCGGGCGGGCATGTGCCGCACCCGATCGGATTCGAGGTTGGTTTCGGGACCGTATGAAGAACGCGAGACATGGAAGAACGCGAGACTCGGAAGACTTCGGAATCTCCCGCGTCTTATTCTCTTCCCCGTCTTCCCCGTCTCCGATGTCTTCAAATCGCCGCTCCGGCCAGCGCCGGAAACGCAGTTGCCCCCGACGGGCGGAACGCTGGTCAAAGCCCGGCGCTTTGCCCACAGATTTGCCACCGCGCATGGCGGCGCTCCAAGGGCGCGGTTGACGGGAAGGGCGACTTTCCAGTCGCCCGAGACCGGTCGACCGACGGTACTTCGGCGGCTGGAAAGCCGCCGCTCCGGCGAATGCCGACGTGCTTGGCAAGAGTTGTGGGGCACGCGCAGGATTATCCTCCCACCGGCTTCTGCATGACTACGAGATATTGTCCGCCGAAGGGCACGCGGCGCAGCCACTTTTCAACGCCGCGGCACGCCTGCAAGGCGCGGGGAAAATAAAAATGAAAGGAGGTCTGGATCCAGTTCGCTCCGGCGGCTTCACCCAGCCGGCGGGCCTCGCCCGACGTCAGCGTGATCGCGTCGCAATCAAAGGGAATTCGTGACATGACCCAGCGCGTGCCCGGATTGAACGGATTGTTTTCCCAGAAAAACCAACAGCCGCCGGGGCGCAGCAAGTTCATGATTTGTCGCGCCGACGAAAGCCGGGAGGGCGGCGCGATGTGGTGAAAAACCCCGTTGCAATAGACCGCATCAACCTGGTCTGCCGAAGCATTGAAGTTCTCCGGCGTCGACCACTCGATCGCGCCGAGGCCATGCCGGCGGTGCGCTTCAGCGAGCGATGCCGTCGAAGGGTCGAGCCCAATCAGCCGCTCCGCGCCGATCACGTCGCGCAGGAGCGGCAGCGTATCACCCGTGCCACAACCGTAGTCGCACACGGCGCGGGCCCGGAGCCCGAGGCGCTGGCAGCTGTCCCGCATGATTTCAACGCGAGCGCGGGCGTAGAAGTCGCGCGATTCGCCGGTGAGGTCGAGCCCACGATTGAGCGCCACTTCGTAATCGCGGGCATACTCGTCGAACCCGGGTTGCTCCGGCGGCACGGTCATTTTCGCTCCAGGCTCGCGAGACTGATGACGAAGCTGCCGAAGAACGTCTGGGCCGCGAGCGCGATGAGGAGCACGCCGGGCACCACGCGCCGGAGCGTCTCCGCGTAAGGCAGGTTGCCATAACCCAATTCCCGCCACGTCCAAACGACACTCGCGATCAGCAGGCACCCGAGCACGGACGCCGTGACACTGAGGAGGATGGCCCGCTCCAGCGTGAAGATGCGGTAGAATTTCTCGAGCCCGGGCGTCACGGGGGCCAGGTTTTCGCGCCAGGCGAACGTGCGGGCAAAGAGCGCGAGGAACAACCCCTGGTAACCAAGGAGTATCAGCACGGTCGCGATGAGCAGCGTGTGCGAGCCGAGCGTGGCCGGACCAATTCTGACGCCGAACCAGGCCAGCAAACCGGACCCGACGCCGAGCACGAGCAGAGTGACACTGGGGATCAGGTGCAGCCAGCGTGGCGAGTAGAGGAGAAAAAGCCGGAGCGTCCGCCATCCGTCGTGAAACGTCCGCAAGTGCGAACCGGCGCCTTCGCGGCCATCGCGATGCAGCGTAATCGGGACCTCGGCGATGCGCACGCGGTGCAGCGCGGCCTTGATGATCATTTCCGTCGCGAATTCCATGCCCGTGCAGCGCTGATCCATGCGGAGGAAAAAATCCTTGGTGAATCCCCGCAGCCCGCAATAAACGTCGTTCAGACCGGTGTGGAAGAATGTCCGGGCGAGAAACGAGAGCATGGGGTTGCCAATCCAGCGATGCGACCACGGCATGGCGCCGGGCGCCACCGTGCCGCCGCCCAAGGGCAGCCGGCACCCCTGCACGAGATCGTAGCCTTCGCGCAATTTCGCGACCAATCGTGGAACCTCGCCAAAATCGTAGCTGGCGTCGGCATCGCCCATGATCACGAAACGGCTGCGCGCGGCCGCGATGCCCGCCATCAGCGCGCTCCCGTAGCCGCGACGGGCGACCACGATCACCTGGGCGCCGGCGGCGGCGGCACGTTCGCGCGAAGCATCGCGGCTGCCGTTGTCCGCCACGATGACGTCACCCGCCAAACCGGCCGCGCGCATCGCAGCCACCGCCGCCGCGACACAGCGACCGACGGTTTTTTCCTCGTTCAAACAGGGAATGACGACCGTGACTTCGCTGGGAGGAGCCGGAGTCGTGATTTCGGGGGCCGTCTTGGGAGCGTCGTCCATCGAGGTGAAGAGCGTCATGAACCGTCTAAATGATCAACCCGCCATCGGGCAGCAGGCTTGAGCTGGATGGGCGCGCCGCTCTAGGGAAAGAACATTTTATTCCGATCGCCGCTCGGCGGACGCCAGTTGCCACAAACTGACGCGGTCGACGGTCGCGATGCGCATCCACTCCCCGGGGCAGCGTTCCCGCAGTGCGCGTTGCTCTTCGTCGGAAAAGAGCACCGCTCGAAGCTGCACGCCGGCGCGTTGGGCCCTCGCGACATAGTGGGCAAATTGCGGCGGATAAAGGGTGTCCCAGCGCAGAATCGGAAAATCGGTGTAGAAATAAATCGAGCCGCTGTGATGGCAGCAGAGCACGAGTGTATTCTCGGGAAATTGGGCAAGGGCCGCGGCGGCGGCGGATCGGTACGAATCTTCCTGGTATCGGAGGTGGAACACCCCGTTGCGGGGCGATCAGTACCACGACACGCCGACGGCCCAGGCGGCGATGACGATGGCGCCGGCCCAACGCAGGCGGTCGGCGCGCGTGGTGTTCAACGACCGGGCGAGGGCTTCCCCGCCCAGCATTCCCGCCAGGATCCACGCGGGAATCGCGGGCAGGAGGTAACGCAGGCACGTCCACGCCTCATGGGAAAAGGCGCAGAACGCATAAAGCCCCGTGACGGTGGCAACCCACAACGACAGGGCGTACAACTCGCGCGTACGAGTGTCGCGCCGGCAGAAAGCGGCGACTGGTAGCGCCAGCAATATGGCCGGGAGGAAAACAACCAGCCACTCGATGAAGTACGCCGCAGCCGGCCTGAAATAACTCACCGCGAAGAATTGCGTCCAACTGAAATAGCCGGAGCGCAAGGCGCCGCCGTAAAGCGAATGATTATAGAACGCCAGCCACCCGGCGGCCGGCAGTCCGCCGACTCCGAGCCATAAAAGCCTGCGCCAATTTAGGCCCAACAGGACGAGCAGCGCCGGCAGCAGGAGGGTATTGGTGGGGCGGACAAGCACCGCGATGCCATACGCGGCTCCGCATGCGACCGCCCAGCCGCTGCGCCCCCGGGCGCGCAGCGCCGCCAGATCGCCGCGAGACACCAGGTTGTGGCGAGCGTGTCGCTCAGCGGCTGCAGCGACGCGAAGAGCATCACCGGACACGCGGCAAGGACGACCGCCGCCGTCACCGCGAGCCGACGGTCGAGGCCAAGCTCGCGACCGACGGCGAAACAAAGCCATACGGCGGCGATGGCGCCGGCGAGTTCGACGAAATGAATTCCCCATGACCAGCCGAGGATTTTTCCGGCCAGTGCAAGATGGGTGGCAAGCCGCTGGGATAGGTGGTCACTTGGCGAGTACCGCCCTCCAGCGTGGAGAAACCGAGCGGCTGAAAGTCGAGTCGGGAAACCATGTCCGCGGCGGCGAACGCCGGCGGCAGGCGCGTGGGACTCTCCAGGCGGCCGGATGCAAGCAGACGCGCACTGTTGAGGTACCCGGAAGCATCGGAGCCGCCGGCGGCAATCGTGGAATTCCGACCGAGCAGGATGGCGTAACCGGCCAGCGCGAGAATCCCCAGCCCAACGAACCAACGCGGCGCAGGCGAAGGCGCCGCGCGCGTTGCACCCGCTTGAGAGGATGGCGCAGTGGCGGCGCGAAAGAGCGATTGGTCGGTTGGCGGCGGCTCGTGATGTGACATGCGGTGCGCGCAACCAGTGGCCGCGCGGGAGGGAAAATTGACCTCGGTTTTGCGTGGGAAGTTTGTGGCGTGCAACTCTCCTTCCAGAGCAATGTCGCGATGATCCCAAATGGGCGACGAAGGGTGCGTCCCCTTCCCCGCCCGAGCGCATCCCGGAGCCGCGCTGAATCCGCGCCCGACACCATACGGCCGACGGGCTGCTCAATTGCCCGCTTTCAGCCCGTCAATTTTTAAGGGTTCCGCCGGGTTGAGGATGAACCACTGCGGCAGCGCGGCGTCGAGCGCGACATACACGTCATCGAACACACCCTGCGAGGCCTTCTCGACCGAAAGACACCAGAATCCCTCCCATTCGCCGGCCGCGTCCTGGCGGGTCATGGTGGCGCGGGTCACCGGTGCCGATTGGGTATCGAAAGTCCGGACCAGCCGCCCGCGGGGTGTATACAGCCGGCTCATGCTCGTCTCACCCGGCGCAGCACTGCTGAGCGTAATCGTGAACTGCGACACGTCGGCGGGAACACGAAAATAAAATGGCGTCGCCTTGCCCTGCATGTGAACCCCGCGCGGCTCCGGATTCGCAGCGAGCGCATAGGGTGCGCCAGTCAGCTTCAGTTCGTAGTAGGACTGACCACCCGCAATCTCGACGTAGTAGATCTGCCCGGCCGAACCGAGGAAGTTGATCGGGCTCTCCGGCCGCAGCACGCCACCTGCGACTTTCGCACCTGAGGCGCTATACGCATCGCAGCGCACGATGCTGCCCAGAGACGAGATCCTGGTCGCCGTGATGCGAATCTCCTGATCCGCGTTCGGGAAGAACAGAAAACGCGCCGTGCCCCGGATGGCCAGCGGCGTCACCGCGCGTGCATGCGGCAACGGCGGCAACCAGGCGGCCCGCACGGGCGCAAACGTCTTCTCCGTCCGCTTCATGCCGGGCGCCAAAGCGACCCCGAAGCCCGGGTGCATGCGGCCCATCATCTTCTCGATCCCGGCATCGGCGCGGTAAAGCGGCGACTTCTTGTTCTCCGGCAGAAGCCCCTGGGTGCACAACTGCCATTGCATCACGCTGAGATTGTCACCGAAGAATTCGAGCCGCGCCCGCTGCGCCGCCGTGGCGCCGGCGGTGGCGGTGGCGGCCAATGCCTTCAAGTAGGACGCCTCAATGTCGGCATGGTTCGCGGCGAGCACCTCGCTCATATAACGAGGCGTCGCTGTATAATTCGCGGTGAGATCCTTGTTATAGAAGACGCTGACCGCGGTCTCGATTCGCCGATAGAGTTCGCCCATCACCTTGCCGGCGGCGACCCCATATGCGCGCCGATAGAATTCGTCGCACACGGCCTGGGCATCCAGCGACGGATTCCAGGCCATCTTCGCGAGCACGTAGTTGTTGACCGCCGCCTGGCTCCACTCCGGCGTGCCATAGAGGTAGACGCCCTTGATGCCATACGCCTGCAACCGCGGAAAAGCGAAATTGCAGATCGCCGGCGCGGGCGGGGTAATCGCGCCGGTGTTTCCCCGCAGCCAGTTGAACATGTCGTAGTACGCGATCTGCGATGTCTGCGCGGACCACGCTTTGAGGATCATTTCCCAGTCCTTCTTCGTCGTGTCCCGGTAAAGCTGATACCCATAGCTGATGCTCGGTGCGATCACGATGAACAGGTTGGGCTCCATCGGCGGGACGCCTCCGCTCGGCGGATACAGGTAACTCGCGTAGATGTAGCCGGCCAGCTTGCGGTCGGGAAATTCCCTCCCGACGATCTTCGCCACATCGTTATAGAACTTCAGGATCAACGGCGTGACGGAGAGTTTCCCATGCGGATCCTGGTCGTAGAGCGCCTTGCTCGCCGGGCTGGTGCTCCAGTTGCCGGAATCGGTGGGTGAGAGCGAAAAGACCGTGAGCTGCGGATTGCGCCGAAACGCCGCGATCGCCGCCTGGGCGAAGTGCTGAATCACCTCGGGGTCGGTCGTCTCCACCTTGTAACGGTCACCGACGGCCGGCGGACGTTGACCGCCGATCTCCGCAAACCAGCCCGGGTGCTGCTCGTGCATCGAAGCAGGCACGATCCGGTGCCAGCTGTGCGCGTGCTCGAGCAGCATCGAAAAACCGAGCTTCTGCCGGTGCGACCATTGCTGTACCGCGGGCAGGGTGTTCTGCATGCCGGGCAGCCGCCGGTTGAGAAACGCGGGCTGCTCCGTCCGATCAACCGCCGGCACGACCACGGCGGCGCGCCGCGGGGCATCCTCACCCAGCTCACCGGGGAGCAGCCAGCGCACGTCGAGATACTCTTCAATGAAGGAACATACACCGTTGAGCGTGCCCGTGCTGGTGCCGCCCTGCGGCGTTTTCTGATCATCCGCCGTATCGGCACCCACGATGAAAAGATTACCGCCATGGGTGACGTGGCGGAACCCTTCGAGTGGCACGTCCCGCGCGACGATGCCCGCGGCTCGCGACGCGTTGGTGTCACCGAGCGAGATGAAGGGCGAGTTCGGCGGCGCGGCGTTCACCACGAGCGGCAGCTTCGCCTGCGTGGTCTTCTCGAGATAATGCTGCAACTCCTGCGCCGCGGTTCGGACCGAGGTTGGCGCGGTGGGAGAATACAGGATTACATAATCGCTCCGGCCGTCCTTCACCAATGTCAGGGCGGATGGCGCGGCCCGCACCAAACCGGTTGGGAGCGCCCACAGGGCGAGCAGGGCAATGGCGGCTTTAACAGTATGCTTCATGATATTTTTTGGGGAGGAGCACTCGATCCTGCTCTGGCGGTGGCGCGGCTTGCTCCTCCAGGCACAGGGGCAAGCGATCTCTCCAGAGGGCGTTGAATTGCCACCCTGCCCCTCGCGCACAGGTGACATCACCGGTCGGATTAACAGATGCGCTGGCCCACGCCCGCGTCACAAGTCGAACGTGATCGTCAGAATAAACTGCCGTGGGTCGATGATGCGGTAGGCGTTCGGCGTGCCGTCGGGGAATGCGTTGATCGCCTGCAGCCGGCCGCCTTCCTGGAGATTGCGCGCATTGAGCTGCACCGTCGCACCCACCTTGTCGCGGAATAGCCGCGTGCGGTAGCCGATAAACGCGTCGACATAGAGATTCGCCTTCGACCACACCGGCCGGTTTGGGTCCAATTCGGTGATGATCTCCGGGAGCGACTGCACGCCATAGTAGCCGATCGCCCCCTTGTCTTCCCAGCGCAGGCCGCCGCCCACATTGAAACGCTTGAGGACTTTGTGGTCCGTCATCCCGGCCAGACGGTAATTCGTACTGAGATTCATCCGGTATTTGCGGATCTGCGGGCGCGCCTTGCCTTCCGTTTGCCGCACCAACGCGAGCTGCGTGGTAATATTATTCCGCATGTAGGCTTCAGCTGTCCCCGAGGTGCCGGCCGCATTATAGGGGCTGGTGAACCACGGACGCCCCGTATCGGTATCAACAATACTTTCCCAGACCGGCAGCCGTTCGCTGATCCAGGCGACGAGATCGGGGGCGATGGCCGCCGTGATCGTCTCCATCTCCGTGGCGTTGAACTTCAACGTCCAATAATTCGTGGGGTTGAAATTGAGCTCGATCTCAGTGCCCTTGGAAATGACGTCGTCGGTCGCGGAAATCGGGGCGTCGAGCTCCTCGAATGCCTGCACTTGCGCCACGCTGAGCTGCATCACGTCGGCCACGCGCTGGTCGAGCTGCTCGTCGGTGAGCGTGATGCCTTGGCGCGTCGCGGCGTTCGCAATCCAGTTTCGCGCCCGGAAATTCAGGCCGAAGGGACGCGACTCGGTGAAATCGTAGATGTCGAGCTTGCGGATGTTGGAGGCGAAGCCGGAGGACTGGCCGTTCCGCGAGTTGATTTGCTTCGTCTCATAACGATTCACCCGGACGCCGAGTTTGCCGTCGAAGAGGTTCAGCGAAAACCCGTAATCCTTGCCGATGCCGCTCGGATTCGGCAGCGGTCGCAGATGGAGATCCTGCGCCGGGCTCACGGGCTTGAACGCATCCGACTTGTTCCAGTGCAGGAAGACCCAGCGCAACGGCTTCACCACCAAACCCGCGGTCTTCGTGCGGCCATCCCGCGCCTCCCACTGGTTGGACCACTGGCGGTCCCACTCATAGTCATGCGTCTTGCCGTCGGGCAGCAGCGAGGGCGGCACACCGCGCATGACGAAATTCTTATCCTGCCGCACGCCAAACGTCGTGACGATCCGGCCTTGCAGCAAATGGCTCTGCAGCACGGCACCCTGGGTCTTCAGGACGGTCCTGAGGTTGCTCGAACCGGCCGTGCCGGCGAGGTCGGCTGACGACTCCAGC
Organism: Opitutales bacterium; assembly: GCA_038204695.1. Classification (GTDB taxonomy): domain Bacteria; phylum Verrucomicrobiota; class Verrucomicrobiia; order Opitutales; family Opitutaceae; genus ER46. Next base: position 3,495 of record JBBRCR010000206.1, on the reverse strand, counting down.
AGCGCGGGCTCGGCCACGAACTGGCCGGTCGCCGCATTGCCCCAGGTATATGGATACGTGCCATATTGGAAGGACCCCGGCGCGTAATCGACGTTCTGGCCGGCGTTGTCGCCCACATAATATTGGTAGTAGACGCGCGTACCGATGGGCGACACGCGGTTCCACGGGTCCTGCGTGGAGCCGCTCTGATTGCCGCGCGGAACGCCCAGTGCCAGCCAGGCATGGTCCGACATGATGGCGTCGCGAAAGCCATAGCGGCGCTGCACGCGCTCCTGGTACTCCGTGTATCCGGACATCTGATGCAAGCCCAGCCAGCGCAGCGGGTTCTTCTCCCGGGTAAGGTCGATCTGGTAGGCCAGCTGGCCGCGATACGTGTTGTTCCGCAGCGGTGTGATTCTGCTCGCCGGCGAGGAAAAGCCGATGTTCGGCTGGAGGAAATTCGGGTTCGGCCGGCCGTCGAGCAGCCGGATGTTCGGGTCGACAAAAAGGTACCCGGAATTCGCCCGGCTGGTGCTGGAGCCGGACGAGCTGGGCGTCGCATAGATGAGGCGGAGGTGCTGATCCGATTGCTCCTGGTACCACGCCCCCTGCGCGGCGAGCATCTGCCGATCCGAACGATAGAACACCTGCTCGAGCTGAACCGTCGCCGTCTTCGTGCTCTCCGCCTGGTAGTTCATGGCCGCGAGGTTGATCGACGACCAGTCGTAGTCGGCCTTGTCGCGGATCGAGAGCGCCGTCTGGAAGAGCGGCTGCGTGCTGCGGAAGTTCGGCGGATTCGTCGTCACGTAGCGATACGCCACCTGATTTTGCGTCAACGGATTGTTGACGCTCGTGGCCCGCGCCGGCGTCCACAGCGCGATACTCCCATCGGGATTGACATTTACGATCGAAGCGCCGCCGCCGTTGTTGACGATCAGGGCGTTGGTGAAATAGGGCGCGTTGCTGGTGCCGGCGCTGCCACCGGGAAACACGCCCGACGCCCGGCCGTCGATAAACACCGTTTGCGTGAGTGGATCCCAGGTCGGAGAACCCGACTCGCGCCAGAATGAAATCGCATCGCGTGGCGGTGTCGTGTTCGCCCGGGTGCCGCTCATCCGGTAAATCGAGTAGGAGCCAGTCACGGTCGTCGACCGGAAGGGCTGGTACTTCACCATTCCGTTGAGCCGCGTCGTATTCGTGCCGGACGGCTTTCGCACGAATCCATCGTGCTGATACACAGCGCTGCCGCGAATCGCGAGCACGCCCTTTTTCACGACCCGGTTCACGTCGAGGCTGCCGCGATAGCCGTCATAAGTGTCCGCGCGAATCTGCACCTGCGAGCGATCGCGGGTGAGGTTCGCCGCCGCCGGGACGGCGTTGACGGTTCCCGAGGCGTTGCCCAGCCCGAAAATGTTCGAGTTTGGTCCGCGGCTGATTTCGACACCGTCGATGTTGATCGGGTCGATGGGCACCCGGCCGCTCGTCCCGAAGTTTCCGAACGACGTGTTGGCCGAACCGAGCCCGCGGACACGATTCGCGTTGTTGGGATCGAGCTGGGCGTTGTCGATGGGATCGCCGTTGTTGTTGAAGCTGAAATCGGTGTAGGTGCCCGTGCCCTCGGTGCCCGCCTCGTAATTGAAGATATCGTTGATATCGAGCATCGCGAAGTCCGCCATCTGCTCCTTGGTCACCACGGTCATCGAAGACGCGAGGTCTTCGATGCGGGAATTGAGTCGCGTGCCCGACATGGTGTTGGCGCCATAATATCCGCGGTCGCCGGCGGCACTCACTTCAAATGGCGAAAGCGTGACCGGTTCCTCGGCGGCCGCGCCGCTGGTGCTGACAATCGGCGGGGTGCGGCGCGCGGCTTCCATCGCCGCGAGTTCATCCGGATCAAGCCGGCCGTTTCTATTCGCGTCGAATCTGGCGAGATCGAGCGCGCCCGGCGCCGGCACTTGCGCCGAAGCGAAGGACAGCGCCAGCAGAATCAGGCCCGCACGGGCAATGGATTGGACGTGAGGGATGCTCAAGGGTTGGTTCCAGGATTTCATGGTGGAGGTCAGTCAGCAAAATGTTCAGGAGCGGTGCCGGTTGCCTCACGCTGCGCAGCAACCAGGCGATGGACTTCGAGCGATTCTAGTTGATGCCGACCGAACGCACCACGCGGTTTCCAGCATTAACCGATAGTTTTCTGTCATCGGTGCCGGTCACAACGCGCGGTCGGTCCGCCCGTTGATCGGATGAATGACGGGTGGCGGAGCCGGCCGTCACTTCATTTCTTCTTTTTCTTCACTGCCGCGGTGGCCTCGGCGCTGCCCATGTAGTTGCGATCCTTTTCGAGCGTCCCCTTGTCATATATTTCCCCGGCGGGCATCGGCCGGTGCGCCTCCGCCGCGAATGTCTTCAGCTGCGCGAGCACCTCGGGATTTTTCGCCGCGAGGTTGTTCTTCTCGCTGATATCCTGGGCCAGATTGTACAACTCCCAGTCGGAAGTGGCGCCCACGCGCACGGCTTTCCAGTTACCCATCCGGACGGCGGTGTGCTTCGTGATTTCCCAATACAGATAACGATGTTTCTCCTGCTTCCGGCCAGCGGCCTTCTCGCCGATCAACTCCGGCACGAGTGAAATCCCATCGGTGTCTTTGAGCGCTGGCGTGCCGGCGAACTCCGCAAACGTCGGCATCAGGTCAGGGAAGTACCCGAGGTAATCGCTGACGCGGCCGGCCGCAATATGACCAGGCCAGTGCGCAATCGCCGAGACGCGCAGCCCGCCCTCGTACAGATTCGTTTTTCCACCGCGGAAATCCACGCCGGTCTTCGGATTCACGTTTGGCCCGAAAAGTCCGCGGGGATGCTGATCGTCGGCGAAATACTCGTGGCCGCCATTGTCACCCGTGAACACGATCACGGTGTTGTCCGCAATCCCAAGCTCGGCGAGCAGCGCGCGGATCTCGCCAACCTGCCGGTCGATCATATTCACCATGGCCGCGTACATCTTCGCATCATCGCTCCACGCTTTGTCTTTATAGTGCGCCCAGGAAGGATCGTCTTTAGGCATCCCCCACACCCCGTGCGGCGGCGTCCAGCACATATAGGCGAAGAACGGCCGATCTTTATTGGCGCGGATGAACTTCTTTCCCTCTTCGACGATGAGGTACTGGCTGAACGTTTTTCCATCGCGCGGATTGCCGGTGTTGCCGGCAAGCGGAACTTCCGCGCTGTTACGGATGAGATAGCGCGGGAAGAACGTGTGCGCATGCACCTGATCATAATAGCCGAAGAACACATCGAAGCCGTGTTTCTCCGGCACCCCGGACGTGCCGCGGCCACCATTGCCCCATTTGCCAAATCCGCCGACCGCGTAGCCCGCGCGCTTCAGCACGTTGCCAATCGTTTCCTCGCCCGGAAGCAGCGGATCAAATCCGCCGTTGTTGCGAATCGTCATATGTCCGGCGTGCTTGCCCGTGAGAAACGAGCAGCGCGTCGGCGCACATACCGAGGAGCCGGCCAGGAACT
>JBBRCR010000205.1:0-13708 GCA_038204695.1 Opitutales bacterium | reverse complement strand
CTCTCCCCTTGCTGGTGTGGCGGTCCGTCGGGGGGGCGCGGCGCCCGGCGGGGGGCTTCCCCACCCCCACCCCACCCCCCCTCTTTTTTCGTCCAACCCGGCGCGGCGCCCCCCCCCCCCGCTACTCGATCCGACGCAACTCGATCCGATGCGTATAGCGACTTGCCGAAATCGCGGCGGCCAGCCCAGCAGTGGATGCACAGCCTCTCGCTGTCCTTCGCAATGGCGATTTTGTCCGCTTAGCGGGCGGTTAGCGGCTTGTGACCGCGGCGGCGTCGCCCCACGGTCTCGCGTTCGCCGCGATGAAGTTACGCTTTCAGCCCTACACGCTCGAAATGCAGCACGCGTTTACGATTGCGACCAGCACTCGGACGACGACACCGGCGATGCTCATCGCAGTGGAGGAGAACGGCGTGACTGGCTACGGCGAGGCGTCGATGCCGCCTTATCTCGGAGAGACCCAGAACACCGCGGCCGCGTTTTTTGAAAAGGCCCGGAATGTCCTTGCAGCGGTCGGGGACCCCTGCCGCCTGGAGGCGATCCTGACCTCCGTGGATGCAATCGCCCCCGGCCATACCGCGGCAAAGGCGGCCATCGACATCGCGCTTCACGATTGGATGGGAAGAATGCTCGGCGCACCGTGGCACCGAATTTGGGGACTGGATACGGCAAGGATTCCGGTCACGTCGTTCACGATTGGGATGGATACGCCGGAAGTGGTTCGAGAAAAGACCCGCGCCGCGAGCAGCTATCGAATCCTCAAGGTGAAACTCGGCCGCGATGTCGCCACCGACCGCGCGCTGATCGACGTGATTCGTGATGTGACGGACCAGCCGATCACGGTTGATGCAAACCAGGGTTGGATCAACCGCGAGGAGGCACTGCGCATGACCGAATGGCTGGCCACGCGGAACGTGCTCTTCGTCGAACAGCCGCTGCCGAAAGGGCAGGTGGACGACACTGCTTGGTTGCACGAGCGGAGTCCGCTGTCGCTCATCGCCGACGAGAATGTGCAGCGGCTGTCCGACGTGGAGAAAGCAGTGGGCGTTTTCGACGGCATCAACATCAAGCTGATGAAGTGCACGGGGCTGCGTGAAGCGCACCGGATGATCACGGTGGCGCGGGCGCTTGGGTTGAAGGTGATGCTCGGCTGCATGACCGAGACTTCCTGTGCGATCTCGGCGGCGGCTCAGTTGTCGCCGCTCGTTGACTGGGCCGATCTGGATGGCGCGCTGCTGATCAAGAATGATCCGTTTCGAGGCGCCACGCTCGTCGAAGGAAAGATGATGCCGACGAACGCGCCGGGGATTGGGGTGGAAACGGGTGGGAGCGGCGGTGACGACGGCGCTGAACACGACACCGGAGGCTTGCCCGTTGGCCACCCGCGGAGATAGTCGCGGCCGATCCGGCCCGAGGCGTTTGCCAGAGACTTATTTTCCAAGCGCCGCCAGCACTGTGCGGAAATTATTCAGGCCGGCTTCGATGTTTTCCACGATGTCCTCAGCGAGGTCCTTCGGATCGGGCAGGTTGTCGAGGTCGGCAAGGCTTTTGTCTTTGAGCCAGAAGAGATCGAGGCTGGTTTTGTCGCGCGCGATGATCTCGGCATAGCTGTATTTCCGCCAGCGGCCCTCGGCGTTTTTCTCGGCGTGCCAGGTTTCTTTGCGAACGGTTTCGCCCACGCCGCCCTCGAAGAGCACGTTGTCGGGCATCACCACAGCGGCGCTGCCGATCGTTTTCAGCATCGTGCGGATGTGTTGCAGGAAGTTGAGCTGCTTGTTGGAGGTCGTGGCCCAAAAATCCTGCCGGTTGTAGACGAGGTCGTCCTTCTCCTGCTCACCCTCCTCGTTGGTGAAGGTCATGCTGTCTTCTTGCCGAAGGGCGGATTGGCGAGCACGAAGTCGTAGCGTTTCCCGTTGTCGGCGATGAGTGCGTCGGTCGGCGAGATGGGGCTCTCGCCATCGATCTCGCCGATGTTGTGGAGAAACATGTTCATCAGGCAGAGCCGCCGCGTGTTGGCGACGATCTCGTGGCCGGAAAACATATCGTGCTTGAGAAACGCTTTCTGCGTCTTGTTGAGCTGATGGTTCGCGACGAGGTGATCGTACGCGGCGAGAAAAAACCCACCGGTGCCGCACGCGGGATCGGCGATGGTTTTGTTGGGCTGCGGACGCACGCACTCGACCATCGCTTTGATCAATGCCCGCGGCGTGAAATACTGGCCCGCGCCCGACTTCGTGTCCTCGGCGTTCTTCTCCAGAAGGCCCTCGTAGATTTCGCCCTTGGTGTCGGCGCCGAGGACGATCCACTCCGTCTCATCGACCATCTCGACGACGCGCGCGAGTTTGGCGGGGTCTTGGATTTTGTTCTGCGACTTCGTGAAAATCTGACCGAGCATCCCAGTCTTGCCCGCGAGTTCGCGCAGCACGGTCACATAGTGGATTTCAAGCGCCGCGCCCTTCAGGTTTTTCAACGTCGGCCATGCATACTCGGGCGGGATACCGACCGTTCGATGGTAGGGCGCCCGCCCGTATTCGTCTGCCATTTTCAGGAAGATGAGGTAAGTGAGCTGCTCGAGGTAGTCGCCGTAGCCGACGCCATCGTCACGGAGCGTCGTGTAGAAGCCCCAGACTTTGGAAATGATGGAGTCGGTGGTCATGGATGTTTCAACCCGGGTCTATCTCGCGACTACTGCGAGGTATCCCGCCAAATGGCGGGATTTTTGGCGGGATAATCGCCGGACGCATTGTCCGGGAAAATGTCCGGCGCCGAAGTATCCCGGCAGGGAGGTTATCCGGACAAATGTCCGGATAAATATCCTGATAGGAATCTCTCCGAAGAAATTCCGGATCATCGGTGCACGTGATGTCGAACGACGTGGCCGTTGCAGCCAGCCGGCTACGCACGCGAACTCGTGCTGGCAATAGGCTCGAAATCGCGATCGCTCATCGGATCGCGTCCATCCGGCAAGCGCCCGGTCAACTCCACGAGCACGCGTTGGTTCGCGGGCGCTGGGGCCGGATTCACCCGAACCGTGTGCCCACTGACCGTCTCGGGAGAATCATCGATTGCGGCCTTGAGGTCGCCGATTAGGTACCGGGGCGCCCAGCCAATCATGTGGTAGTCGGCAGTCTGGATTTGCAGCGCGAGTCGAGTGGCCGGATTGTTCAATTCAAGAGCCACTCGCAGCGGCTCTTCCTCCACGAGGCGATTCACCCGTTCCTGCGCATTTGGGGTTGTGTACCGGCAGCCGTGAAGGAAGAACCGGCATCGGAAGCGGCCGTCCTCTCCGCGGGTGATTTTCGGAAACACTTCGAGATTGTCTGTTCGGCGCCGGCCTCCGGTGATTGCGAGGATGGAAATCGGGTCAGCCCCGCCCGGTTCAAGGTCGAGTTGGTGGAGATAGTTGCTGAATTCCTCCCGGCTGGATTCCAGCACGCGATTACGGAAGAGCGGAAACAGTTCTGCTGATTCATAGATGCGGCGAAAATCAGGGAATGACTCAAGCGGCCGCAGTCCAGCTTCTGCAGCGGCTCGCTCGGCACCCCGCGTGTAGCCGAAGGTATAGCGTGACCGCGAGAGATCGGCATCCAGTCGCCCGATGGGAAACCACGCGCGGCTCGATCCCGTGTCCTGCCAGGCAAGGAATAGCGTGTTCATCGTGGGAGTTTCTGTAGTTCGGAGCGCGTCAAGACCAGGAAACGGAAACAAAATTCCCGCTGGATTTGAGACATCCAATCGGGTGGAACCAGATTGACGATATCCAAAAACGCCGCGTCGTCCAATTGTGCGAGCCGCGGCAGCCACGGTGAAAAATACTGGGGCCACTGGCGGGCGGCGCGCTCGGCTAGTCCGAGCGGGTTGGCGCCTTTGGCGTCTTCCGAACTCCAGAAGATGCCGCCCCGTCCCTTGCGCGCATAGTCGAGCACTGTGTTCTCGTCCAACCGCCGGCGGAGCCGGGCATCGGACTCGTTGCGCCCCAGCGAGGAGGCGTGGTCAAACGACGGCGCCATTTCCTGTTCCATTTGATCGTCGGGTCCCGTTCGTCGGAGCACACCCCAATTTTGATGATGCCGGTCGGTGTTACCGATCAGCGCATCCAGCACTAGAAAGCCTGCGAAGGTCGTGAGCTGCAGATCGCGAGTGGCACGGTCGGTGAAAACGCTCCCGATTGCCTTGACGATATTGTGAATGGAATGACTGGAGTGGCGGAAGACCTTGTCACGTGCGTAACCGATGACATGTCCTCCCAATAGCTCGTCGCCATGGACGAGATCCTGACCGGCATCGCGTCGGACGAAGTTCAGGGAGGCGGTTCCACGCTTGCCTTGGAACTCCGCCAGCTCGACGCGCGCAGCGGGCACTTCGATCACCCGGGCGACTTCTGCAGCCACCTTTTCGGGAGGCCAGAGATCTTTTCCGTAAACTGCGGCAACGCTCGTCGTTGCCTTTTTCACCTGCTCCATGTTCTCGCGAAACTGCGGAGCGCACATCTGATGGCTGAGGAACGCGGGAAGTACCGGGGGCACGGTTCGGATTCGCATCAGATTGTTGTTAAATACCGTCGGTGCGGATGGGGCCTTTCGCACCAGGCCGGTTTTGCCGACGAGTTCGACGCTATTTCGAGTATTGAAGAGAATGTCTCCCTCTCGCAGAGCGAACCGCTCCACTTCCTCTTCACCGCAATCGACGAAGACTTCGGGCGCGATGTCGACGTGACCGGACATGTCGACGCGATCCATTTTGATGTAGCTGAAGCCGCGGCCGTCTCGATTTTGAAGAGCCGAGGCTCTGACCAAGCCGATGAGCGCCTCAACGATAATCTCTGCCAGCGTAAGCTTCAACCAGCTGCAGGAATTGTGCGCGGCATCTACACCGCGGTTTTCCGATTTGTCCGGCATCTCAGCGTGGATGCGGGCGAGGAGTTGGTCGGCGGATTCGAGTTTACCCTTGTGAGCGGCGCGCCACCCGGCAGTAAGTTTGCCTTCGAAGGCGTGCTTGAGGAGCGACTGCCGATACACCGCCAACTGCGCCCGCGCCTGCTTCAGATTCTCGATCCCTTTGTCCAATTCCGAAAACAACTCCTCGATCTTCGCCACGATCCGGCGCTGCTGCGCCAAGGAAAAAGGAGGAAGGCAGAAGGAAGAAATATCCTCCGGCCGCACAGCTGGGTAGAGCGCGCCCTGAACCTTCCGACACATCGCATCCACGAAATCGGGTGTCTGAACCGCGTAGAAGAGAAAACGTGAGTCGGTGTCCTTGCCGCGCAATACGTGAAAGCCGGTCGAGCCAATCGAACCATCCAGATCAAGCGGAACGATCGCCACGGCATTCAAGTTTGGGCGCGTCATGGAGACGAGAACATCACCCGCTTACAAATTCTGCTTTGCCCGGCTCGGCGCTCTTTCTGGAGGCAAAACCTTTGGCGCGACGATGCGTTTCGTCTCACGGTCAATGCTGCTGATATCCACGTAAGTGAATTCCCCGCATCCCGCCGGACCGCGCTGCTCCACGCGAACTTCAGTCAGTTCACCGATCGTTCTTCCTTCCGCCTTCACCCTTTTGCCTTCTTGACGATCGTCACGAAAATGGCCGTGAGTTCATGGCACTCCTGACGGAGGTCGGCGAGTTTCTCGGGGGCAACGATCCCAGCATCGACCAGCAGCTCGAACCCGTAGCCGGTTTCCTCGATTTCACGGAGGCAATCTCCGCACTTGGCGATGAACTCCGCCTTGCTCCGGCCACGCGAAGCTTCGCGATAATTCGCACCAACTGACGTCGCCGACCGCAGCACCTGCTTTCCCAATACCTGCGCCTCGGCGGTCCTGGGCAACGCGGAGAACATGCGAATCGTCCGAAGCGCGAACCGCTTCGTCCTCTCCTTCAGGTCATATTCTTCCTTCTCCATTTTGCCTTCTTCCTTTCTCATGCCACCAGCGCCTCGTTGAGTTCCGCGATCAGTGGGTCCATCCGCTCGCCGAAGAGTTGAAACATTCTGCCGAGTCCGCCTTCGCCGTCGAAGGGCGCCATGTCCCGATCGTCGCGCTCGAGGTGGAAGGAGGTGCTGATGTGATCCCGGATCATTTGGAGCCAGGTGGTCTGGGCCTCGGTGAATTTCACGTTCGGGCCGGCGTGGCGCGCCATGATCCAGCTTTGAAAATTCTTTCGGACCGTGTCGTCAAACGTCGCGAGGCTCGCATCGAGCCCGCTCGCCCGGCGGATCAGGGCAACCAGCGCCGTCAGTTCGCTGAGCGGCTGTTTGCCCTGATAATTTTCCACCTGCCGGAACGCCGACCACACACGCAGCGGCGCAAACCGCGGCGCTTCGGCGCGAAGTCTGGCCATGACCGTCTCCAGCATCGCGAAGGTCACCTCGCGGCGGCGATAGGGCTGGTCGTAGAAAATCGTGAGCGCGGTGAGCTGATCCTTGTTCGCGCGCAGCCACGCAGAGAAATCCTGCGCGAGCGCTTCGGCGTTCTGCTTCGCATCCTTGTCCCAGCCGGCGGCGAGCACTTTGTCCAAGTGTTCGTGGTTGAGCGTCTGCTCCTTTTCTCGGCGGATGGTGTCGAGGAGTTCGACGAGCGGGCCGGTGAAAACGTTGGCGGCGGCTTTCACGAGGAGCGCCTGGGCTTTTTCGCGGTTGAGGTCGCCCGGGTTGGAACCCTCGGGTAGCTGGGCGAGCTCGAGGGCTTTATTCTCGATGGCGTCGGCATCGATGGCGTTGAACCGCTGGCTGACAATCGTTCTGAGCGCGACGCCGCCCGATCGTTCGGCGATGCGCGCGTGGTCGGCGGGTTCAAGCTGCTTGTTGAGCCGGGAGAGCCGGCCGGCAAGCGAGCTGACGGTGTCGGTGTCATGCGCGCCCAGCATCACGCCCATCGCGAGATCTTTGAGCGGCACCGTCGGTTTCGTGATGAGCGGCCCGCTGGCGGTCTTCAGCGATTTCGTGACGCCGATGGCGTCGACGATGACGTAATGCGTCTTCGCGGACGGCGCGGAGGGCGTGACCTTCTTGAGGTCGTCATGCGCGAGCGCGCGCGTGCCGCGGCCCTTCATCTGCTCGAAGTAATTCCGGCTTTTCACGTCGCGCATGAAGAGCAGGCACTCGAGCGGCTTCACGTCGGTGCCGGTGGCAATCATGTCCACCGTGACGGCGATGCGCGGATAAAAATCGTTGCGAAACTGCGCGAGGACGGACTTCGGATCCTCGTCGGCCTTGTAGGTGATTTTTTTGCAGAAGGCGTTTCCCTCGGCGAATTCCTCGCGGATGATGTTGATGATGTCGTCCGCGTGGCTGTCGGTCTTGGCGAAGACGAGGGTTTTCGGAACTTCGGTCCGGCCGGGGAAAATCTCCGGGAGCTTGGCGCGAAATGTCTGGATGATGGTGCGGATCTGGTCTGGCACGACCACGGCATCGTCGAGCTGTTTCGCGGTATAGGCTTCGTCCTGGTCCTGCTGCTCCCAGCGGCGGGCGCGGGTGAGTTTTTCGCGCTTCTCGACCTGCTGCTTTGCGACAAGGCGGGTGCCGTTCTTCGTGACCTCCGTCTCGATGGTATAGACCTCGTTGCCGACGTTGACGCCGTCGGCGACGGCTTTCTCGTGGCTGTAATCGCTGACGACGTTCTTGCGGAAGAAGCCGTAGGTGCGGTTGTCGGGCGTGGCGGTGAGCCCGACGAGAAAGGCGTCGAAGTAATCGAGCACCTGCTGCCACACATTGTAGATCGAGCGGTGGCACTCATCGATCACGATGAAGTCGAAAAACTCGAGTGGGACCGTGTCGTTGTAGACGACCGGCAGCGGCTTCTTCGGCTGGGTGAGCTGCTCGGCCGGGCTGCGCTCTTCCAAAGATTCGTCGAGTGGCTCGTCCTTCAGAATCGAGTAGAGACGCTGGATCGTGCAGATGCAGACTTGGATGTCGGTCGGGATGTAGGAGGACTTGAGCCGCTGGACGGTATAGAGCTCGGTGAACCTGCGGTTATCGTCGCTCGGCGTGAACGCCATGAACTCCTGCTCGGCCTGCTCGCCGAGGTTCTTTGTGTCGACGAGGAAAAGGATGCGCCGGGCCCTGGCGTGCTTCAGGAGTCGGTAGATTTCCGTGATCGCGGTGAAAGTCTTGCCGGAGCCCGTGGCCATCTGGATGAGGGCGCGGGGGCGGTTGTCCTTGAAGGAGACTTCGAGATTGGTGATCGCGGTCTCCTGGCAATCGCGCAGGCCCAGGGCGGCGGCGGGAAGTTTTTGAGGATTCAGCAGCGGCAAGGCGGCCAGGCGCGCCCGCAGAGAGGTGCCGGTCTCCAGCCACGCGCCCATCGTCTCGGGACGATGGAAGCTGAACACCTCGCGCGAGCGGGGCTTGGGGTCGCGCGCATCGGTGAAGCGGGTGATCTTGCCCGTGGCCTCATAGAGAAACGGAAGTGGCTGGTGGTTATTAATCCACTTGAGTTTTGCGGCCGCGTAATCGGCGGTCTGGTTCTCGACCACGGTGATGTTTTGCCCGACGTCCTCTTTCTTGGCTTCGATTACGCCGACAGCTTCCTTATCGAGGAAGAGCACGTAGTCGGCGGGGCCGGTGTCGGTGGGATATTCGCGAACGGCGATGCCCGCGCCCGCACTAAAGTTGATGGCTTTTTTGTCCTGAACAAACCAGCCGCATTCGGTTAGCATCACGTCGATGCGGTCGCGAGCGGATTGTTCGGGATTCTGATTTGGAGGCATCGCTCGCAGGAATCAGACGAGCGGATACGGGAGCGTCACACAATGACACAGATGAGTCTTTTCGCTTTCAGCGTATCCAGAAACCAGCGGCTCCGCTGTCAGCGAACGTGGCGGCGAGCGCCAGCCAGTGGATGGGGGAAGACGCATAAGACTGGGAAGACATGGAGGACGCAGAAGATCTAATCCACTCGCTGGCGCTCGCAGCCACGGAGTCGATGTCTTCAGCGCGACCCCGCGGTATTCACGGTGGCTATCGCTTCTAACGCGCCCGGAATTCCGTGGGAACCGTCACCGCCGCCCAATCGCCCGCTCCAGCAGATTCTGCGTGATCCGCTGCACGCGCGGATCCGGACCATGCGGCCGCGCGTGATGAGACCTCGGCAGCATGTGACCCGGCGGCGACGAAAGTCCCTGCGCCCAATAGATCGTGGCGGCGTTGAAAACAAAATTGTTCTTCGGACCCGGGAAGATCGTCGCGGTGTAACGCGGCGTTTGCGTGCCGCTGAACACCACTCCTTCGGCGATCACTTCGTTCCCCGGGATGTTCGCAGGCGCACCGTGGTGCTCCCAGCCGACGATCCCCGGAATGCTGTCGCCCTTCTTCATGCCCGTGCCGGCGAACACCCAATGATCGGGTTTCGCGCAGGTCCAGTCGGCAGAGCCATTATAGGGCACGATCGTGCGGGCGCCGATGATCAGGCTCTCGTCGGGCCCCACGCGTTTGAAGTCGTTCGTCAGCACCCGGCGCGAACGCTCCACCTCCTCGTCAGTGAGCCCGGCATAATGGCCAATACGCTCGATGATCCGATTGGGCCGTCCATCGGTCGAGGGCGAAAATGCGCTCACGCTGAAGCACGAGTTTGCGCTCAACCAAAGCACGCTCACGCCCGCGCCGATGGCCTGCTTCACCGCTTCGTATTGCGGCAGATCCCAATACTCGTCGTGACCAACGCTGAGCATCGCCTTGCACCGCGTGATCTGCGCCGGGTCGAGGCAGTCGCTGTTCGAGCAATAGGTGACGTCGTAGCCGTGCTGCTCGAGCCAATACGCGAGCGGAAACTCGAAGCACAGCCAGTCGCCCGAACCGATCGACTGCGGGTTTTCGTAAATCTGCGGAAACTTCCCGTAGGGCCGGTCGAAGCTGACCGCCACTCCGCGAGCGTGGTCCCCGCGGGGATCTGTATAGAGCGAGGTGTTTTCCGGCCATTTGTTATACGCCTGCCACGTATTGTCGCTGCATTGGAGCAGCACGTCCGCACGCCGCGTATCTCGTACGATGAACACGACGTAGTTTTGCCAGTACGGTTTATCCGCGGCCGCGGGCAACGTCGTAAGCCGGCCGAGGTAAACGCCGCTCGGCCAGTCTGGCGGAATCTTCAGTGACGTCGTGCGGGTCCAGCGGCATTCAACCAGCCGCTTCTCGCCCATCGCCGGGACCACCTGCGGCGTTCCCTCGAACGGCCCGATCGTCGTCATGAGGCGGGCGCCGCGACCGCCGTAGTATCCGGTGCGAAAAATCTCGAGTTTGCAGCGCGCGGCCGGAGTTGTGCTGACAAAAAAGTCGAGTGACTCGCCGGCGAGCACCGACTGCTTCGAGCAATAGCCCTCGACGGCCGGCGCGCGCACGCCCTGGGCTTGCGCGAGCCGGACACGCGTCAACTGCCAGTCTGTCGCGCCGGGCCGTTTGTTTTCCTCGGCGATGAGCGATGCGTTCGGACTCGCCGCGCCCGCTGGACGGACTCCGGACAGCACTGCGGCCGCGGCCGTGGCCTTTATAAACTGACGACGACCGACGAGGCGGTTCTCATGCGAGTTCATTGGCGGCATCCTCGGATGCGCCGCGGTGCCCAAGCAAGCTGGATACACGGGCGCCTCATCGGTGCGAGCGAGCGCCAGCGAGTGGAAGTCGCACCGGCGAGACGCCGGTGTTTTTCGCGAACGTATATCCCGTATAGGTGCGCCCGCCCAAGTCTCGCGCTGCGCGCCTTACATTATAGAGAACGTCCTTCACGGGCGGGACGCCCGTGCCACGCCGAGCACCGGCACTCGCAGCAACGCTCCGAGCGCCGGACGCGGCTCAGAACTCCAGCGTCGTGGTCAACCGGTAGCTCCGCGGCTCGTTGAGGTAAACGCGGCGCACGCCCGTGTAGTTGCCGTTGTAGCGGCCGATGTTCGCCCGGTACGAGTTGGAGACATTCTTCACGTTGAGCTGCACCGTGGCGTTTATTTTTGTTCCGGGCACGCGCAGGCGGTAGCCCGCGAATACATCGCCGAGGATGGTCTCGTTGCCCCAGTAAACCATGCCGGTAGCCACTTCCTGGCTGAGGAAATTTTTCCCCTGATAGCGAACCGACCCACCGACAAACGCGCCGCGCAACCGGCCTTCGCGAAACGCGTAGCGCGCCGTGCCGTTCAATTTATGCGGCCGCGTGCCAAAAGGAGAATTCTGCCGGTCGACTTGAAACTGCAGCTCGCTGTAGAGCGACTGCACCGCCGACTCGAAGGTGCCGAGTTCGATCGGATTGTTCGCCAGCAATGCGCGCCACTCCGGCACCCGCGTATCGAAGAACTCGAACACCTCGGTGAAGAAATTTTCGCGGCGGCGCTTTGAATTCGAATAACTCGCCCGCAGCGTCAGGTTTTTCGTCGGGTTGGCCACCACTTCGACTTCCAACCCCTCGGTGAAAATGTCGATCGAGGCCGACGTCCATGTGATTGCCTGCCGGTCGTAATCGGCCTGCGAAATTTTTCCCGCGTTCTGCAACGAATTCAGCATCGCGGTGAGGTTGTCGACGCCGAGATCGTTTCCGCCGGGGAGAATCGGGGTGTCGTTGAGCTGCTTCGTCTCGAACCAGGTCGTGCGCACGAACAGCCGGTCATCGCCCAGTATATCGAGCATGAAACCCAGGTCGCGGCCGCGGCCCTCCGTCGGCTTGGGCACGTCGCCATACGGCAGCACCGTGCGGTCAAATCGCGGCGTGCCGTTGTTTTTCGACATGTTGTAGAACAGCGAAAGCCGCTTCGTCGCGTGGAGCACGGCGCCCGCGGTGAACGTGGTCGGCTTGTAGTGGTGATTCATGTACGTGCCGTCGAAATACCACTCGCCGGCGGCCAGCATGCCGGAGCGCACGCGCGGATCGTTCGCGTCGAGGACGCGCGCCTCCTTGGCATTCTTGAACTTGATGTCGTCGCGCCGGGCGCCGAGCGTCGTCACCAGCCGATCGCGGAACCAGAAGCTCTGGCTCGCGAACATCAGCGTGTTGATGTCCTTCACGGTTTGCGTGTTCGCCCGCGCGCGGGATGCATACGTGGAGTGATATTGGCGGCCGTTCCAGATGACCGATTCAACGGGAATGCTCGAATCGCTGCCGTAATAGGTCCGGTAGTCGCCTTCCGTCACGTAATTCCGGCGGGTGAGCTCGTTCTGATTTCCCTCGGCGTTCGCGGCGTTGGTGATCGGAAGATTGTTTTCGTCGACGAGGATCTCGTTTCGCCAGCGGCGAATCCGATCCTGGTTCGAATTCTCCAGCAGGCCCGCGATCCGATGACGGCCGTACCAACGCTGCGAGCGGCCGACGTCCCATGCCGCGCTCAACCGGTAGATTTCGTTCTGCGTGAGAATCCAGTCCTTGAACCAGAGCGACTCGAAATAGATTCGGCCGGCATTCGGATTCGGGACCGTGCCCGCCAAGCCGTCCGGGCGTGGCAGAGTCAAATTCGGATCCGCGCGCATCGTGGAGGCGCTGTTCGCCATGCCGTTCGCCTCCACGTCCGTGGTGTTCTTGAAATACGCGAGTTCGAGGACGATGTCCTTGGGCAGACGCTGCTGGACCTGGAGTTGCCGCGAGTTGAAGGTTTGGTGCCGGACGCCCCCGGGACCGGTGAAGTTGTAATCATACGGCGAGACTTGCGGTGGCAGCAGGGTCTCGGCCCCGTAACGGTTGATGGTCTGAAATTCGCCCCGCAGATTATAGACCAAACCATCCTGCTGGTTGTACGTGAACCGGTTGGCGGTCGCGCTAAGCCGCGCCGTGCCGGGCTGCGCCACCGTGCCGTCAAACACGGGACGGCCGGCGTCCTCCCAGCCCGTGATCTGGTCCTGGGCGTTCCAGCCAATCGTCAGGCTGTTGTCCATGTGACCTTTTTCGAAGGAGACGTGGACGGTAGTGTTCCTGAACGGCTGGTATGCCACCGCCGCTGTCCATCGTGCCTGGTCATTGAAATCCCAATACCGCCAGCCCTGGTTGTTCTGGTACACGCCGAGCAGCCGTAGCGAGAGCTTTTTCGGGACGATGACGTTCGTGAAATCGCCCTCGTAGCGCTCGTAACTCCACGAACCGAACATCGCCTTCACCACGCCTCGGTCGCGGTTGAGATTGGCCTTTTTCCCCGTCAGCGAAACCAGCCCCCCGGCCTGGCCCAGGCCGAAGAGAATCGAGTTCGGGCCGCTGGCAACCTCGGCTCGCTCCACGTTGTAGAGGTCGACGGGAACGCTCGACTCCACAAAGTCACGCGACGCGCCCGCGGGTGAGCCGCGCATCCGGAACTGGTAGTCGTTGCCATCGGCGCCGCGGCCCTGCGGGTTGTTGAATCCGGCGTTCGCGTCCTCGACGTCCACCTCGATGTTGGTGGCGTGACCCAGCATCTCCTCCAGATTGGTGGCGGCGATATCGGCGAGGAATTCGGGCGTGAACGCGGATACCGCGGCGGGCGTGTCGCGGAGTCGCGAGTTCAGCCGGCTGCCGCTCGTGGTGTTGGCGGCCTGGTAGCCGACGTCAGACTCGGCGCGCACCTCGAAGGGAGACAACTCGATGACGGGTGCCGTCGGATCGCCCGGGCTTGTCGACGTCGTGACTGCCGATGCCGGTGCAGACGCTGGAGTGGTTTGGGCGGCGGCCCCATGGCCGAGGGCAAACGTGAGGAGCAAGACTGTCTTCTCGAAGAAGACGCGGGTGGATACGGCGGCGGCAGGTCGGAGAAGCATGATTCGCATGGTACG
>JBBRCR010000204.1:0-13722 GCA_038204695.1 Opitutales bacterium | reverse complement strand
ACCCGCCGGCTTCTGCCCCGCTGTGAACGCCGCCCGGATCCAGTCGCCGCGCGTCGTCCGCCCATCCGCCTGCGGCAGTTTTTCGAGCGGCAGACTGAACTCGCGCGCGAGCGCCTGCCACCGCTCGGCCAGCGCCGGATCGAGCACGCGCGCAAGTTCCGCCGTGTGGTTCAGCCAGCGTGCGGAATGCTGTCCCTCGATCTGTTTGCCCAGCCGCGCACCTTCCGGCCGCGGCGCGATCCCGTGCAGGCCCCCCGCCGTGCCCCACCATGGCACCGCCGCAAAATCGGCGTGCCCGGGCGGCACATCGTTCACATAGATCGTCGCCGAGGCATCGCCGTGCAGGCGGCGCTGCAGCTGCGCAGCGTCAACCTTGCGCACGTCGGGACTCGCGCCTGACGCGAGGGCCAGATGCGCCGCGTGACACGCGGCCTGGCCCAGCGAGGTCCAAATCGGCTCGAGCCGCAGCGCACAAAAGCCGACGTGCGTGGCACTCACCGGCACCGGGGCGAGGAGGTTGCGCACGTCCTTCGCCACAATCGTGCCATAAGGAATCTGATACGGCGCGTACACCACGCCCAATCCCTCGCCGGACCGTTTGCCGCCAAAACGGGAACCTTCGTGCCGCGTGCCGTGGTTGCTGTGCCCGTAGTCGCCGATCGCAATGGCATCGCGGTGCCGAATCGCCCTCGCATCGCCCTCCGCATGCCGCGTGTCGTTCTGGGTGAAAATCCGCAGCCCCACCAACCGCCGCGCCTCGCGCACGTAGAGTTGCGGCGGAATGTGTCCGCTTTCCACGAACTCGTCCCGGCACCAGCCCCACTTGCGCGCCCCGGCGCGAAACGCCTCCGGCACGGAGGGATCGTTCTGCGCGAAATAAATCAGCCCCACGTTCCACCGCACGTGCTCGTCATAGATTTGTTGCCGAATCGCCGCGTCGCCTTCCGGCCAGAGCAACTGATCCCCGGGCAGCGAGAGTCGCACGAAGCCGCGCGAGACGTCGTTGATGTCGCGCTTGCCATTCGGCAGCACCGGAATTTGCGCCTTCACGATGTTGTCGGTGTCCCGATATCCCCCGAAGGCCTGCTTGATTTTTCCCTCGGCGATCAGCTGCGCCAGCCCGGCGAAATCTTCGCGGCGATACCCTTTGGGCGCCGGGACCGGCACCCGGTTTTCCGGCACGTTCGTCATCACGAAACGAAAGTTGTACCCCTGCAAATCGCCGCTGCTGTCCGCGGGGGCCGCCGACTCGCCGTACTCGTCGCGGCTCTCCACGCCGATCCGATAGGGCGCCTGCGCGGCCGCGATCAAATCGCCTTCGTACGAGCCATCGATGAACACTTTCCCCTCGTACGTGTGCTCACCTCCGGCCGCATCGCGGAATCGCGCGGCCCGCACCCAGCGGTCGCCCGCCGGACCGCGGGTGAACGCGTCCAGGAGCGTCCACTCGGTGCGCACCGTAATCCGCGGATGCTCCGCGAGCATCTGCTGAAACAGCAGCAGGTTCACCTTCGGCTCCGCGTGCGTGCCGCGGAACGAGTCCTTCACCTGCGGAGAATCCGCGCCGTATGTGGTTCGATAATACGCCAGCGCGCGCTGCGTGAGCTCGAAGTACGTGCCGGTCAGCGCCTCGAACGCACGAAAGTCCGGGTGCGAGAGCCCGTTGGTGGTCATCCCGCCGATCCGAATCGTCGGCTCGGCGAGCAGCACGGTGTGGCCGCCCTTGGCGGCCGCCATCGCCGCCGCAATCCCGCCCGGCGTCGCACCATAGATCACGACGTCAGCGCTCTGCGCCCGCGCAATGGTCGCGCCGCCCCAGATCAGCAGGACCGCCGCAAGGCGCCTCCAACCCACCGCCGGCCGCGTTGCCCCTGCGGCCGCCAGCGTGCGGCGCCCGATCGCCGCACCCGCGCCCGGCCCCCGTGTCCTCATGAAACTTGTCCTTGCTTCCAGGACAATTCGTGCGGCATGCGCCCCTGCTTGATCGAAGCCACCGCCGCCTGCGCGGCCGCCTCGCCCATCGGCACCGCGTTGCCCGTGACGCGATAGCTCGAGTGCGCGATGAAATCCCCGCTGATGCAGCGACCCGCCAGCATCAGCCCATCCACATCGGCGGCGATCAGCGCGCCCAGCGGAATGTCATAGGGCTTGGATCCCGCCTTCCGATAACGCCGCACCTCCGCGGCAATCTCGTCCTCGCCCGAGAACATCTCACCCGGCCGCACGTTGTGCACATCAAACCCGAAATTCACCCGGCACACCGCATCGTCGTGCTTCTTTCCAGCCACAATGTCCGCGGCCGTCACCGTGTAACGCCCGCGCACGCGCCGTCCCTCGCGCACGCCGATCTGCTCGGCGGTCGCGACCACCGCGACATCCTTCCACGGCCCGCCCAGCTTGCGCAGGTCGCGCACAATCTCGTGCACTTCGCGGCGCGCCCGCAGGGTGGCCTCGCTGATCTTCGCCGCATCGTAGGCCGGAACACCATATTCGTGATTGGTCATCAGCGAAAAGATCCCGCTGTGCAGCAGGCGCAGCGTCGGCCCGCTGTACGAGGGGTTGATGCCTGCGTCCTTCATCAGCTTCTGAAGATTCGTCTTCGCGTCCGCGCCGGCCACCTCGCGCACGAATTGCGGAATCGCCTGTGCGTCGAGACCCGTCAGCAATGCCATCAGCGACATCGGCTGACACTCGCAATTGGCTTTGATGCCGACGTCGAAGCGGCAGCCGGCCTGCGCCGCGAGATCGCCATCGCCCGAGCAATCGATGAACCGATCCGCGACCCACGCCTGCCGGCCCGACTTCGATTCCGTGATCACCGCGACGAGCCGGTTGCGCGCATCGGTCACCGCGCCGACGAGTTGGGTGTGCAGCTGGATCCTCATGCCGGCGGCCACACACATCTCCTCGAGCACGACCTTCATCAGCTCCGGATCATAGATTTCGCCCTTGGTCTGTTTCGCGACGGGACTGCCGCGCTCAGCCATCGCGGTCAGAATCTCCTTCATGATTCCCGTCTTCCGGCCGCCATCGATGATCTTGGTGAGCATGCCGGCCGTCCAGACCCCGCCGAGGCAGCCGGCCGATTCGATCAACGTCGTCTGGGCCCCGGCCCGCGCCGCGGCCAGCGCCGCACCGATTCCGGCGGGGCCCGCGCCGCATACGAGCACCTGGCTCCGGCCCGCCACCGGGATGGCGCGTTGCGTTTCGATGAAGCGGCCGTCGCTCGTCAACTGCCCGGCGGTGCGCACCACCTCACCACGGGCGAAATTGGGAAAACCGGCTGGCGCGGTCGCCGGCGTGGCCGCGCGGCCGGTCAAGGTGAGCGCGTAGGGTCCGAGGACCGCACCGGCTGCTGCGGTCTGGAGGAAATTTCGCCGGGTCGTGGAGGTCGGGGCTGTTTTCATGGAAGCAGAGGGCATTCTAGCAACAGAGTTCGTTTAAGCCAGCCACCCGCGAATCACGCGACTCGATGCGAATGTCCGGGGCATCAAAACGTCCCCTTGATTCCCATCGTGATCCCGACGCCATTTGCGCCGGTGAGGTAGATCTTCGCGTAATCCGGAGTGGCGGGACCATACCGCATCGTCACGGTGCGCGCGTTGAACACGTTCTGCCCCGCAACGTAGACGCCCACCCATTTCTTGATCTGGTAGTCGAAATTCAGATCCAGCGTCAGCCGGCGATCATCCCACTCGAAGGCTTCCGGTCCGAGCTGCGGCTGGGAGCCGAGCCGGCGTTTCCCACGATAATTCCACTTCGCCATCAACGTGAGCTGCCGGCGGCTGTAGCTGACGCCCCAGTTGAGCGTTTCCGGGGTGAAGGCGTTGAACGCCGCCTCGCTCTGCCCTTCCAACTCCAGCTTGGTGCCGTTGGCGAAGACATTGAAATGCCGGCCCCACGAAGCCAGCTCACGCAACGACTGTCTCACGTTGAACTCGATGCCATAGACCCGGGCCGAACCACCATTGATCGTGGTGCTCACCCGCCAGCCGACATAACGCGGATCGAGGCCGAGCGCCTCGGTATCCGCCAGCGTCGCGATCCGGACCGTGTTGGAGAAGAAGTTCTGGATCTCCTTGAGAAAGATACCCGCGCTGAACACTCCGCCGTTTCTCGAATAGTACTCGAGCGACAGATCATAGTTGTCCGCCGACCACGGGAGCAGCCCCGTGTTGCGCACGGTGATGTTGCCTTGGACGATCGAGGGATCGCCCAGTTCGTCGCCTTCGAGATCGGCTTCGTCGACGGTCGCCGTGGGAATGATGCTGTTGAGGTTGGGCCGGCCGTAGGTCTTGGCGTAGGCCGCCCGTGCGATGAGGCTGTCCGCCAGGTTATAATTCAGATGCAGGCTCGGATAGTAGCCATCATAGGAACGATTCGCCTGAAAGCCGCGCTCGGAATGGGTGAGCCGCAGCTGCTCCATCGAGTTGGTCGCGCCCGCCTCGGGGCGCCGCACCCGCTGGCCGGCGGCGTTGCGCACAAAACTGCCGTCCGGATTGCGCGCCCACACCGCGGTGGGGTTGACGAGCGCGCCGAGCCCCTCGGTCTCGGTCTTCTCGTAACGGACACCGGTGAGCACCTTGAGCCGGTACTTGAAGAGGCTGAACTCGGTCTGGGCATAGTAGGAGGTGACCGCCTCCTCGAAATACTGGGAGTTGTTGATCCGGAACGTCTCCTCGGTCACCAGCTGCGCGGCGGTCTTGGTGAAGAGCGCGGGATTCGCTTGATACGCGCGGTACGCCAGGATGGGCGAGACGTGCGGCAGGTTGCGGAATCCATAATAGTGATACTGTCCGCTGTAGACCGGTGAGACGAAGGGCGCGGGCGAACGGTCGCCGTTGATGCCGGTGTAGGTCCAGTTCTCGTTGCGGCGGCGGAGCTCGCGCGTCTGCGTCCGCTGCTGCGCTCCGATTTGGGCCGAGGCGGGGAACGGCAGGAAGTTGAGCGCGCGACCCACGTCGGCCGAGGCCGACTCGAAATCCTCCCGCGTCCGGCGCGGCGTCGAATTCACCGTGGTCAATTGGTAGTTGTTGATATCGTACAGATCGACCTCGGCGTTGTTGTTGTCGAAGATCCGGAGGGTTTCGGGCCGGGCATCGTTGAAGTCGCGAAACTCGAGCCGGGAGGGATTCCGCAGCGAAATCGCCATCTGGCGAAAATGCCCTTTGCTCTGGTCGCGGTAGCCGCCTTCCGCGCGCGACTTGTCGGCCGCCAGGGCGACCTTCCAGACGCCGTTGTCGTAGCGATAACGGGCATTGCCCGCCGTCGAGCCCGTGATGATGTGGGTCGACGTCGCGCCGCCGAGCGTCACCGACCCGCGGCCGGTTGCGCCCACCGTGAAGTTGTCGCCGAAGCTGAGGGGCGTGCCGGTCGCGGGTGTCGGCACCGCATTGGTGCCGGCGTTGGCGGTGAATTCGGTCGCGATGCGCGTCGACTCGAAGCCGCTCATCTGGCCGCCGATCGAGAGGATTCCGTGCCGGCTGACCCGCCAGTCGGCCTTGAGGCCAATCGACTGCCGGGCGAGGGTGCGCGGCGAGTCGAGCAGCCGGTAGGTCTGCAGGTAGGGGTTATCGGGGGTGGCACCCGTGCCGGCCGCGGCGGCGTTGAAGGTCTTGTAGGAGTAGTGGAGTTTTGCATACCGCTCGGTGGCGGCGCCGGTCATGACGATGCCGAAGCGCGGCCCGAGCGGGAGCGTGAGATCGAAGTTCCCGCCGGGTCGCATTTTGTAGATCCGCTCGTCGGTGGTGTGCGGGGTCCGGCGCAGGTTGAAGTTCTCGCTGTTGGCCGCGAGGTTCAGGTTGTAGCGGAACTGCATGCTCTTCCGCTCGAAGGCGCTCTTGCTGACCATGTTCACCGAACCCGAGAGCGAGTCGGCGCGGTTGGCGGGCGTCGGCACCTTGGCCACCTCGATCCGCGCGATGTTGTTGATCGAGGTCTGATTGAATGAAAAGGCGCGCGAGTCGCCCATCGCGTTCGACGTATTGGCCATCTGCGCCCCATCGTTCGAGATCGCCACCATGTGCGGGGCAAACCCGCGAATCGACACCGTGGATACGGTCGTGCCGTCCTCGTAATCGTACTCCGGCGTGACACCCGGCACGTACTTCAGGAACTCGCCGATGTTGCCGTCCATGACGTCGCCCAGCGAATCGGCCGCCACGACGCTCATGATGTTCGGCGCGAAGCGCTGCTCGTTGATCGCGATCGCGTTGCCATCGGTTTCCCGCGTGGTGGTGACGGTGAAGGCATCGAGCTTCACCACGTTTTCCGCGCCGTAACGGGAAACACTGGTGAGATCCACGTCCTGCGCCACGCTCTCGCCGGGGGCGAGCGCGACCGAAATCGTCTGCGGATCCAAGCCGGTGTAGAACACCTCGATCACCACCGTGCCGGCCGGCACGGCGGGCAACCGGTACGCACCGGTTTCGTTCGTGAAAGCGACCAGATCGGTGCTGCGCACCGTCACTCGGGCATTGTTGAGATACTGACCGGTGACGACGTTTTGCACCCGGCCGGTGATTGAGCCGTTGGCGCGCGATGACGCGGCGGCGCTTCCGCTCTCGGCGGATTGAACCGGCAGGAGAAACGCAGCGGCGGCCAGGGCGAAACACGCGCCAAGCCGGAGGAACGTGGTCACAGAATTCACGGAGGTGAGACGCCGCTGAAACAAACGCGAAGTCAACCCTGTGAGACAAGTGCTCCGTACCGGTCTGCTCAGGGGGCCACTGAACGAGAATTCCACCAGGGGCTGAAGCCGCGCAGGACGAGGCGCGCCGGTTATTTATTTATGGTCGCATTTCGAGTAGCTGCCGTGCGAAACTCGATGCATGCCCCTGCGGACGTGCGGTTTCATGCTCCGACTTCTGTGGCTGTGGCCGGTGTATTGCGCGGCACAGGTGGACGACGCACTCTCCAATCCGCCGCTGACCGCGTCCGCCGCGGTGCGCGCACTCACTCCCAAGGAGGCCGGCGCGGGGCGGCCCGTGCATTTGCGCGGTCACCTCCTGCTCGTAACGACGAACCGCAATGCCATCGTCCTGCTCGACCGCACCGAGGGGATTTACGTGGAGTTGGGTCAATGGATTCCCGCTCACTCCAAGATCGGCGACGAACTGGAGGTAACGGGAGTCAGCGATGCGGGTGACTTTGCGCCCATGGTGCGGGCGCAGGGAATGACGCGCGTCGGTGCAGGGATGCTGCCACCGCCGCGGCAGACGACGATTGCCGAACTCAACGCGGGCGGATTCGACGCGGCGTGGATCCGTCTCCAGGGTATCGTCCGCTCGTGCGTGCCGATGCCGCCGGAGCGAACGGCCCTCATGTCCAACCGCGCGACTGCGCTCGACTCGAGCGACCCTGGTGCCTCTGCGTCGAATCGCTGGCTCGTGATGTTTGCCCAAGGCGACGACAAGATGGAGGTTCACATCAATGGACTCGTCACGCCGCGTGAGCTGGTGGACGCCGAGGTCCGTTTGCGCGGCGTGGTCTTCAATGTGCACAGCGCGAACCGCCAGTTTGTGCGGGCCAATCTTCAGGTCGCGGACGAATCGATGATCGAGGTGCTGGTTCCACCGCCGCGGGATCCCTTTGCCTTGCCGGTGCAGCCACTCGGCGAGGTGCTGCGTTTTTCGCGCCGCGGATTCACCGGCCACCGGGTCCATGTGCGGGGCGTCGTCATCGGTCACAACGATGGCAACCTACTTTGGCTCCGGGAGGGTGACCACGGGATGCAAATCACCTCCCGGCAGGAGGGGAAATCTCGCTCCGGGCGGCAGAATTCCTCATGAAACTCGCCGCCCGAATCCTCTTCCTAACGGCGCTCGCCATGCTCCCGCGGCTGAACGCCGGGGACACCAGCGCCCGTCCGCCCAATATTCTCTTCATCATGGTCGATGAGATGCGTTGGAACGTGATGAGCTGCGCCGGTCATCCGCTCGTAAAGACACCACACCTGGATCGCATCGCGCGCGAGGGCACGCGATTCGATACCGCATATACGGCCGCAGCGATTTGTGCTCCGGCGCGCTATAGTCTTTTCACCAGTCGCTATGCGCACGTGCACGGTGCAGTCGACAATACCGAAAATCCCAGTCCGGAACCCGGGCAAGTCCTGTTGCCCGCCATTCTGAAGAAGGAAGGCTACGAGACGGCCATCAGTGGCAAGCTGCACTTCAGTCCACGCACGGTTGACTATGGGTTCGACCATTTCTGGTCCGACCGCAACGAAGGCCCCGGCAAACTTCAGCGCTGGCCGGAATACGTCCGCGCAAAATACGGCAAGGACGTCAATGCCCTGAAGAAGCCGGGGTCCAGCCCCTTTCCCGATGACCCGCTCGGCAAGGATCTCGCCACGATCGAGGTGCAGCCGGAAGATACGCAAATCGGCTGGACGACGGCGCGAGCGGAGGAGTTTTTGGAGAAGCGAGACAAGTCGCGGCCGTTTTTTCTGTATCTCAGCTATCTCGAGCCGCACAGCCCGTCGCTGTTAATCGAGATGTACCGCCGGATGTTCGATCCGGCCAAAGTGCCGATTCCGCCGCTGCCAGAAAAAACCTCAAGCGGAAGCAAGCGCACCGCTGATAACCGCCACGAGGTGGCCGATCCAGCCATTGTTCGTGCGATGACCGCGGCCTATTTTTCGAAGGTGCAAATGGTCGATGACAATATCGGCCACGTGCTCGGGCGATTGCGGCAACTCGGACTCGATGAGAGTACGATTATCGTCTTCAGCGCGGACCACGGAAACATGCTCGGCGATCACGGGCGCTGGTTCAAAGGCGTCATGCACGAAGGCTCGAGCCGGATTCCGCTGCTGATGAAAGTGCCGCCCGCACATCCCGCCGCAAAGACGTTCAATCGTGGGAAGGTCGTTACTCAGATCGTCGAGAATATTGATGTCATGCCGACCCTGATGAACCTGATTGGGCGTCCCCTCCCCCGCGACCCAGGATTCCAGGGTATGGATCTCGCGCCGCTCGTCGCCGGGAATACCCAGGGTTGGAAAAATCGCGCGTTTTCCGAGCGGGGTTCGTGCATGATCCGCACACCGGAATTCAAGCTGATCAAGACCCGCGGCCGCGGTTCGGAGGCGCCGTATGAGCTTTACGACATGCAACGCGATCCGCGCGAAGACATGAATCTGGCCGGCGACCCGCGCTATGCGAAAGTCCAGGCCGAACTGACGCGGCAACTCGACGCATGGCTGGAAGAACATCCGCCGGTTCCAAACATGCCTGGCGTGCAGACGGTATGGGCCCGCTCATCGCTGTCCGATCCGGCAGAGGCTCCGGCCAAAAAACGAGTGCGCGAAAAGAAACCCGGAGCTACGCGAACGCGCGACTGAGCCGTACCGCTATTTCTTCGGGCCGGCTTTCTTGCCCTTTGCGCCGCGACCACCTGCCCCCGGAAACACCGGCTCGATCAATTCCCTGTTCCACGCGTCGAGCGTCCGCGCCAGACGCGCGCCGATTTCGGGATTCGCCGCGGCCACGTTCTTCGACTCCGCGATATCGCTCGCGAGATCGTAGAGTTCGTCGGACTGCCCGGCCGGCCGCACCAATTTCCATCTGCCCTCACGGATGGCCAGGAGCCCGCCATTGCGCCAGAAGAGCCGCTCGTGCGGAGAGCCGGATTTTTCACCCGTGAGATACGGGAGGAGGTTCACGCTGTCGTACGTCCGGTCCGTCGGCATCGGCAATCCCGCGACCGCGCTCGCCGTGGCATACACATCGAGCGAACTCACCACGCGGTCATCCGTCCGGCCTGCGGGCACCCGGCCGGGCCATGACACGAGAAACGGCACGCGCACACCGCCCTCGTAAACACTGCCTTTGCCCGCGCGCAGCGGCTGGTTGCTGGAGCCGTTGATGCCAATCGGACCTCCGTTGTCGCTGAAGAAAAACACGAGGGTGCGCCGCTCCTGATCTGTCTCCCGCAACGCCGCCAGCGTGGTGCCGATGGCGTCATCCATCAGGCTGAGTTGCGCGGCATACTTCTGCCGCACGGGATCCTGAATGTTCGCGAAACGCGCGAGGCGCTCGGGCGTGGGCTCGTGCGGGGTGTGCGGCGCGTTGAAGGCGAGATAGAGAAACCACGGCTCGGCCGTGTGCCGCTGCACAAACGCGGCCGCCTCCTGGCCGAACGCGACGGTCAGATGCCCGGGTTCGGCGACAGGCGTGCCGTTGCGCTCGATCGGCACCGTGTATTCAACCGCTGGATTCAGCGTCCATTCCCGGTAGCGATGGCCGCCGCCGATGAAACCATACGTCTCCACAAATCCACGACGCAGCGGGGAAAACTCCGGCGCGGCGCCGAGATGCCATTTTCCAACCCAGCCGGTCACGTAACCCGCGCGCCGGAGATGCGCCGGCAGCAGCGTCTCGGTCACCGGCAGACCCTCCTTGTGATCGGCCGGATTGAAGAACGGATTTCGTTCATGCCCGAACCGCTGCTGATAACGGCCGGTCATCAGGCCCGCGCGCGTGGGGCTGCAGAACGGATGCGTCACGTAGCCATTGGTGAAACGCATCCCCGCGCCGGCGAGCCGGTCGAGGTGCGGTGTCACCATGTCGGTCGAGCCTTGAAAACCCGTGTCGGCGTAACCGTGGTCGTCCGACACGATGAGCAGAATGTTGGGCTTGGCGGATTCAGCCGCGGGGGCGGTGCCCGCGGACGCGAAGCCAACGAGTGCGAGGAGCAGGCGGACGTTCGTATTCATGAAGTGAAAATTGGAATCAAGGTGGCGGGAAAAATCGTGTAGAGCACGCCGGCGGACGTCAGTGCTTATCGTTGAATCTCGAGTGAACGCTCTCTTCTTCGCAAGTTACCGCGTGCAATCGTTTGATTCGCGCGCTTGCTTTGAAAATCGCCGCTGCCTCATTGTGCGCATTGGCGTTTCTCCGCTGCCGGGCGACTCCCGTTCGCCCGGCTCAACTCCCTGCTCGTTCGCGCTCCTTCCATGAACCGTACCTGGCTCCACTCTCTGCGCTCCGTGTCGCTCATCGCGCTCGGCCTGGCCGTCGGCCGTCTTGCTTCCGCCGCAGACAAACCGAACATCCTCTGGCTCACCAGCGAGGATCACGGAATCGAAATGGGCTGCTATGGCGACCCGGTCGCGCGGACGCCCAACATCGATGCGCTCGCCGCGAAAGGGATGATCTTCAAGACGGCGTGGTCGGTCCATCCCGTCTGCGCCCCGGCGCGCACTGCAATCATCATGGGCATGTTTGCGCAGAGCACGGGCGGCCTGCACATGCGTTCCATGGTCCCACTACCCGCCGGCACGAAGATGTATCCGCAACTCCTCCGCGAGGCGGGTTACTACTGCAGCAACAACAGCAAGGAGGACTACAACGTCAAAAAGCCCGCGAATACGTGGGACGACTCGTCGGGCAACGCCCACTGGCGAAACCGGCCGAAGGACAAGGCGTTCTTCGCCGTCTTCAATTCGACCAAGAGCCATGAGAGCCAGATCCGCAAGCGGCCGCACAAACAAATTGTGGACCCGGCCAAAGTGCGCGTGCCCGCGTACCATCCTGACACGCCGGAGGTCCGGCAAGACTGGGCCCAATACTACGATGTCGTGAGCGAAGCCGATGCCGACGCAGGCGCGCAGTTGAAGGAAATCGAGGCGGCCGGCCTGGCCGCGGATACCATCGTGTTTTACTACGGGGACCATGGCAGCGGGATGCCGCGCAGCAAACGCTGGCCGTCGAACTCCGGGCTGCGGGTCCCGATCGTCGTGCATTTCCCGCCGAAGTGGCAGCACCTGGCGCCGAAGGAATACCAGCCGGGCGGCAAATCGGATCGGATGGTGAGCTTCGTCGATCTTGCCCCCACCGTCGTCAGCATCGCGGGCGTGAAGCCGCCGGCCTGGATGCAAGGCCACGCGTTCGCCGGCCCATATCAGACCCAGCCGCAACCCTACCTCTATGGTGCACGCGGACGGATGGACGAATGCATGGACGGCGTCCGCAGCGTGACGGACGGCCGTTATGTGTATCTGAGAAACTATTACCCGCACGTTTCCCAGGCGCAGCACGTGAGCTACCAGTTCGAGACGCCGACCACGCGGATCTGGCGCCAACTCTTCGACCAGGGGAAAGCGACGCCCGCGCAGTCCATCTTCTGGCAGACGCCGAAAGCGCCCGAGGAACTCTACGATCTCCAAACGGATCGGGACGAGGTGAAGAATCTCGCCAACTCGACGGAACACCGCGCCATCCTGGAAAAGTTCCGGCAGGTGCAACGCGCCCAGGCAGCGGCGATTCGCGACGTGTGTCTGCTACCCGAAGCCGAGATGCATATCCGTTCGGCGGGTACATCGCCGTACGCGATGGCGCGGGACAAGGCCAAGTACCCCTTCGAACGCATCCTCGATGCCGCGGAAACCGCCTCGATGATCACCAACCCCGCCACCGCACAGTTGAACAAGTTCATCACCGATTCTGATGCGGCCGTTCGTTATTGGGGCGCGATGGGATTTCTGATGCGGGGAAAACCAGCCGTGACGGCTGGCCAATCCGCATTGCGCACTGCTTTGAAGGATAGTTCGCCGAACGTCCGAATCGCGGCGGCCGAGGCGCTGGCGCAGTTCGGCGGTGAACCGGATGCGGCGCCGGCCCTCGCGGTATTGGGCGAGTTGGCACCGCCCGAGCGGAACGGCGTGTTGGTTTCAATGGCGGCGCTCAGTGCGATCCAGGCGCTCGGCCCCAAAGCCGCGTCATTGCGCGAAATTGTCCGGACGATGAAACCGGAGGGCAAGTCGCCGGATCCCCGGTTCAATTCGTATGTCCAGCGGCTGATCGCCAACATCGCCCCCGAGACGGAAAACTCCGGCGCGGGAGCGAAGAAGGCCAAAGCCGGCAAGAAGAAGAAGGCCGAGTAGCCCCACCGTCGCGCGCGGCGGAATGGCCGATGCGCGCAATTCAGGAACGTGTGTGCGTCGGCACCGTTTCAGTCGAGCGCGACCTCGCGTGCCACCGGCGGCACACGTCAGAGCACATTCGTTAATCAAGGACTGACACGAACGAAAGTCGCCGTGGCTCGAAACAACCCGGCTGCCTGGTCCAACACGCTCAGCCGCCGCTCCCTTTCTCCGGGCGCAACATTGCCGAGTTCGGCGTGGAGCTGTTCGATCTGCCAGACTTCCTTGAGCTGCGCGCCGAGATCGCCGGCTGGCTGATTGCCGATGAGGTCCCCGATGGCTGCTTCCATGTGCTGCGAATGGCTCAGCAACTCCTGGCATTTTCCGTGCGGATAAATGCCCTGTTTCAACGACGCACTCGCCTCTTCGATTGTCTGGGCCGTCGCGGCCAGAAAATCCGCGACCTGCTGTTTGCGCGCTTGTTTGGCCTTTGCGAGTTCACCGCGCAAACCGAACAACTTCTCGGCCACGTTAAGTATGATTTCGATGATCATAGGGAAATTCACTCCTCCCAGCCCCAACGCCAGCGGGCCGATTCGCCCTTCCGTGCATCGGTGCTCATAAAGAGTGATGACTTTTCGGACGCCGAACATGGCCACGACGATGGCAGCGTGACAAGCGGATCCGTTGCATTTTCCAGCGAACCTCACGGTTTCGGGCTTCGTCGCGAAAGGAGCCGGAGCTGACGACTGCAGGTGTCCCCTGAGAAGCTCCTGCCGTCGTTTCAGTTCACCGGCGAAAACTGCGCGGAGAACGGCAGTGGCACACGTCCTGGAACGTGGGCGACACCCCAT
>JBBRCR010000203.1:0-13756 GCA_038204695.1 Opitutales bacterium | reverse complement strand
GGTTCAACGTCTTCGGAGATGAGCGCCGGCAGCCGGGTGAATGGGGCCAGTGGCTGGGGCGCGGCATGAATTGGAATTCGATGTGCGCGCACTGCCACCTGACGACCTTCCGCAAAAACTACAACGCAGTGACGGACGAATATGCGTCCACCTGGACCGAGCACGGTGTCGGCTGTGTGCAGTGCCACGGCAATCTCGCGCCGAATCACACCGATCCGAATCGCAAGGTGATCGTGCGGCCGGGGACACGGTCGGCGACCGAGCCGAAACCGCCCGACGTGCTCCTGGCGGAACGGCGGCGAGCGCAGGAAACCTGCGCCCCCTGTCATGCGCGGAACGAACTGCTCACCGGTGACGTGCAGCCAGAAGTGCCCTATAACGATCACTACCGGCTCACGTTGCCCACTGACGCCGCGGTGTTCTACCAGGACGGGCAGGTGCGCGATGAAGATTTCAATTACACCTCGCTTATGATCAGCCGGATGGGCGGCAAGGCTGGCGTGACGTGTCTCGATTGCCACGAGCCGCACAGCGGCCGGACGCGGCTGCCGGCGGCGAACAACGCGATTTGCCTGCAGTGTCACGGCGCACCGGGCCGCCTGAATGCGATCATCATCGATCCGGTGGCGCATTCGCACCATCAGCCCGACAGCAAGGGGAACCAATGTGTAACGTGCCACATGCCGACCACCACGTACATGCAGCGCGACCCGCGGCACGATCACGGTTTTCAGAAACCGGATCCGTTGCTCACGAAAGAACTTGGTATTCCCAACGCGTGCAACCGCTGCCATACGGACAAGAGCGTCGACTGGGCCATCACGTATTCGGATCAATGGTACGGAGAGAAGATGAACTCGCGCCAGCGGGTGCGCGCGCGCGCGGTCGCCGCCGCCCAGGCGGACGCCAGCGGGGCGACCGAGCGCTTGCTCGAGCTCATCGCGACCGAGGATGTTCCTGCCTGGAAAGCCACACTGTTGCTGCTGACGCGGGCGCATGCGGCCAACCCGGCGGTGATGGCCGCGGCGCGGGCGGCGACGACCGATGCCGATGCGATGGTTCGTTCCGCCGCCGCTCAGGTGCTCGCCACCGCTCCGGGCGGGGCGCCCGCGCTGCGCCCGCTGTTGAAGGATCCGTTCCGGCTCGTCCGGCTCGATGCGGCGTGGGCGCTCTCCCCGGAGCTGGCGGACAACTCCCCTGAACGCCGCGAGTTGGAGGCCTATCTCGCCGTCGCGGCTGATCAACCGACGGGACGACTGCGCATCGCGCAGGACCGTTTCAACCGCGGGCGACCGGCGGAGGCGGAGGCCCCCCTGCGGAAAGCGGTGGAGTGGGACCCGAACTCGGCCGGCATTCACGAGAGCCTGGGACTCGTGCTCGACGCCTTGGGTCGCAGTCCCGAAGCCGCGGCGTCCCTCTGGCGGTCCGCCCAGCTCAATCCCACCGAGGCGCAGCCGGCGCTGAATGCCGCCCTCGCCTTCGCCGCCGCCGGCAAGCTGCCCGATGCCGAGCTGGCGCTGCGCGAAGCCGTCCGCCGCAATCCCCGGCTCGATCGTGCGTGGTACAATCTGGGCCTGTTGCTCGCGCAGACGGGCAAGTCCGCCGAGGCCATCGCGGCTCTGCAGACCGCGGAGCAGGCGGCGCCCAATGTGGCGGATTATCCTTATGCGCGAGCGACGATCTTGTGGCAGCGAGGAGAACGCCAGGCCGCGGAAGCCGCGGCGCGACGTGCACTCGAGATTGATCCGAACCACGGGCCCGCGGCGCAGCTGCTCCGCGCCCCACGGTAGCGCAGGGAAGATGGGGAAGACGGGGAAGACATGGAAGACTGGGAAGACATGGAAGACTGGGAAGACATGGAAGACATGGAAGACATGGAAGACTTGGAAGACGGGGAAGACTGGGAAGACGGGGAAGACGGGGAAGACTCCGAAGTCTTCCGCGTCTTATTCTCTTCCCCGTCTTCCCCGTCTCCCATGTCTTCATCCTCCCTCTGTGACCTCTGCGTCACATCCGACCTTTGGTTGCGGCCCTCGAGCCGCGGTGGGAGAAATTGCGGCTAGAACCGCGCGGTGGTCGTGACGAACCAGTCGCGCACACTTTGGAAACGGTAGGTGCGCACGGAGCCGTCGTCGAAGACGCGCGTCGGGATGATGCTCTTCTCGTTGAAAAGATTGTTCACGTTGAGCTGAAAGCTCAGGTCGACCTGGTTGCGCAGCAGTCTTGATTTCAGGCGGTACCCAATGGTGCCGTCGACCAGCGTGTAGCCGCCGACCTTCAAGGGCCGCAGCGTCGCGGCGTAGCCCACGAGCGTCTCACCGCGCCAGGGCGCTCCGCCGCCCAGCGAGAAATTCCTCAACCAACCTTCGCGGAATGAATAGTTGGTGCGGACGCTGGCCGAGTACCGCGCGCTGCCCACTTTCTGGAGGCCATTGGGCCGCACGAGCCGGGTAAGATGATCCGCATCGATGTTCGCCAGGAGCGTGCCAATCGTCGCCGCGCCCGCGCCCGCCGTCACGAGTTCGGCGTTTGCATCCCAAAGTGTGCGGTACTTTTCCATGTACGCGAAGAGCTCCGGTCCTGTGTTGGTCTGACTGGCTTTCTGGTCGGCAAACGTCAGCGAAATCCGCCAGTTCGGCCGGGGGTTGGCCGTGACGTCGTATTCCCATCCCTGAGACGACGTATCGAGCGTGTACGCGTTGAAATCGGCGCGCACGTCGTCGATCGCGATGCTGTTCTCCGCGAGAATCGTGCGCGCCCGACCGGGAAGGATGGTCGTATTGAGTGCGTCCCAGATCAGGTTTATCCCGGTGTTGGTGATGCCAGCGTTGAGTGACGCGGTCTCGTTTTGCGCGGCGGTCTCGTAATACGTCACGGTGGCGAAGACTTTGCCGCCGAGCAGGCTGAGCTTCAGGCCCATGTCATCGCTTACGCCGTCGGCGTTGGGCGCCGGCGAATTGCGGGCAAGACGACTGGTGGGATTGGCGAGGTTGAAGGACGACGACGTGTTGTAGAACAAAGATACCCACGAGGCCGCATGACCCACCACGCCCTGGGTCCGCGTGATGCCGCCCGCTCTCAACGGAGTCGGGTTGCGCACGCCCATGAGATCGCCCTGGGCGAAGGGCCCATAGGCGGGTCCGCGCACCGCCGCCGAATCGTAGTTCTT
This sequence comes from Opitutales bacterium, assembly GCA_038204695.1. Classification (GTDB taxonomy): domain Bacteria; phylum Verrucomicrobiota; class Verrucomicrobiia; order Opitutales; family Opitutaceae; genus ER46. The sequence goes on along the minus strand of JBBRCR010000203.1, from coordinate 10,587 downwards.
CAATCGGTCGTCGCGATAGCCGAGGGTCGCAACGATCCGTTCCTTCCAAAAATGGCTCTGCGTCGCCAGCATCGTCGTATCGGTGATGCGTTTCACGTCGGTGGCGGCGTTTCCGGGAATCCAGGCGGAGCGGTCGCTCGGGTCGTCGCGGAAGTTCGCGCTGGCGATCCGGCCAACCGGGCCGTCGAGGTCGACGTAGGTCCGATAACGCAGGGAATTGTTGGCGTGGTCGGCGCTTGTGACGTTGGGCGGGTTGACGACAATCTTGCGGAGCGCGTTGAGGTTCGCGCTTTCCTCGGTACGGCGTTCCCAAAGGCCGGCGACGCGGTGGCGGCCGAAGATTTTCCCGAAGCTGAACTCGTAGGAAGCGGTGAGGCGCACGTCATCGTTCGAGTTCTTTTGATTCCGCTGATTCGGCAGCACCTCGATGAACGGCTGGCCGGCGTGTGGATTGGGGGCACCGGTCACCGTCGTGGGGCTCGTATCCCACTGCACGCGCAGTTCGGTATTCCCGATGTCGTAGCCCGTGGATCGGAGGCTCTCGTGGCTATACGCGAGGTCGAGGAAGAAGTTCCTCAGCGGCTCGATCGTGATATTGGTAGTGAAGACGTCCTGGTCCAGGAGGTTGCCGATGGCGGGACCGCCGAGCGCAACCTCGCGCGGCACCACGCTGAAATTCAGCAGCATGGGATTCTCCTGCGCCCCGGAGCCGGGATTCGGATTGCCCGGTGTCACGGGCGCGTTCGTGGCGGCGGAGCGGCTTTGGGCGTTCGCCGCGAGAGCGGAAGCATAGTTGAGGACCTGGCCATCGGTGGCGTTCCACACCCAATAATGAGCCGTGGTCGTCGCCGTTGATACCGGCGTGGCGGCCACCCCGATCGCCGCGCGCGTCTGACTGGCCGGATGCCAGCGGAAATCCGCCGAAGCCGATCGCAACCAGCGGCACCATAAGGCGCCTCGAGCTACACCGGGTGGAAGGTTTCATGGAGGTAGTCACTCAAAGTCATTTTGGACGATGCGGCCATCGCATGGGTCGGGCATTCGACCGTAATGTTGAAACCATTCTGCGCGCAATCCCCGCCGCGGCGATTTTTCGATGATACCGACCGGCGGCAAAACACAGGCCGATGGCGACAATCCATCATTCAGCCTCCGATCTCGCACGCACGCGCCGCCTCGTCTTTGCTAAGGCTCGCGGTTTTCAACCTTTCCTCTGCGCCATGCGATTCGATCTCCGTCATGCCTTGCTCAGGAGCGCCCGGTTTTGTGCCGTGGCGCTGGCCTGTTCACCCACCCTCCTCCTGCCCGCCCAGCAGGAACGCAATCCCGCCGCCAGCGCTGACCGTGGTGGCGGAAACATGGCCGCCGCAAAGGACGGCCCACGCCCGCGAGACCAGAAGCCTTCATGGCTCATGCCGCCTGTGGTGGGGCCGAACCTGCATTACAAGACCTTCGACAGCAAAGCCGCCGGCACGAAGGTGAGCTACCTCTTGTATTTGCCTCCCAATTACGAGGCGGCCGGCCAAACACGTTATCCCGTGGTTTATTGGCTGCACGGCATCGGCGGTTCCCAGCAAGGCGTCCCAGTGATGGCCGAACGGCTCACCCAAGCCATTGCCGCCCGAAAGGCGCCGGCGATGCTCGTCGTCTACGTCAATGGCATGATCCGCAGCAGCTACGTCGACTCCGCCGATGGCAAGACTCCCGTCGAGACCGTCACGATCAAAGAACTGATCCCCCACATCGACTCCACGTACCGGACGATCGAGACGCGCGCCGGCCGGATGATCGAGGGTTTGGGCGACCGGAACTGGGCCTTCTACGCGAACGCATTCAATGATCAAAATGGCAACGTCCTGCCGAAATAACCTCCGTCGTTCAGAGCCTCTTCATCGTCCCGCCATTCTCCCGCCACTCCTGCGTCTTTCTTAACCCTCCGCCGAACCTTCGCCATCATGAATACAACCTCGAACGCCAGCCGCACCGCACGTGCGCGACAACTCACCTGGCTTGTCAGCGGATTGCTCAGTTTACCCGGCCCGGCGTTGCATGCCGCGAGCGATGCCGCCCGCCCGGGAGGCGAACGCGTGATCTACCGCGATGCCGAGACGGGCCGCACGGTGTGGCGGATGACGGTGTCGAAATCCAATGACAAACACTGTTACTACAGTGAGCAGCCATGGAGTCCTGACATGAAGAAGATCCTTTGGTCCTCGGGCCGCCCGACGGATCAATCGAAGACCGGGGCGATTTGGGTCATGGGCGCCGACGGCAGTAATTTTCAAAAACTGGCCGACAACGTGCCGTACAATATGCACACGGGCGCCAATCCCGTTTGGAGCCGCGATGGCCGCCAGGTCTATTGGGGTGGCGCCGGCGCCTGCGATTTGCAGGGTCGGCCGGTGGAGCGCCCCAATGAAGACGAGTATCTACGAAGCAAGGACGAGTACCGCAAAGGTCCCGTGCACATCACGAATGCGATGTGTTACGCGCTGTCACCCCACAAGAAACTGCTCGATGAACGGCCCGCCGCCGTGCGCAACCCCAAGTGGAGCCCGGATGGAAAGACGTTCATGCTCGGGTTTTCCAACGAGTATGAGGATCCAGTGACCTACAAGGCCACGCCACCCACGGTGAAGGAACTCTACCTGATCGATGCCGACGGAAAGAATTTCCGGCGGCTCGGCGATTACGGGCATCACCACAGCTGGGTGGCTGATAGCAGGCACGTCATCTTCGCGGGACAAAAGAACGAGGGCCTCGTCTACCAGGCGATCGACGGCAGTTCGCGCCGTGTGGTGTCGAAAGTCACCGGCGTGCATGCGTCGGTCAACCCGCAGCTCACGCACGCCGTCACGGATGTCTACAACAACACCCAGGGTCCCTATATGGATTACCTCGTGCTGATCGATTTGCAGGACGGCCGCGTCGAAAAACTGGTGCCCACGCCCCGCACGCACGCGCGGACGCACGGGTGGACGCATCCGAATCCGAGTTGGAGTCCCGACGGCAGCATGGTCATGTATGATTCCGACGAGTCCGGCGTGTGCCAGGTTTACATCGTGGTGGTCGACGAGGCGAAGGTTCGGGCTCGTTTCGGCGATGGTGCCATCGCGCCGAAACCGAAGGCGTGACGGGCAGAAGCGAACAGGATTGTGGTTGCCAGTGGCATCGGGTGGTGAGGGCGCCTCGCCCGGTTTGAAGTGCCATCGGGCGTCCCGCCCATGAGTGACTTTTGTATACAACAGGAGCGGGCGGGCCGCCGTTTGGTTATACCGAATGTAATTCACGGGCGGGACGCCCGTGCCACGCCGAGCCGGCGGCACACCGAATTGGCGATGCTCACTACTCAGTACCGGCTACTCACTACTCACTACTCACTATTCCCTACTCACTACGGCGACTCGCTACTCGCTACTCGCTACTCGCTACTCGCTACGGCAACTCGCTACTCGCTACTAACTCACGTCGCCTGATCGCTCGCTCCCTGGGTCTCCACCCAGCGCACGGCGTGCCGCACCAGCGCGGTCGCGTCTTTCAGCCCGAGCTTCTCCTTGATGTTGGCGCGGTGCACGTCGACCGTCTTCGGACTGAGGCTGAGCTGTTTCGCGATATCACGCGTGCTCTTTCCGTATCCGACCAGCTGAAACACTTCGAATTCCCGGTCGGTCAGCTTCTCGATGGGAGAACTCGATCCGCGCGGTTTGCGGCCCGACATGTCGTCGAGGATTTTCGCCGACACCCGCGGACTGACATACGCCTGTCCACTCAATACCTGCCGGATCGCCAGCAGCAGGGCTTCGCCGCCCGCCTCCTTCATCACATAGCCGCGGGCGCCGGCCCGCAGGACGCGCTCGGCGTAAATCACCTCGTCGTGCATCGAAACCACCAGCATCGGCAGCGCCGGGTAAATCGCCTGCACGTCCTTGATGAAGTCGATCCCGCTGCGCCCCGGCATGGTGATATCCGTCAGCACCAAATCGACCGTCGCGCGCGATAGATGCCGCAACGCCTCGGCTGGGTCCCCCGCCTCACCGGCGACCTGCAAGTCGAGTTGCTTGTCGATGAGCTGCGCCATGCCCGCACGCATGAAGGGATGATCGTCGACGAGCAAAATTCGTTTCCGCACCGCCCCCGCCGGCGCGGTGTTGCTCGCAGCCGCCGAGGGCGTGGGGGTCGCCGAATGGGCGGGTTTCGTCTTCATGGGTTCCGCCGTAACCGGCAGCTGACAGTCACGCCCTTGCCGCGTTTGGAATCGATCGTCAACTCCGCGCCAATCGCATTTGCGCGATGGCGCATCACCTGCAAGCCGATCCCGCCGCCGTGTTTCCTGGAGACCGGCAGACCTTTCCCATTGTCACTGACGGTGAGGAGAATGTGTCCGTCGCCGCCCGTAAGGCTCACCCCAACCTCCGATGCGCTCGCATGCCGCAACGCATTGGCGACCGCCTCCTGCGCGATGCGGTAAAGATGTCCCGCCGTTTCGCTGTCATGGAGCAGCACCGGTACCGGACAGACAAAGCGGCAGCGGACGCGCCCGAGCGTATTCGTGCGCTGCACCAGTTCCGCCAGCGCCGCGTGCAGGCCCGATGCATCCAGCATGAATGCCGTCAGGCCATGCGCCAGCGCCCGCGTTTGCGTGATCGCCTCCCGCAGGAAGCCGGCGAGGCACGTCAACTGCCCGAGCAAATCCGGCCGGGGCGGCTTCAGATCCGCCATATCGCCCTTCAGCGACTGCGCCATGAATTCGATCGCCGTGAGCTGCTGCCCCAAACCGTCGTGGAGGTCCTGCCCGATCCGGCGCTGTTCGCGATCGCTGATGCTGAGAATCTCTTTCTCGAGCTGCTTGCGTTCGGTGACATCGGCGCTGGCCCCGGTCATCCGCAGCGGTTCGCCTTTCGGCCCGCGTTTCAGGACCGCGCGGGCATGAAGCCAGCGGTACGAGCCATCCTTGTGGCGCAGTCGGTTTTCGAGGCTGAAGAACGTGCCGGTGCCGGCCAGAAAATCGCGGAACGCATTGTCCCTCCGCTCGAGATCCTCGGGGTGAACAAGGGCCCGCCATTCGTCGAGCGTGGCGGGACCCTCCTCCGGCGAAAAACCCAGGATCGCCTTCCAGCGCGCCGAAAAGTAGACCCGCCGTTCGGGTATCAACCATTCCCATACGCCATCGTTGGTCGCGCGGACCGCGGCCGCGAACCGCGCCTCGCTCTCCTGCAGGCTGGCCTGGGTGGCCCCGAGTTCCCGATCGCGCTCGATGGCTTCCAGTGCGCGCCGGACGACGCCGGGCAGCAGGTCGAGGAGCGCCGTGTCCTTCATCACGTAGTCGAGCGCGCCCCGTTTCATCACGTCGACCGCCACTTTCTCATCGCCCTGCCCCGTCACGACGAGGAATGGCACGGGCGCATGGTGCCGTTTGATGCGCTGCACGAGGGCCTGGCCGCCCACGTCCCTCATCTTCAGGTCGAGCAGCATCAGGTCCGGGGTGTGTCGCTCGAGCGCCGCCAGCGCCGCGGCGCCGGAATTCGCGGTTTCGACATGGTAGCCCTCGGGCTGCAACGCCTCGGCCATCAGGACCACCAATCCCTCGTCGTCGTCAACGACGAGGATGGTTGCAGCTGGTTTCGGCTCCGTCACGCGCGGCCATTGCCCATCGGCGGCACCAACAGCAGGGTCATGAACATCCCCAGCCGCCGGATCGCCTCCGCAAATTTGTCATAGTCCACCGGCTTCTGGATATACACGTTGCAACCCAGCTGGTGGCACCGATCGACCTCCCGCTGATCGTCGGTCGTGGTCAGCATGATCACGGGAATTTTCCGCAGTTCCGGGTCCCCCTTCAGCCGGCGCAGCACCTCGATGCCGTCGACCTTGGGCATCCGAATATCCAGCAGGATCAGGTACACCTCGCCCGGGTGCCGCTGGCGCGTGCCATTGGCCTGAAAGAAGAAGTCCAGCACCGCCTGGCCGTCGCGAAAATGCTCGATCCGGTTGTTCAGCCCCGCGGCTTCGAGGTTCTCCCGCACGAGGATGGCGTGACCTTCATCATCATCCACAATCAAGATTGCTGGCGCCTGCGATTTCATGCCAAACCGCGAGCTTGCGGTTCCGCGGACGGCAGGGAAACAAAAAACGTGGAGCCAACCCCCTCCGCGCTTTCGACCCAGATCCTTCCTTTTTGCCTCTCGAGCACGCGTTGCGCGATGGTGAGACCGAGTCCCTCGCCGGCCGTCGCGTCCGGGTTGAGCCGGTGGAAAATCTCGAACGCCTTCGCCTGGTGATGGGCCGCCATGCCGATGCCATTGTCGGCCACCGCGTAGATGGCCTGCCCGGCCTCCACTTTCCCACTGAGGGTGACACGCAAGCGGCGGGCGGGATCCCGGTACTTGAGCGCGTTATCGAGCAGGTTCGCGAACACCTGGTTAATCTGAGCGCTGTCCCCGAGACACCCCGGCAGCGGCTCCATCCGAATCTCGGCCTGAGCTTCCTGAATCTGGAACTTCATCGCGGCCACGATTTCGGCGAGCAACACGTTCGCATCGAGTGGGCGGATGTTCAGCGCAATCCGGCCGAGACGCGAATAACGCAACAATCCCGCGAGCAGCACCTCCATCTTGGTCACCCCCGCGTTGATGAACCGCAGAGCCTGCGGGATCGCCACGTCGAGCGGCTGTTTGAATTCGCTCACGGCCACGCGGCCGTCGCTCGCCGCGGCGGCCGCGGTGCGGATCTTGTCGCACGCCCGCGTCAACTGCTTGCTGAAGCCCTGAACGTTCACCAGCGGCGAACGCAGGTCGTGCGACACCGAATACACGATCGTCTCCAGCTCCTTGTTCTTTTCCTCCAATTCGTGCGCGAATTCCTTGAGGTGCTCCTCGTCCGCCTTGCGCTTGGTGATGTCGGTGCGGATGGCCACGTATTGCACGGGCTTCCCGGCTTCGTTGAGACGGGGATAGATCGTCGTATCGACCCAGTAGAGCGATTCGTCCTTCGCCCGGTTGAGGATCTCGCCGTGCCACACATGACCGCGTCCGATGGTGGCCCAGAGGTTCCGGAAGAATTCTTTGGAGTGATGGCCGGAATTGATCACCCGGTGATCGCGGCCGAGCAGTTCGTCGCGGGAGTACTTGGAGATGGCGCAGAACTTGTCGTTGACGTACGTGATCTGTCCCTGCGCATCAGTGATGGCCACGATCGAGTGCTCGTCGAGCGCCGCCTTGATGTCATGCAGCTCGCTGAGCATCGCCTGAAACCGATGCTCCGCGATTTTTAGCTCGGTGATGTTGCGGGCGATCTTCGAAACACCCGCCACCCGCCCCTCGGCGTCGCGAATGGGCGCGAGCGTCAGCAAGACGTCGATGACCGTGCCATCCTTGCGCTGACGCACCGTCACAAAGTTCTCGATGTTCTCACCCCGCGCCATGCGTTGCGCGATCATCTCGTCTTCGCCGGCACGATAGGGCGGGACCAGCATGCGGGCGGGCTGGCCGATGGCCTCCTCCGCCCGATAGCCAAACATCAATTCGGCGCCGAGGTTCCAGCTTCGAATGACGCCGCCGGTATCCTTGCCGATGATCGCATCCGCCGATGTTCGGAGGATGGCATCGAGATGCCCCAACTCGGTACGGGCGACCTGATAGGGGTCGGCGCCGGTCTCGCCAGCCGGGTTGAGCTGCTCGAGCCGTGCAATCAGTTGCTCCTTCGTCCAGTCGGCGTAATTCGTGGTGGGCACGGGTTAATCGACTCGTATCAGGCGGCGATGCTGGCGCAAGGGGGATGTGGTGGAAGCATGGCATGCCAGCGAAACGGGCGTGGCTCCGCTCGCAGAGTTGACAAACGCAAGCCCCGGAGCCTGTTGCGCGAAATCCCGGGCCTCACGAGTTCCCGGAGACCTGCTGCGCCACCCTTGTCGCCACCAAGCCGGCTGGACCCCTGACTAGGGAATTTCCTTAGACAGAATGCGCGCCAGCTCCAATTACCCTTCTGCGCGTATTTTGCTATTTTCTGCGCGTCATGCAACTCACCGAGTCCTATCTTCCCCACAGAGGAGACACCGCGCAAAGGTCCCGCGAAATGGTTTCGCACCTGCAGCGCTCCGAACTCTTTCGCGATTATCAGAAAGCGTTCGAGGAAACGACGGGCCTGCCCCTTGAAATGCGGTCCGCCGGTTCATTCCAAACCGTGTTGCAAGGCTCGCGCCTGACCAACCCATTCTGCGCGCAGATGGCTTCGCGCAACAAAACCTGCGCAGCCTGCCTCTCGCTCCAGCAGAAGCTCGAGGATGGCGCCACAGTCGAGCCGCAGACCCTCGAGTGTTTTGCCGGCCTCCAGGAATCAGCCGTTCCCGTCCGCGTGGGTGAAAACGTGATTGGGTACCTTCACACCGGCCAGGTCATGGGCCGCGCGCCCACCGAAAAGCGGTTCAACCAGATTTCGCGCCGCCCCGAGATGTCCGAAAGCGGTGTCAACGAAAACGACCTGAAGCTGGCGTATTTGCAGACGCGCGTGGTGGTGAAAAAGCAGTACGACTCGATTGTGCGGCTGCTCGCAATTTTCGCGCAACACCTGTCGGCCCGGAGCAACCAGCTCGCCGTGCAGGAAGCGGCCTCCGAGGTGCCGGTCGTCGCCAAAGCCCGCGCCTATATCGCGGAGCACATGGGCGAGGAACTGTCGCTGGTCCAAGTCGCGCGCGCGGTGAACACCAGCGAGTTTTACTTCTGCAAACTCTTCCGCAAATCGACCGGCCTCACCTTCACCGACTACGTCGCCCGGGTGCGCGTGGAAGCGGTGAAGCAGCTCCTGCTCAACCCGCACAAACGGGTCAGCGAAGCCGCCTATGAAGCCGGGTTTCAGTCGCTGTCCCAGTTCAACCGGGTGTTTCGTCGGATCGCCGGTGAAGCCCCGTCCGTGTATCGCGAAAAGTTGCACGGCACGGGCAATGGTTCACCGCTCGCGCGCGCAGCCTGAGTTCGCTTTTACTCTGGTCGACATCATCGCCGCCTGGTCGTGGCGGCGCTCGTTTCGTGGCTGAGTAAGCCAGCGAGTGGACATCAGTCGGAAACGAGATCCTCGATTCATCCACTCGCTGGCGCTCGCAGCCACTAACCAGACGCGCACAGCCACTCCACTCGCTGGCGCTCGCAGCCCCTTTGCTGGTCTCATAGCCACTTGCTGGTTTCGCCGCCACGACCGATGGCGCTCGCGCCCCGTCGGGGGAAACCCGGGTTGGCGGCCAGAAAATCACGGCGCCCCGGCTTAGGATGATTGCTCCTTTCCAGCGCCGTGGAATCGATGCCATGGTCATGGCGATGCGATGGGAGCACGTCGGTTCCGTCGCCCCTCATTCATGGAACTCTCCCACGCCGCTCCGCCCACCTACCATCCCGGACCCCTTTTCAGCTGGTTGAACCACCGCGCCGCCGGGCTGTTGGTCCATCCCACCGCGCTGCCCAGCCGCTACGGCGTCGGTGCATTCGATGAGTCCGCCACGGCGTTACTCGATTTTCTCGCAGCCGCGGATATTCGCTACTGGCAACTCTGCCCGCTGGGTCCAACCGGCTACGGTGATTCGCCGTATCAGTGTTTTTCCTCCTTCGCCGGCAATCCGTACCTGATTGATCCGGCGGCGCTCGTTCGGGCCGGCTTGTTGAGCGATGCCGCGCTGGCGCCGTTGCTCGAGCTGTCCGGCGAGCGGGTCGACTATGGTGCACTCTACGAGCGGAAACTCCCGCTGCTTTTTCAGGCACACGCCGCGTGGGGCCGTGATCGCCACCGACCGCTGCCCTACGGTGACTTCGCCGAATTTCAGCGGACGCACTCCGAATGGCTCCCGAGCTACAGTCTCTTCTCCGCGCTCAAGGATCATTTTCAGGGCAAACCGTGGTGGGAATGGCCGGCCGAGGTGAAATCATTCGCCGCCGCGCAGAAATCTCCCCTGCGTCAGCAGGTCGCCACCCGGGCCGAGGGCTACCTGTTTATCCAATACCTTTTCTTTGGCCAATGGCAGCAGGTGCGGCAACAGGCCGCGCACCGCGGCATCTCCATCATCGGTGATGCGCCCATCTTCGCCGCGCTGGACAGTTCCGACGTGTGGGCAAATCCGGAGCTGTTTCAACTCGACCGGCAAACGCTGCGCCCGACGCATGTCGCGGGCGTTCCACCGGATTATTTTTCGGCCGATGGACAGCTCTGGGGCAATCCGCTTTATGACTGGCCGGCTCACCAGGCGGAGGGCTACGCGTGGTGGCTGCGCCGGCTGCGCGCCAACTTTGTGTTGTGTGATGTCGTGCGCATCGATCATTTCCGCGGCTTCGACTCGTACTGGGCGATCCCGGCGGGTGCCGCCACCGCGCGCCGAGGGCAATGGGAGCACGGCCCCGGCCTGGATTTCTTCGCGGCGGTCCGGCGCGCGCTGCCCACCGCTCGGCTCATCGCCGAGGATCTGGGGGACCTCACGCCCGCCGTCGCCACGCTGCGCGACGGAACGGGCCTGCCCGGCATGAGCGTGCTCCAATTCGCGTTCGGAGGACAGGCGGACAACCTCTACCTCCCCCACAACCACCGCGCCAACAGCGTCGTGTATCCGGGCAC
>JBBRCR010000202.1:0-13794 GCA_038204695.1 Opitutales bacterium | reverse complement strand
CGCACGGTCGAGAAGTTCACGCCTTCGGCCACCACGCCGGCGCCGGGCGGTGGTACGACCGGCACGTTCACCGGTGCAAACCGGATGTGGAAAGTCCAGGTGGTGGCGATTCGCGGGCTGATCGTGAAGGACGAGGTGAAGCTGCGCGCCGCGCGGGACGCGTTCAGCAATCTCTTTGTGTATGTGACAAGTGGAGACGGCTTCTACGTCGACGGCTCGTTCATCCAGCACGGGCGCCATCCCTATACCGGTGGTTACGGTGCCTCGCTGTTGGGCAACATGTCGCAGATTCTCGCCTTGCTGAACGGCCCCAATGCGCTGCGTCCCGAAGGCTCCACCTGGCAGGTGACCGATCCGAATCTCGGACACGTCTATCGCTGGGTTTATGACGCGTACGAGCCGCTCATCTACCGCGGCGGCATGATGGCGATGACGCAGGGGCGCGAAGCGTCGCGCAGCGGCTCGAGCGAGCATGGCACGGGCCACGGGATCATGCAGAGCATCCTGCGGATTGCGCAGTTTGCGCCCGCCGACGACCGCACGCGCATGCGGGCGATGCTGAAATATTGGGCGGAGAGCGATACCTCGCGGAATTTTGTCAGCAGCGTGCCGCTCTCGATCAAGGTCGACGCCCAGCAGCTGATGAAAGACCCCGCCGTCATTTCCCGCGGCGAGCTCCGCGGCCATTACACGTTCGGCAGCATGGATCGCGTCGTGCATCTGGGAGCTGGATACGGTCTCGGGCTCAGCATGTCCTCCTCCCGGATCTACACCTACGAGAGCATCAACAGCGAAAATCTGCACGGCTGGTACACGGGCGACGGCATGACGTATTTGTACAATGGAGACCTGACGCAGTTCACCGACAGCTTCTGGCCCACGGTGAATCCGCGCCGGCTGCCCGGTACAACCGTCGATGCCGGCCAGACCCGCGCCAATGGCTCCGGCCAAAGCACCGCTCCCGGGTTCAACTGGGTGGGCGGTGCGACGCTCGGCCGCTTCGGCGCCGCGGGCATGCAACTCGATGGCTGGAGCAACACGCTCACGGCGAAGAAATCCTGGTTCATGTTCGACGATGCGGTCGTGGCCCTCGGCAGTGGCATCACCAGCACGGACGGCCGGACGATCGAGACGACGGTGGAGAACCGGATGTTGAGCACCAGCGGCAACGACGCATTTACCGTCGATGGCACCGGGCAGCCGGCCGCCCCCGGCTGGTCGGCCACCGTGAGCGGCATCCGTTGGGCTCACCTCGCCGGCCGTACCAGTGGAGCGGATATGGGTTACCACTTTCCGGCAGACGCCACGGTCAATGGACGGCGCGAAACGCGGACCGGGTCGTGGTACGACATCAACCGGAGCGGTTCGACAAATGCGATCACGCGCCATTACCTGACGCTCTGGTTCGACCACGGCAGCAATCCGACCAACGCCAGCTATGCTTACACGCTGCTTCCGGGGCGCAACGCGGCGCAGGTGGGCGAGTTTGCGTCGCGCCCAACCATTGAGGTGCTGGAGAACTCGACGAGCGCGCAGGCGGTGCGGGAAACCGCGCTCGGAATTACGGCGGCAAACTTCTGGAACGATGGGCGCTACGCGGTTGGCGGGCTGATGCTCGATCGCAGAGCGAGTGTGCTCGTGCAGGACAGCAACGGGGTGCTCGACGTGGCGGTGAGCGATCCAACGCAGGCGAACTCCGGCAGCATCATGCTGGAAGTGGCGACGACCGCGCGGTCCATCGTCACCCTGGATCCGGGTGTCACGGTGGTGCAACTGGCACCCACCATCCGGCTCTCGATCGAGGTGGGCGGCGCGCGGGGTAAAACATTTCGCGCGCGGTTCTTCACGGGTGAACCGCGCCGCGGTGCTTCGCTCAGCAATCTCTCCACCCGTGCGTATCTCGGCGCACGTGACGACGCGCTGATCGCCGGATTCGTCGTGAGTGGGGCGGGTACGAAGCGACTGCTCGTTCGCGCCGTAGGACCAACGTTGTCCGCGTTCCGGCTCGACGACGTGCTGCCCAATCCGCGACTGACCATCGTGAACAATGCGGGCGGCGCGCTCATCGCCGAGAACGACGACTGGAGCGCGGCGACGAACAGCGCCGACATGGCGGCGGCGTTTTCGGCGGCAGGCGCATTTGCACTGCCGGCTGCCAGTCGCGATGCGGCGCTGCTCGTCTCGCTCCCGGCCGGCGAGTATTCCGCCATTGTTCGGCATGCGGATCCGGTGCGCGGCGGTATCGTGCTCGTCGAAATCTATGATTCGGCACCCGCGGCCGAGGCGCGTCTCGTCAACCTGTCGTCGCGGGTGTTCTCGGGGAGTGGAGCCCAAAGCGCCATCGTTGGTTTCGTCCTCGCCGGTGACGGCCCCCGGCAGGCGCTCGTGCGCGCGGCCGGCCCGGCGCTCGCGGCGTTTAATGTAGCCGGCGGGTTGCCCGATCCGCAGCTTCGCCTCACCGACGGCGGGGGCGCGACACTGGCGCAGAACGACAACTGGTCGGCGTCACCATTATCTGGTGACGTGACCGCTGCGGCCGCCCTCGTGGGCGCATTTGCGTTTGGCACCGCCAGCCGGGACTCCGCGGTGCTCATCGCGCTGAATCCCGGCACTTACACCGCCGTCGTCACGGAGGCGGGCAACATCTCCGGGCAGGCCCTCGTTGAAGTATATACGTTGCCGTAGAGCCGCGGCGGATACGTGCACGGGCGAACCGCCGGCGCGACACGGCGGCGCAGAAACTCGGCGCTCGCTCGAACCGGGTGGCACCGGGTTCGCACGAGCGCCGGGCACTCGAAATCACGCTTATTACGTCCTGAGATCAATTTTTCGGCGCGGGCTGCGGGACCAATCCGCGCAGGCTGTTGACCACGCCTTTGCCGTCTCCCTGTCCCTGGCGGGGCGAATAGGTTTTGACGAGACTGTCAATGGCGGCCTCCGCGAAGATCTGGTGCCCGCGGGTGGTGGGATGCAGGTCATCCCAGAACAGCCACGTGGCCGGATTGGCGCTGCCGCCAAACCCAAGAAAAAACAGTTGGGTCTCGACCATGCCGTAGACAGCAGGGTGGGCCGCCACTTCGTTCACGAATCCCCACATGTCCGCCAGCGTGACGGTGACATCCGGCGCCTTCGCCATCGCGATCAAGTAGGCGAGATAGCCGTTCAGTTGCGCGGTGGCAGCGGAGTACTGCACCGTGGATCCGGCCGGCAGCACGCCGAACCGTTCGCCGAGAATCACCCGGGGCGTCTTGCCGATGTCCGGCAAGCTGACCACGACGATGTGTTTCGCCCCGGCCGTTTGCAGCGCCACGAAGGACTCGACGAGGTTGGTCACGAGCACGAGCGGATTGGCGATGCGTGGAAGATCGTTCGCGCCTCCCTGCAGAATGTGGAGCGCGGCAGGGTCCGCCTTTCCGCGCGAATCGCCGATGTAGTCGAGCACCTGGGTGGCTATATCCGTGCCCTCGAGCCCGGTGAATGTATCCGACCAGACATTACCAGTGGGAAAGCCCGGGGCCGGTTTCGTCATGGCGCCGACGACCGCATAGTTTTGAATCTTGCCCGCCATCGAGAGTCGACTGGCCAGGTATTCAACCCAGACCGGGCCATTCGACTGTCGACCGTAGGCGTAGTTCGGCACATTCGGGAACACTCCATGAGTGAACTGCACCAGGTTGCCGCGGTCGCTCACACTGTCGCCAAACACGACAATCTTGGAGAACGCGGTGGCCGCCGCAGCGGCGGGAATTGCCAATAGCGGGAGAGCAAACGCAGCCAGCATGAGCCGGGCGCCGCGAAGGGTAATCATATTCATTTTAGGATTTGGTTTCGAGTAAGCTCTCTCCGAGCCCGTCGGCAGTCGGCGCTCACGGTCAAGCGGAGGAGCGATACACTTCCCCATGCGTCATTTGGATAGTTTTGGGATCAACGTGCGGGCTGATTTCTTTCCGGGCACGCAGTCCGGGGCTTTACCATCCCACTTTTTTTCTGATAACAAATCACCCTTGCGCGCCCGTTACCATGGCGCGCACGTTCATCAGCATTCGTCTCATGACCACATCACACTCGAAACGGCGATCCGGTCGTACGCGCATCGTTCTCGCGCTTTTCTGGCTCGCCACCCTTTGCTCCGTCAATGCGCAGCCGGCCACCGGCACGATTGAAGGTCGCGTCGCAAATCCCGCCACCGGGACGGTTCTCGAACGCGCGCGAATCATTGTCGACAGCACCGCCCTCGAAACGTTCACCGATGCCGACGGCTACTATCGGCTCGCCAGCGTGCCGGCCGGCCCGGCGCAGCTGCGCGCCTCTTTCACGGGATTTCCTTCCGCCGCCGCGAGTGTCGTGGTGGCTGCGGGTCAAACGGTCGAGCGAGACTTCGAACTCGCTCCGGTCACGTCCGCGCAGGGCCGCGCCGCCGGCGACCCGATCCAGCTCGAGCAGTTTGTCGTCTCCACGTCGCGGGAGATGAGCGCCGCCGCGCTCGCGATCAACGAACAACGCTTCGCGCCGAATATGAAGAACGTCGTGGCGACCGACGAGTTTGGCGACATCGCCGAGGGCAATGTCGGCGAATTCCTGAAGTTTCTTCCGGGCGTCAACATGGACGCAGCCGGCGGCAATGCCCGCGACATCTCGCTGCACGGCGTGCCGGCCGACTACGTGCCCGTGACCATCGACGGCTTCAGCCTCGCCAGCGCGGTGGGCGGGGGCGGCGGCGGCACCGGCCGCTCCATCGGACTCGACCAGGTATCGATCAACAATCTTTCGCGCATCGAAGTCTCGTTTTCGCCGACGCCGGATTCCGAGGGCAACGCGCTCGCCGGTTCCGTCAACATGGTTCCGCGCAGTTCGTTTGAACGGACGCGGCCGCTGTTCAACTTCAGCACGTATGTGATGATGCGGGACAACGCGAAGAACTGGGACCGCACGCCGGCGCCGCGTCATCCGACCCGCAAGATTCATCCCGGCGCGGATTTCTCCGCCATCGTGCCGGTGAACAAACGCTTTGGGTTCACGCTCTCCGCGGGATTCAACCGTCAGTACTCCGGCGAGCCGCGACTCCAAAACAACTGGCGCGGGCTCCAGACGGCGACGAATGGCAACGCGTTTCCGCACACGTCGTTCGACCAGCCGTATCTTTCCGCTGTCACGGTCCGTAACAGTGGCAAGGATACAAAGCGCAGCTCGTTTGGCGTGACCGTGGATTACAAGCTCACGCGCGACGACCGGTTCTCGTTCTCGTTCCAGGGCTCCACGTTCGACGTGCTGATCAATCACAACACGCTCACCTTCGATGTGGGCCGCGTGGCGGCGGATAATTTCAGCAGCACGTCGACGCAGGGCACGGCGGGGTCCGGCACGCTCCAACTGCTGAGCGAGGGCAACGACCGCGTAAACTGGACCTACATGCCGTCGCTCATCTGGCGTCACTACGGGCCGGTGTGGAAAATGGAATCCGGGGTGTCCTACTCCCGGGCGAGCAATCGCAACCGCAACATCAGCTCCGGCTTCTTCGACTCCACCACGGCGCGGCGCACCGGCGTTACCGTGGGGTTCTCCGACATCTTCTACCTGCGCCCGAATGTCATCACCGTCACCGACGCCGCGGGCAACCCGGTCGACCCGTATTCGCTCGACAGTTACGTGGCCACCGCCGCCACCGGCGAGACCCGCAGCACGGATGATACGAAGCGCACCGCGTACGCGAACGTCCGGCGGGACTTCTTCGCGCGGATTCCGATTTCCCTCCGCGCGGGTCTCGATTTCCGCCAATCCGCGCGCGACCAGCGCTTCAGCACGCCGGCCTACACGTATATCGGCCGCGATGGGGTGGGCAGCACCGTGCCCACCGCTACGAGCGACGATCGCGCCACGCCGTTCCTCGACCCGAGTTTCTCGAGCCGGGTGGCGCCGTATGGTTTTCCGAAAATCGAGGGCATGAGCAGCGAGTTGTTTTACGAACACTACCTCGCGAACCCCGGGTATTTCACAGAAACGCTGAACGCCACGTATCGCTCCGAGGTCAACAACTCCAAGCTTTCGCAGGAACTGGTCTCGGCGGCGTATCTTCGCGCCGATCTCCAGTTCCTGGAAGGGCGGCTCAAAGTCGTGACGGGCGTTCGCGCTGAACAGACGAACATCAAGGCCGAAGGCCCGCTCACTGATCCCACGCGCAACATCCAGCGCGATGCGCAGGGCCAGCCCATCCTGGGCGCGAACGGCCGCCCGCTCACCATCGCAGCCGCGAACACGCTGGCGTTTTCCCAGCTCACGTTCATCGAGCGGGCGGCGCATTCAGAAAAAGAATACCTGCGGTTGTTTCCGAGCATCAATGCGAGCTACAACCTGCGCGAAAACCTGATTGCGCGCGTGGCTTACTCCACGTCGGTCGGCCGGCCCAATTTCAATCAGTATGCCGGCGGGGTCACACTGCCCGATCCCGATAATCCGCAAGCCAGCGATCGAATCACGGTCAGCAATGTCGGCATCAAGCCGTGGAGCGCGCGCGCCTTCAATGCCCGGCTCGAGTATTACCTGCAGGGCGTCGGCCAGGTGTCGGTGGCCGCCTTCCGCCGGGACTTCGAAAACTTTCACGGCGAAACGACCTTCCCCGCGACGGCCGAATTCCTCGAGCTCTACAGCCTGGATCCGACAGTCTACGGCGACTACCTGGTCGTCACCCAGCACAACGTCGAGCGAACGGTGCGGATGCAGGGCATCAATGTCGCCTACAAGCAGGCGCTCACGTTTCTGCCGTACTGGGCGCGCGGCGTGCAGGTGTTTGCCAACGGCAGTTCGCAGCGGTTGCTCGGACCGGCCTCGTCGAATTTCCAGGGGTTCATTCCGCGGACGGCGAGTTGGGGCGTGAGCCTTAATCGCGCGCGTTATGGTCTGCGCGCGAATTGGAATTACCGCGGCAAGCAGCGCCGCAACGCCATGACGGGCGCGAGTGTCGAGCCGGGCACCTACACGTGGTGGTCCAAGCGCATGTATCTCGATCTCAATGCCGAGTATTATTTCTACAAACGCTTCGCGGTCTATGCGGCGCTGCGCAACGTGCTCGATGCGCCGGATGACGTCCAGGTGTTCGGTCCCAGCACGCCCGAGCACGCGCAGTTTCGGCAGCGTATCCAGTTCGGCTCGCTCTGGACCTTCGGCGTAAAGGGCACGTTCTAAACTGAATTTTTCCCACCGCGGCAGCGCCGCAACCAAAGGAGACGGTCGGATTAGACACAGAGGTCACAGAGGGGGGATGGAGGTCACGGAGAAAGGCAACTGTTGAAGACATGGGAGACGGGGAAGAGAATAAGACGCGGAAGATTCCGAAGTCTTCCGAGTCTCGCGTTCTTCATCGGGGCGCTCTGTGACCAAAGGATCGGGCCCTCAAAATCGTCGCAAACATGCACGATCCGAATCGATATTAGCACACTCAAACCGACCCATGGCATGGGTCGCAGAGGACACAGAGCTCAGACCCGAACTCAGACCCGGAGACGGCAGGAGGCTGGAAGGTGTTCGATGCTGTGCAGGCAATTGATCGGCTGGGGCAAGGAAACTTTCCTCTCGGTGAACTCTGTGTCGGAACTCTGTGACCCAAGAGATCGGTTGATTGAAGTGCGAAACACGCGGGCTAATCCATTCTACAAACCCGGATTTTAGCCGCGAATGAACGCCAATAAACGCGAATTCGAGGCAGCGACTGAATTGTGGCTGCGAGCGCCAGCGAGTGGAGGGAGCACGATTCGCAGACTCGAATCCACTCGCCGGTTCGACAAGTTCGGGGCGCAGAGCACCGCCGAGGGCCGGTGCTCGCAGCCACTACCAGCTTGCGCGACTCGTCGTCGAGGAAGGCACACGCTGAAGCAGCCGGCGGCAGTGACGCCCGTCTTCGAACGGCGTTCCCGCCAGTCGGAGACTGGCGCTACGGGCGAAACGTGGGCACAGGGTGAGAGATTTCCCGCGCCAGTTCCTCTTTGACTCACATCTTGGACTGGTCTGGTGCGGAAAACTTGGGCTACAGGGCGCGCCTTCCCTCTTCAAGTTGACGCACGAGACTCTCCAGCGCGAAACGCACGTACAACTCGCGAAAGTCCTTCGCATCGTTTTTCCGCGCGTCGGTGAGCCGCTGACGCAGCTCCGCGGCCAAGGGCTGAGCGCGCGTGCCCAGCAATTCCAAAGTGCGCGCGGCATGCACGACCAGGTTGTGATCCGCCGACTTCAACTCCGTCTCGAGTCGTTTCAACGCAGCCGGATGCGGCGCGAGCGCGAGCAGCGCGCCAGCGGCTTCGATTGCGACCGAGGCGGAAGCCTCCCGCAGGGCACCCTCCAACTCGGTTCGCGCGCCTTTGGCCGCCGCGGCGTTGGCCCGCAACCCGACCGCGGCCCAATAGCGCACGGCGGGATCGGCGTCACGGAGGTCCTTGCGCTGCACATCGGCGGCGTCGGCTGCGCCCACGCGTTCGGCCGAGGCCAGGACACGCTCGAGTGGATACAATCCCGGCTGGCGCGCCATCGCGTAGGGTGTCAACGCGTCGCTGCGGGCGGCGACGTCCGGCTCCGGCAGGAAAGCGATGTCGCGCGTTTCGAGCAGCCATTGGCGCAGCCGCTTTCGGAGCCGCTCGAGCGTGGCGCGGTTGCGCGGATCCGCCGCGAGATTGTTCAGCTGCTGCGGGTCGGCGACGGTATCGTAGAGTTCTTCGACGGGTCGGGTAGGGGCGAGCCATGCGGTGGCTCCCGTGCCCGCTCGACCGGCGCGAGCCATCGTCACCAGTTCGCGTCGAAACGTGCTCGTATCCGAAAATCCTTCGGGGGCCGCCCACGAAAGGTGCGGCCGATAATTGCGAATGAGCAGCCACCGGGCGTCACGAATCGAGCGCGCGGTATCAAATGCCTCGTCGACGCGATCACGCGCGCCGAAGACAAATTCTCGCGCCGGGCCGGCCGCGGCACCGAGAAACGCCACGCCTTGCATGTGTGGCGGAATCGGGAGGCCGACGAGGCTCAGCAGCGTTGGCGCGAAATCAACGAAGCTCACGAGTCGGTCAACGGTCGCGCCCGGTTCCGCCGGCGCGAGCTGCCGCCATTTCGCGGGGAAACGGATCAGCAGTGGCACATGGAGGCCGGAGTCGTGCAGCAGTCGTTTGCCACGGGGCATGCCCATGCCGTGGTCGGAGTAGACGAAAACGATCGTGTTGTCTGCGAGGCCATCCGTGTCGAGCTCGCGCAGTGCGTCCCCCACGCGGCGATCCGCCGCGGAGACGCAATCGTAATACCGGGCCATCGCCTCGTGGGCGGCCGGAATGTCGGGGTAAAAACCGGGCAGCGGCGCCCGCTTGGGATCGGCGCGTTGGCCGGCCGGGAGCCGTGAACCAATCTCGCGCTCAAACTGCTCCTTGGGCCACGCACTGGTGCGTGATTGGTGAGTCTCGAAATAGTTGAACACAGACATGAACGGCTGGCCTGGTTCCCGCTGGCGCCAGTGGGCATTGGTCGAGCACCGCGTCCACGCCTGGCGGATGAAGGCTTGCTCGTCGCGCTGGTTGTAATCGGTTTTTGCGTTGTTCGACGTGTAGTAACCGGCATCGCGCAGATACGCGGCATAGCCCTTGAACTCTTTGGGGATGGGGATTTCGCAGCGAAGGTGCGGGTTTCCGAGTGACGTGGCATACACACCGGTGATGAGACAGGCCCGCGTGGGTGAGCAGACCGGAGCCGGGGCAAACGCGTGCGTGTAGCGAACCGCCTGGTGCGCAAACGCGTCGATGTTCGGTGTGCGCGCGAACGCGTCGCCATAGCAGCCGAGATTCGGGCTCATGTCCTCGAGGGTGAGCCAGAGAATGTTCGGTCGGTCGGCGCTGCGCACGAGAGCGGTGGCACACAGCCACAGCGCAATCAGGAACAAGGGTCGGAGGGTGCGGCGAAAACGCAGGGCGATCATGGTTGATGACGATAACGAGGGCGCAGACGGATGTTCAAGCAACGAGCCGTGGATGCTCGAGCATGGAGCGGCGAAGCGCTTGTGAGCGGATTGAGCGATCGTCGCGGCGAGCGCCGATCGAGTGAAGATGTTGTGCCGCCGATCCTCGGCGTGGCATTACGCTCAAAATTTTCCCCCAACGGGTTCTGTGGCATGGGTTGCCGGAAGGGCGACTTTCCAGTCGCCCAAGACCGGTCGATTGAACGCACGTCGGCAGCTGGAAAGCCGCCGATCCGGCGGGGCGCGCCTGGGCGAATGGGTGCAAGGACTTCCTGACGCCGCACCTCGACTCGATTGCGAAGAACGGCATTCGCTGCACGAACGGATACGTCGTGATCGCCATCGGTGATCTCAAAAACGGTGCCATCAATTATCGAGATCACGCTCATATGTCTCGGCGCCGCAGCGTGCACTGTCGCGTTGTGGATTGCTGACGGGCCGGTACCAGCAGCGTTTCGGCTACGAGTATAACAATGACTCGCCGGGTATCGGGCTGCCACTCACGGAAACGACGATTGCGCAACGGCTGCGGGCGGCGGGTTGGGGGCGAAGCGTTAGCCCGCGGCCCGCGAACGGTTGATCACCGCCGACGGCGGCAGCAACGGCAGCCGCTGCCGCTTGTGGAAGGTTGCTCTGCAGGACTTGGCCGTGCAGTTGCAGAGGCCGATTCGCGTCTGCCATTTTCCTCCGGGCACGAGCAAGTGGAACAAGATCGAGCACCGGATGTTTTGTCACATCACGCCAAACTGGCGCAGGCGGCCGCTCATCCCTCACGAGGTCATCGTCCAGCTCATCGCCAACACCACCACGAAAACCGGCCTGAAGAGCTGAATCTGAAGCGGGCCGACGATCGAAGACGGCACGCTGATCCTCGGCGCGCAAGTGCCCTGCGTGCCGGATCCTGATGACGAGATCAAGGTGCCGAAGAGCACCTACATTCCCTCCAACACACCACAACTCTGGCGCAAGGGCACACCGGTCGGCTGGCTGCTGGAGGACATGAAGACCCTCGGCTACCCGCCCGCTGCGCCTCCGCGAGCCGTTGTTGCCCGCGGCCGTGCACGTCCGTATAACAAACCGTGATCACTCTCATGAATACTCGCGTCGCCGACTCCAACCATCACTTCGCGCGCGTGATTGGTTTTTCCGCCCTGGCGCTATTCGCCGCCTCGTTCCTGATTGGGACGGTTCACGCGTCCATCACTCCTGTCCCGGAAAAGATCCCGTGCGCGATTCCCGACAAACAGGATTTCCAGATACCGGATCGCGTGCAATTGCGCGGCTGGCTGGGTGCACGGATCGCGGCCAACGAAGCCAGCCGGCTCGCCAGGATAGACACGAATCGACTGCTGGAAGGTTACCGCAAGAGGCCGGGGCGCCAGTCATGGGATGGCGAACATATTGGCAAGTGGCTGCACGCCGCCACGCTCGCGTGGGTCAACACCGGCAATCATGCCTTGCGCGCCAAGCTTGACGCGGCCGTGACCGAACTCGCCACGTGCCAACTCGAAAATGGCTATCTCGGCACCTACCTCGAGAAAGACCGGTGGACCGCCTGGGATGTTTGGGCCCACAAATACAACCTCATCGGGCTGGTCACCTACGTGCGTTATACTGGCGATCTCGCGCCACTGCCGACCTGCCGGCGCATGGCCGATCTGCTCTGCCGAACGTTCGGCGACGGCCCTGGTCAGCGTGACCTCCTCACGGCTGGCGCACAGCACGCGGGCATGGCATCCAGCAGCGTTTTGGAGCCGATGGTGCTGCTCTATCGTCTGACCGGCGAGCCGCGCTATATTGATTTCTGCCGCTATATTATACGTGCCTGGGAGCATCCGAACGGCCCGCACATCATCTCGACCCTGCTGGGCCTCAAGCGGGTGGACAAGGTCGGCAACGGGAAGGCTTACGAGATGCTTTCGTGTCTCAACGGTGCCCTCGAACTTTACCGCACCACCGGCGATCGCGTGCTGCTCGACGTTTGTCTCAACGCCTGGCGCGACATCGTCGACCACCGACTCTATCTCACCGGAGCGGCCAGTTACCGTGAACTCTTCCACGACGACTTCGATCTGCCCAACGTAAACAATGTCGGCGAAACGTGCGTCACGGTCACCTGGCTCCAGTTCAACGCGCAACTCCTGCGGCTCACCGGTGAGGCACGTTTTGCCGAGCAGCTTGAGCTCGTCGTGCTCAACCAGCTGCTCGGCGCTCAGAAGCCCGACGGCACCGCTTGGGGTTATTACGTTCAGATGGAAGGCAAGAAGCCCTACAGCGCCACGCTCGACGGACATTGTTGCCTTTCCAGCGGTCCGCGTGGCATCGCCTTGTTGCCCACCTTCGCCGTCACCACCGACGCCGACGGTGCCGTGCTCAACCTCTTCGAGGCCGGCACCGCACAGCTCACGCTTCGCGACGGCACGCCGCTGACCTTGAAAATCGACACCCGTTATCCGGCCGACGGCCGCATCCGCGTGACGGTGGAATTGCGCGAGGCCAAAGAATTTTCCCTCAAGCTGCGCCTCCCGGCGTGGTGCAAGGAAAGTTCCCTCATGCCTTACGCCGGCGGCAAACCCGGCGCTGATGGCTACACCGCTGTGCGCCGGAAATGGAAATCCGGCGACACGGTCGAACTCAACCTGAAGCTCGAGCCCCGCGTCATCGCCGGCGATCATCTGAACCAAGGCAAAGCCGCCGTGTGCTTCGGTCCGCTCGTGCTCGCGGCGGACGAAACGCTGCTGGCCGACGCGCGACAGCCGTTAAAAGCGCTCGCCCTGGGCAAGCCTGAACTCACCACGCTCGCTTTCACTCCCGCGTCCGCCACGGCCGACTGGAAGACCTGGCCGGGCGCGCAACTCTTCCGCATCAACGCCACCACGCGACGTGGCGACGCGCAGTTTAGCACCCAACTCGTGCCGTTCGCCGACGCCGGACTCACGGGCGCCAACTTCAAAGTCTGGCTGCCGCTGGCGGGCCAGCCGGGTGCGAACGTTTTGTTCGATGGCCGCGAAAGCCGCTCGCGCCTGGGCAACCAGACCGGCTCGATCAATGACGACGATCCGCAAAGTGCTGTCGCGACCTTCGACGGCCAGCCGGCGGCGGAGGACTGGTTCGCCGTTACGCTCTCCGAACCGGCCACGGCCCGGCGCGTGACTTTCACCCACGGGAAAATGTTTCACGATGGCGGTTGGTTCGATGCCAGCGCCGGCAAGCCCCGCGTGCAAATTCAACGCGCCGCCGGCGGTCCATGGGAGACGATGGGTGAATTTGCAGATTACCCGGCGACGACCGCCACCAAACCCATCGGACAGAAGTCGGGCTACGTTCAGTTCACGCTCAAACTCGAGGCGCCCGTGACCTTCGTGGCCCTGCGCGTAATCGGCCGCCCAGCCTCTGGCGACAACCCGAAGCAAGCCTTCGTCACGTGCGCAGAGCTTCAAGCCTCCGCCCAGTAACCCCACTTCCTTTCGCCGTCACCCCAATTTTCAAACATCCGACCGCGAAGACCTCCTCCCTTCTCCATTGCGTCTGGCTCTTGGGGACCGACAGCCCATGCCGTGCGAGGCAACGCTCCACGCCCGCGATGTAGGGTGCGTCCTGATGCAGCACGATCACATCCGGTCGATGGGTGGTGAACCAGCTTTCGAAGCCGGCCTCATCCCAGACATCCAACCGGAGGGACCGGAGACGGGGTCATGTCGCGGATCGCGTATTCAGTCGCACCCACCAAGGATTCTGCTCATGCGGCCCGCGGTGAAAGCAGGTCAGGTTGTGGCTGAATGCCGCGGCCGTGGCGAGGTTCAGGTTGCCGGCGA
>JBBRCR010000201.1:0-13804 GCA_038204695.1 Opitutales bacterium | reverse complement strand
TTCGCACCGGAGCGGCGGCTTTCCTGCCGCCGAAGTACGTTCGGTCGACCGGTCTCGGGCGACTGGAAAGTCGCCCTTCCGGTCAACCGCGCCCTTGGCGCGACGCCATACGCGATGGCAAATCTGTGGGGCAAGCGCAGGGGTAGGTCGACCTCGGGTGCTCTCCGCCACGCGCGAGAGTGACTCAGTCAACGCGTTTCGGCGGCGCATCCGAATGCACATTTGCAGCAGCGCGGATCGTGGCATCCAGCAGCACCGCCCTGCCCGGCGCTTTCCAGACACGGCAGATGTCCACTCCGGCGGGTTCGTTAACGTTTGCGGGCGCGACGCTGTATTCCCAGGAGCGGGTCGCTGCGTTTTCAACGCGTCGGAGCGCTACAATCGCGACCGACGTCATTTCGCGCGGCGTAAGATCCTCGCGTCGCCCCAACCACGTGCCCTGGTCATCGCCGCCCACCCGCCGCCAGGTCCCCTTGAATTCGTACCCGCGTATAACCGCCTCACAATCGTAGAAGACGCCATCGAACTCCAGTCGCACGCTCAGTCGTTCACCGCTGATAGTGCCCCGGCCACCTTTCGTACCGTCGGGCCGTATTGCCGTGATCCCGCCAGCCTCGGCAACGAACTCCACTTCGAAATCCAAGCCATCACCGGAATCTCCGCTCCGCTTCGCGCGGCCATGCCACACGCCATCTATGCCGGGATTCGGAGCCGGCGGCACCAACGGCAGTGCCACAAACAAAGGGCTCGCCCCCGGGGCGCTCGCCGCGAGGGAAAGCTCCGTGCCGGTTCGTGTTTGAACCGCAAATACGGGGACCGCATCTGAACGCCGGCAGGTGGGTGGCCGGGCGAAAAACGCAATCCCGGTGATTTCATTCTCCGCCCCCGCTGCCACAATTTGCTCCATTCTCTGCAACCGGATCGCACCGGTACGGTCGCGGCGAGCATAGATTGGCACCGGCAGTTGCAGTCTGTCGTCCGCCAAATCCAACCGATACATCATCTGGTTGTAATTATAGCGCGGAGTCGGCGCCCGTGCCGCCGAGAATGTATCGGTGTACGTTCCTTCGAAATACACGACCCGACCCGACTGCTGATCCAGGAACGAATGGTGGGCGATATTATAGAAGTTGTAATCCCCGTGCGTGACCACGCGTCGGGCATAGGCCCACGGACCGACGGGCGTGTCCGCCGTGGCAAACCAAACCTCGCCGGGTTTGTCACTCGCGAAGGCGATCCATTGCCGCCGAAATTGATTCCACGCAACCGACTCGGGCCGACCCCGCAGCGGCAAACCGGATTCGATGTCGATTAAGCGGAGCGGCGACTCGTCCGCGGCTAATTGTTGTGTCGCGACGAGCGCCGCGCATCGGCGATTCGTCAGCCGGTCGGCCCCCCGTTTCCATTCAAACCGAACGCGACCATCGGGTTCGCGTTGCACTTTGGTTTCTGCATCGCGCCATTTACCGTCGCCCGCGACACACGTGAATGCCTCGTAATTATCCAAGTCCGCCATGCGCTCGAGTTGGGCCGGTGAGCGCCAGTCGGGGAAAATATGAATATAGCGTTTTCCCTTCACGTCGGACGCAAAAGGATGAGCCGATTGGTGCGGTTCGTGGCGCTCCCATCGCTGAACCGATTCAAACACCCCCGACATTTCGTTGAACACCACGAGATGCCACTCGTGGGCAAAACCGAGATCCCGCATCACCGCCAACCGGCTCGCGAGCCGCTCACGGCCGTTGGCATCCATGACGGTAAAGACGCCTTCGAGCCAGCGCATGCCCTTGTTCGGTTGCGGGCACATCGGTTTGCTGAAACCCGTTTCATCGACGAAATAAGTCAGGTCGATCCCGACGTTCGGATCGAGTCCTCCGCGACCAGGCAACTCGGAAACCGCACCGGACACCGCGAAGTGGCCCAACGGATACCGCGGACGCTGCGTGTCGCCCCAGAACCAATAAATGCGATCACGATAGGGTGTCGCGATCACGGTGTCCTGTCCCATCACCTGCCCGTTTAGGTCCGGCCGCTGGGTTGGCGCCGGTTGGCCGAGCAGGATCGTGTCTCGATAAATGCCGGCACCCGTGACACGATACAGCCGTTCGGCGATGTTCGTCCGCTTCACGGTGATCGTCGCGCTGCCGCCACGAGTGGGGCGCAACTTCACGCCGCGGAAACCGAAACCATCGGCGATTACCTCGTATCCTGGGCTGCTGACGTGAAAGAAAACCTCGAGCTCCATCAATCCGGGTTCGTCGAATGCAATCAGCCCGTTGCTGTCGGTCCACCAAGCGGCCTCGTTCACCGTCCGCAATTCCACGAGCGGCACGCCGCGACCCGAATCGCCGTCGACGACCTTGATGGCGAAATAAGGTGATGCAGCTGGTACGGCGGCACTGAGTATTTCAAGAGCAAACAAGGCGCACCCGATTGCTTTCCAAATGAGGCAGGAGCACGGTCGCCAACGTGAAATAATCGTGGTCACGGGAGTCACTGGCATGGGCCTTGGAGGCGGCCCGTGCGAGCAAAGCTTGTGGCGAAACGCGGTCCCCCGCGGCGAGAGGGACCTGCCGGCGGTCGCTTTATCGTCGCTCGGCGCAACATGCTTTCGTGCGTCCAAACGATGAGCCGGTCTACATTCTGTGTATTACGGGCTTGGCTCAGGAACGTGACTTCCACGGCGGGGTTCGTCGACATTTCTTACAGTAAACAAATATCTAATAGGCTCCCATCACTCCCATTCTTGTTCTTTATCGTTTTATTTGTTAGCTTGTTGCGTAACTGCGACACCCGAATCCAATGAATGGCACCGGGGATGCTGGTCAATGTGGGCCATGCTCAAGCAGGTGGCGCAACCTCAACCTCAAGACACATTACAATGCGAATAGACTATTTGAAACCCCTGATGCTCGCCGGCCTGGTACTCGCCGGAGGCACCACGGGCCTCCGGGCAGAACTCACGAAGAGCTACCAATTCAACGGAAAAGGAAACTGGAGTATTGACGGTCTCGGGGGCAATGGCACGCCTGTCGGCCTCCTTCAGGCCAGCATTCCAGTCGGCGCCACGGTCCAGAAGGCCTATCTTTATTCGAGCCTTTGGAGCTTTTCAGGTGCGATTTCGACGCCCTCGGTGACGTTTGAATCCACTACCTACAGCGGCGGTGCCTGGACACCTCTGGGGAGTTACCAGCCCCAGCCTGGGCCGAACCCCAATTTCTACCTCGGTGCCTTCCGAGCCGACGTAACTGCACAAGTCGCCGGACTCGCCGGACCCGGCAGTGCAGCCTTGTTCAACTGGACGGTCAATTCCGAGACACCCAACGGCAATGTCGACGGCGAGGTTCTGGCTGTTGTTTATAGCCTGCCCACGGAGTCCACCCGCACGATTGCTTTTCTGGATGGATACAGCACCTCCACCGGCGATACGACGACGGTAACCTTCGCCGCGCCGCTCAGCGCAGCGGAGTTGGCCGCCGCTGATTTCCAGGCGTCTCTATCGCTCGGCATTGGTTTCTCAGCCGGAGGCAGCCAGTTCTCCACGGTCAACATCAATGCGACCCGGCTGACATCATCAGCCGGAGGATTTGACGACGGTGTTGGGACCAACGGAGGGTTGATCACCGTCGGTGGGATCGGAGACAATCCGGCCAATCCCGCAGACCCGAACTCGAACAGCAGCGCGGATGATGAGCTCTACACCCTTAATTCGTATCTCACCGCGGGCATGACTTCATTTAACGTCGTCACTCAAAATCCGTCCTTGGACGACAATATCTTCTTCGCCGGATTGAACATCACTGCCACGGCGGGAGTGACAACCGGAGTTCCTGATCACGCTTCAACTCTGCTGCTGTTGAGCGCTGTCTTCTCGGGTCTCGGACTTTGCCGCCGGGCGCTCGGAAAGCGCGCTTGAGGCCGCCGAAAAACTCGCATCACCTTCAAGGGCCACCCGAATCGGGTGGCCTTTTTTATTTTCTGGGAGCGCTGCCTTCGCGGCTGCACCTCCCGTTGAAAATATCCTATGCGCCGCCCAGAGGGTGTTCGCGGCGTTGCAGCGGCAATTCGACGCGGCCGCACGAGAGTCCCGCCGCAAACACCGCATGGATCATCTCCAGCGATTTCATCGCAGCGCGAGAAATGCGGGCCCGTCAGCGTGACGCCTTGCCGGTCTTGTCATAGGTGACCCGGCCGTCGAAGGTGCTGAAACCCATGGCCTGAACCGTCAGCCCCTCGAGCCCAACGGCGCTCGCGGGAACTTCGAGCCGAACCCATTGACCCGCCGGCGGCAGCGGGCCCACCCGATAGCGGCTGGCCGTGCCATTAACGCCATAACCGATCCGGTCGGCCCCCCAATACGCGCGATGCTCCCAGTTGTCAGCGCCCCAGCTCAGCATGATCTCGGTTGTGGGATTGGCCGGGTCAATATAGACATATGTATATAGAATATCGCCGCCCGCAACCGGCATCGTCGCACCGGCCCAGTTGAAGGCATGCTCGTGCAGCCCGGCTCCGACGGAGGATTGATGTGACTTCGTGCCTGAAATCGGCGCCGGGCTGCTGCTGACCCAGTTCCACGTATCGCCGCCACCCGCGCTGATCCCGGCACCCGGCGGAACCGCGTCGTCGAACCAAACGAAGTCAGCGCCGGTGGACGTGGGTGGCGACGGACTGCTCGTGGTGCCGCCACTGGACCTGCCGGTGGCGTCATACGTCACGCGTCCGTCAAACGTGCTAAAACACATGCCTTGGATCATCTGGCCGGCGAGCGCCACGGCGCTCGCCGGGACCTCCAGGCGGACCCATTGACCGGCGGCGGGCAACGCTCCGGCGTAATAGCGCCCAGCCGTGTTCGGCGTGCCGTAGTTGATCCGATCGGCGCCCCAATACGCGCGGTGTTCCCAGCTGTTGGTGCACCAACTCAGCATGATCTCGGTGGGCGCGTACGCTGGATCCAAATAGACGTAAACAAATAGTTTTTCCGCCACTCCGACCGAGAGGGGTGCTGCCCAGTTGAACGCGTGCTCGTGCAGTCCTGCGGCCAAATTGGACTGATGCGCCCTGCTGCCGGATGCCGGCGCCGGATTGCTGGTGATCCAATTCCACGAATCGCCGCCCGAGCTGCCGGTCCCGGCGCCAGCGGGAAGCTGGTCATCAAACCATATCGTATCCACCGGACTGATTGTCGCCGGCGGAGGAGGCGGCGGGGTGGGCGGCGGCGCCATTGATGTGCTGCCGCCGGCCTTGCCGGACGCGTCGAACGCCGCCCGTCCGTCGAACGTGCTAAACGCCATGCCCTGAATCGCCCGTCCCTCGAGGCCAACCGCGCTGGCGGCCACATCCAGTCGCACCCACTGGCCCGCCGCCGGAAGTGGGCCGGCATAATAGCGGCCGGGTGAGTTGCGCGTGCCGTAATCAATTCGGTCGGCTCCCCAATACGCCCGGTGCTCCCAGTTGTCCGCTGCCCAGCTGAACATGATTTCGGTGGGCGGGTTCGCGGGATCGAGGAAAACATACGTGACCAGACTCTCGCCGGCGTTGATCATGAAGGACGAGCCCCAGTTGAAAAAGTGTTCATGCAGCCCGGCCGCAACATTGGTTTGATGGGACTTGCTGCCCGAGACCGGCGCGGGGTTGCTGGAAATCCAATTCCAACCGTCACCGTTCGTTGATCCTCCACCCGCGCCCGCGGGCAGCGCATCGTCGAACCAAAGTGTCATGCCCGAAGGCGTGGGACTCGGACTCGTGGGGGTGGATGGGGCGGTCGTCGTGCCACCACCGTCACTGCCATTGCGGGCGGGCCAATGGATCCCCTGGCTGGGGTTCAGATAACTGCCGCTGGTGGTGTTCTCACGCTTTATGGCGCGCACCATGAAACGCCCATCGGTCGGCGCGTTGGCGTCATAGTAATTGAGCGCCGTGACGGGCGACGCCGTCAGCCGGTCATACGGCCCATTGCCCGTGGATCGATAAACATGATATCCAATAATGTTCGATTCGGGCGACGCCAGCCAGGTCAGCGCGACCGCCGACCCCGAGCGGCTGCCACTGAGGCTGCCCACCGGA
This sequence comes from Opitutales bacterium, assembly GCA_038204695.1. GTDB lineage: Bacteria > Verrucomicrobiota > Verrucomicrobiia > Opitutales > Opitutaceae > ER46. The sequence continues at coordinate 7,738 of JBBRCR010000201.1, read as the reverse complement.
GCCACGGGGTGCAGGCGGAGGGTTGGGTCACCCATCAACGCGATGTGAACGGAATTGGCCCACGCGTTCATCTGGTTCTCATATAGGCCGGTATTATTCTGCGTCAGCCGGGCCGCGTAACCAATCGTCTCACCAAGTCCGAGCGGATGCAGGAACCAGTGGGGACGGCCGGAACATACAGACACGAGTCCATGGTCTGTCGCGAGCGGCGCGCGCAGGATGCTGTCTTCGGTGTCCCAGTCGGCCAGCCACGACCCATACATGAGATTAATGACCGTGCGCACATTCTTGCTCACGAACTCGACCGTATCGGCGCTATGATAAGGTCCGCTGCCGATCCCGCTGAGGCTCGAGTAGCTGCCACCTCCGCTGGCGAAAGCGAAAAGGTAATCGTTTTGCGTGGCCTCCGGGATCCACACGCCCTGCTGATCGTTGAACTCGCGATTCAGGTCGCGGATATTACCGGCACCGACCAGCGGCGCAAAGCTCCGGAATCCCGAGGCGCCAAAAGCCTCTCCATCCCGCACGCCCGTATAATCAGCAATCAGTGCGCGGCGAGCGGGGTTCGAGATGCGGTGCCGGAAGTTGTGGTCCTTGTTGAGATATTTTCTATGGAGTTCAGTTTCATTCGGAAACGTCGGAGGGCCTCCCCACGTGGTACGGCCAGGCATCCGCGACAGATCCACGCGCCCGACGGCCAACTCTACAGGAGATGGAATCGCCGTTTGGTCGAATTTTCCGTCTTCCGGGAAATTACTTAGCCGCGCGGCATCCGACGGGTTTGAGTCTTGCCTGAAGTTAACCGTGTAGTCGGTCCAACTGCCGTCGACATCTCCGTAATATACATCGGCCGGCCACGCGCCGAGGTGTTCCATGTGCAAGTCGGGATTCACCTGGCCGGAATATGGCACCGCCACGTGCCCAAAAAGAAAAACGCATTTCACATTGGCCGGGTCGGCGCGGTAATCAGCAACGATGAGCGCCTTGACGCCCGCAGGTGATGTGCTGCGCGCCACATCGTGGCGCATCACGATCCAACCATCGCCCTCGAGATCCCCCACGAGGCGCGCAAGTTCGGAGGCAAGGCTCGTGCTGAAGGTGTCATCGACGATGAGGACGACCTTCCCTCGTCGGTCCACCAGCGGCACGTCGATCCCGGTCTGCACATAGCCGTAGCCGCGGTATCCGGCTGCCACCTTGACGACGCGGTACTCGTAAGCCGTGCCGGCGGTAACGCTGGGGTCCGCATATGAAGTCGTGCTGCCGGACAGCGTGATACCCCCACCCCACGTGCTCGCGTTGGGCGCTTTGCGGGAAACTGTATAACTCGAGGGCACGCCATTGCTGTCCTGCGGCCAGGACAAAGTGATCTGCGGCGGGTTCGCTTGTACCGTGGAACCCACCTGTACGCTATAATCCCAGACGTTTTCCACCGCATAGCCGCTCGTCCCGATAAGCAAATTAAGTACGATCGTCACCGCGGCCCAACCAGAATGTGACACCGCACGCTGAAGCGGTGGCGTTCGCCTCTCGTCACACCCGGTCTCCCGCCGGCATAACGCGAACACGGCATCCTTCCAGTCGGCTGGAAAGCGTCGAGCGTCGCCGCATGCGGAAGCCGGGCGGCGGAAGGTCGAGCCGGCGGGGTGTACCTCGCTGTTGAATTTCGACACGTCAGATGTTGGACCGTAATCGTTCAAAACGCGTTCCTCACGATCGGCGCGTCTGGAGCATGACGCGCGTCCGGGCAGCGACTTCCGAGGGAAAAGCCGCGCGAACTCGTTGAGAATGAAACCGGGAACGACGGGCGACGGCCAGGTGCCGCGCCTCAGCAGGCGTTTGTCGGAGAGTTAAGGGGGCGCACATCCGATGCGGGATGGGACCGCGACCTTGCGCATTGCGCCGAATCCTCCGGACGTGGAACGGTTTCGCCGCGCCGATTACCAATGTGGAACCGCCCATGCCCACCGCCGCAACACCGCCGACGAAACGGCCACGGTTCACGATGATCCGTTCGTTTGTCCTGGCCGATTTTCTCACGCTGGGAAACGGCTTCTGCGGCAGCGGCTCCGTCCTGGCCGCCATGCAATTCCTCGTGACGGACGACTCCCGCTGGTTCGTGGCGGCGATGGCGCTCTTGCCGATCGCACTCGTCTTCGACTTTGCCGACGGCCGCGTCGCCCGCTGGCGACGCCGGTCGTCGTTACTGGGCGCCGATCTCGACTCGCTGGCGGACGTCATTTCGTTCGGGCTCGCGCCGGCCGCACTTGGTTTCGCGGCCGGACTGCGAGGCTCGCTCGACGTGGCGATCCTGCTCTATTTCGTCGCTTGCGGGATCAGCCGTCTCGCGCGCTTCAACACCACCGCTGATGCCCTTTCCGACGACAGCGGCAAGGTGAAGTATTTCGAAGGCACGCCGATTCCCACCAGCGTGCTGATTGTTGCCGTGCTCGCCGGTCTGCATCTTTTCGATCGGCTCGGGTCGGACATGTGGCTGGGAAGTTGGACGCTCGGCACACTCGTCCTGCATCCGCTCACGTTGCTCTACGCGCTGAGCGGCAGTGCGATGATCAGCACGATCCGCGTGCCGAAGATTTAGGCGAAAGCGCGGGCTGCGCGAACGACCCGTGGCGGCGAACGCCCGCAAGTGGATTCGAGTCTGCGAATCGTGCATCATCCACTCGCTGGCGCTCGCCGCCACGGCTCGCAGCCAGGGCTCGCGCGCTCTGCCACTCGCTGGCGGTCGCCTCCAACGGTTCGTTAGGGGTCGTACCGATATCCGACCCCGTGAACCGTGGCGATCGGATCGGCTGATGAACCGATCGCCAGTTTCTTTCGCAACTGTGCAATATGCTGATCCAACGTCCGCGTCGTGCCGACGTAATTGATGCCCCATACTGTATTCAGAAGCGCATCACGCGTGAGCACTTCGCCGGGGTGCGCCGCAAACGCTTCCGCCAGCTTCAACTCGCGCGCCGTCAGCGCGACCTCCTGCCCGCCGACGGTGGCGACAAACTTCCGCTGGCTGATCTCCGCCGCGCCGAGCATGAACGTCGGCGGCATCGCCCCGATTCGCCCAGCGGGTTCCCGTGGGCGGGACCGCCGCAGCAACGCTTCGACTCGCGCCAGCAATTCATGCACGCCAAACGGCTTCGTCACGTAGTCGTCCGCCCCAAGCTTCAGTCCCACGACCTTGTCCACCTCCTCGCCTTTCGCCGTCAGCAGCAGGACCGGCACCGCGGCCCCCCGCGCCCGAAGTTCGCGGCAGACATCATAACCGCTCGCCTTCGGCATCATGATGTCGAGCACCACGAGATCGTATTTGTCCTGGCCATACAGTCGCAACGCCTGGGCACCGTCGCTCGCCGCGGTCACCGCATAGCCATCACTCTCGAGGGTCGCGATCAATCCCAGCCGGATGTTCGCATCATCCTCGGCGATGAGAATCTTCGCCTTCAGGGCAGCTCCAGGGCGAATTCCGCCCCGCCTCCGCTGCGCGGCTCGAACCGCAAGTCGCCACCCTGACCCCGGGCAAGTTGACGCGCGATACTCAGCCCAAGTCCGGCGCCGGTCTTCTCGGCCGTCAGCGCGTCGTCCACGCGGTGAAACTTCTCGAAGATGCGCTCGCGGTGCGGCAGCGGAACGCCCGGTCCGCGGTCGGCAATCCTCACCGCCGCCCCACCAGGTTCCCGTTTCACCAGCGTCACGGAAACGGCCCCCCCGCCCGCCGCGTACTTGCACGCGTTGTCCAGCAGGTTCAGCACGATTTGCTCGAACGCATCACGATCGGTCTCCACGCGAACGGGTGTGTCGGGCAGCTGGCGGTGCAGCTCCAATCCACACTCGCGGAGCCGGGGCGCTTGCGCATCGAGCACGCGCGCCAGTTCCACCGTCAGATCGACGGGCTCCCGCGCGAATTTTTTTCGCCCTTGCTCGAGCCGGCTGAAATCAAGCGCGTTGTTCACCAGTCGCGCGAGCCGCTGCGTTTCCCGGCCAATCGTCCGCAAATATTCGCCACCGCGGGCGGCATCAGGAACCCGCCCCTGCTCCAGCAACTCCGCATAAAGTCGAATCGTGGTGAGCGGCGTTTTGAACTCATGCGACACGTTGGCCACGAACGAGGTTTTCTGCGCCGCCTCCTCCTCGCTCCGACGCGCCTGCCACAGGAGCAGGGAGCCCCCGGCCACAATCGAGGCCACGAAAATCCCGACCAGCAGCACGCTGATCCAGAACAACGCGCGGCCACCGTCACTCGAGCGGTAGGGCAACGTGAGAAATCCCACGACTTCCCAGCCGGGCAGCACGGCCATCGCGAGCGGCACGATGGCCGCCGGGGCACCCTGCGCCGGCACCTGGCCAACCTGGTGCAACGTTCGCCGCTGATGATCGCGCAATGCATAACCCTCGCCACCCGCCACCTCCATGGGCAACGCGCCCGCCAGCCGCCCGATGGCCGCGGCCAGCTCCAATTCAACACCGCGCACTTCCGGCGCTCCGACGGGCAGCAGCCAGCCAAACAGGTGCTGCCGCCCTTCGATCACGTGCGCCTGCCACCCGCGTCGCTCCGGCACGGCATCCTTCATCGCGACCACCGTCGGGGGCGGAGCCTGCCTCCGACTCTCCGCCGGCGCGCGCGTCGAACTCGCCGCCGTCCTGGCCGTGGCGACCTGCTTCTCGCGCTCCCCAACCGCGCCCTCCGCTTTGCTCCGACGCTGTTCCATCGCAGAGTCACGCGAGAGCGCGTCACTTTCGACGGCACTCGATGGCGTTGACGCCAGCCCGGCGTTCGCCGCGGTCGGCGACTGGGCTTTGAAAAGTTCCTGCACATCGCGCCGGGCCGACTGCACCTGCGCGACATTCTGCGCAACTTCACGGCGGGCCGCCGGCTCGTCCATGATTTTCGCCGGCGCCGGCGCGCTGGCTGCCTTCGATGGAACGGCGGCGTTCCACGGCCGCGACTGGCTCAACGTCCGGCCGAATCGGCGCACAAACCCACGGGCGTCCTCATCACCGGCACGACTCGTCGGCCGCAACAATTCCCCGTCGAGCGTGCAGCGAAACGCGGTTCGCACGAGTGGCTGCGATTTTTCCCAGGCCGTAAGAAAATCGTCGATCGTCTCACCGGGTTCCGCGGCCAGCTGATCGAGCAGCCCGGCCTGAACATCCCCAACCAGCAGCTCGACGTTTTCCGCGATCAACCGGGCGCGCGCGGCGACGGCGGTCCGGCGGGCCTCGCGGGCTTCCGCCGTTTGTTCCGCGAGTCGTGCCTGCTCGCGCCGCAGCAACTGAATCGCGCCACCGCCGACGAGCAACGCCGGCACCAGGAGCAGCAGCCAGTAGGTGACGATTCGACGCGAAGCGGGCGACACGCGTGGCACGCTATCGGAAGCACCCGGCTTGGAAAGACGCGAAACGCTCATGCGAGGGCAGGCGGCGAAAAGGTGACAGGCGTCATTGGGCGGGACGGCTTACTTTTATACGCCAGTCGCCAGGAATGGGCTGAACACTGAGCGGGACGCCCATGTGATTCCAAATCCACTCGCTGGCGCTCGCAGCCACGATCGGGCCAGATGCTGGTGTCGCTTCGATCCGGTGTGCCGGCCGTGTCCGGCGTGGCATGGGCGTCCCGCCCATGTAGTACGGTAGGCACGACAATATGGGGCGTCCCGCCCCGAGTCCCGTCCCGTTCACCCGGTCCAGGGGAGTTCTGTGTAGGGATGACATGTTGTATAGAGGAACGGGCATCCACTCGCTGGCGCTCGCAGCCACGATCGGGCAGCCGCCCGGCGTGGCATGGGCGTCCCGCCCATGTTGTACATCGTGTACGACAATACCCGGGCGTCCCGCCCAAGCCTTGCTTCCTTCCGCAGCCCCCACGGGCGAGACGCCCTCAACCTCCGCCGAAGGATGTCGTGTACATGCCCGGACGCGTAGTTGAGTTTCAATTACTAGCATGATGACGGTCGAGGGCACGCAGCGCTGGGCTCACCGGTTGCTGCCCGCGTTCTGCTGGCTTTTCACCTGCGCGCTCTCTGCGCGATAGTTCTTACGCTCCGCATTGCTGAGTCCGTCCTTCTCCAGCCGATCCGCCTCGGGAGCCGCCGCCTTCGCCATCTGCTGCACGGCCGGGTTGGCGTAAGTCTCCCCCAACCGGCGCAGCTCGTCGGCTTTCGCCCGCAATTGCGCCGCCGCCTGGTCGCGCCGGTTCGAGTCCACCAGCACCACCGCTTCATCTTTCGCCACCGCCATGACGTTCGCGGCATAATCGGACTGCACCTGATGATCCGCCGAATCCACCACGACACTACGGCTGGCGCTGAATTGCACCGTACGATTCGCCGTCAGGCTCCCGCCCCGCTGCGTGATCGGGTCCTCGTAGGTCACCCGGGCGCGCGCAATCTCCCGCTCCGCCCCGGATTTTGACGGTGACACTTCGACTTCGATCAACGCGAACTTCTCCTGTCCGCGGTACAGCTGATTCAGCGTCAACTCGGCCTTTTGACCGCGGATTACCCCATCGCGCCCGACAAAGCACAACGGCCTCACGCCATGGGGAAATTCGATTTCGATGATGATCCGTCGCGCAACCACGCTCAATACATCGCCGAGTTCGGCGGCAAAAATCCGCGGCAAGTCCGCACTGTGCTCGACGAAGTACGTGTTGCCATCGCTGCGCAGCGCCAGCCGGGTCATCAAGTCCTCGTTGAACCCGAGCCCAAGTCCGATCGTGGTCACGGAGATTCCCTCCTTCAACAAAGACGCCCCGAGCCGGCCGAGTTCCTCGGGCGAGCTGGGCCCGACATTCGCCAGCCCGTCGGACAACAGGATCACACGGTTCACGTATCGTCGATCCTCCAGGTTTCGGCGCACCTCCGCCGCGCCCCGCGACACGCCGCCGTACAGCGCGGTGTTGCCACTGGCCTCGATCTCACAAATGGCCGACTCGAGCCGGCGTCCATCACCCACGCGTTGCGCCGGCACGAGCGTCCGCACCTGCGTGTCATACGTGATCAGTGACACGATGTCGTCGGGAGCGAGCCGGCGGACGGCTTCCAGAGCCGCCTCGCGCGCCTTGGCAATTTTGTCGCCGGACATCGAACCGGATTTGTCGATCACGAGCGAGAGATTGACCGGCGGACGCATGTCACGCCGCGGCAGTCTGAGTCCATCGAGTCCGACTTTGATGACGGCTTTCTCGACGGTGTCAGACGGCAGAACCGCGCGATCGACATCGACGCGCAACCGGACGGGGTCTCCGCCCGAATCGGAGCTGGTTGCCGTGGTGGTGGAGCGGCCGGAGCCGGCAAGCAGGATGGCGCCCGTGAGCGCGACCGCGAATGAGAAGAGCAGTGTTTTCATGATTGAATCCCTGGTTGTGACCCTGGGATTCAACCACAAAACAGCGCGCGAGTTGTCAGCGTGTGGTCAGCGGCTTGTCAGAGAAATGTCATGCCGCGGTTGGCCAAATCTGCTGCCGATAAAGCGCGGAAGTCGTCCACCAAAGGCGCGCGATCGTCAAACTCATGGGCGAGACGCCCGTGCCTTTATACACAAGTCGCACTGTCCATGGGCGGGACGCCATTCGGTGAGTTCCACCGCCGGCAGCGCGCCGCCGGTCGCGGCGCTGCGGTAGGGCGGCTGGAGGCGTATCCGGATCGCCTTTACGTCCTGTGCTACCGTGCGGGCCGAACGATGGACGGGTCGACCTTGCTGCGGATGAGTAACTGGGCTACCGGCA
>JBBRCR010000200.1:0-13861 GCA_038204695.1 Opitutales bacterium | reverse complement strand
GGCGAAGTCGAAAGGAAACGTGGACTCCGGATTGATGTGAAGTTTGCCAATGATCCCGGTGCGGTAGCCGGCCGCTTTGAGGCTGCGCGGGATGTTTGGTGTGTCCGGCCGATAGAGCCGGAAGCCCCAGGTCGCCAGTCCGATTTGCCCGTGCTGATGCGGATACAGGCCGGTCATGATGCTCGCGCGCGACTGACTGCATCCGGCCTGCGTGACAAACGCGCGATTGAAACGGACGCCCTCGGCCGCGAGACGATCGAGGTGCGGGGTGCGCGCGTAGGGATCACCGTAACAGCCCAGTTCCGGTCCGTTGTCCTCGGACACGATGAACAGCACATTCGGCCGCGCGGCCCAGGCGTCGCCGGCGAAAGGCAGCAGCAGCCCCAGCGCAAGAGCCAGCAGGTGAACCAAGGGAATGTGGCGTTTCATGAGAAGTATCCGGTTCGTTGCGACGACATCTATGGCGCGGTCAACCACGCGTGATTGAATCGCGCGAGGGTCAATCGGGCGTAGGCCCACTCGCCGCCACGACGCGGATCGCCAGGGCGGCCACTTTCGTAAAAGCAGAGGATCGTACCATCAGGCAGCACGGCCAGATCGCTGTAGGCGCTCGGCCCCGGCTGGAGCAGCTTGCTGACCGGCCACGTACGACCGTCGTCATAACTGGCTTTGATCGTGACGTTTTTTCGCTCCCGGTGGGAACGCTCCGTGGTGTGCGGGTTCGAGAACAGGAGGAAAGGCTTTTTCGTTTCCGGCGTTCCGGGGTGGCTGACCAAACCTGCCATACAGCCACCCTCGAGCAGTTCCCCGGCAAACTCGGTCTTCGACCAACGCGTGGCTCCGTCCCCGCTGTACGCCATCGCCCGGCGATTGCGCGGATCGTTATTACGCGCGGTCAGGAGTACGCGTCCGTCCGACAATTCCGCGACGGCGGATTCGCCACCGATGGTCATGGCGAGATCTCCGCGCTGCCAGGTCGCGCCGTTATCGTCGCTGAAAATGACCGAGCAGCCTTTGCGCGAGGGTGCCGATTTCTTATACGTTGCCAGCCACACGGGCACGATCAGCCGGCCGCTGCGCAGCTGAATTCCATGTCCCGGGCCGGTGGCAATGGCCTGCCAGTCGATCTCGGAGCGAAAGCGATCAAGCGCCGGCGTGATTTCCACCGGCTTCGACCAGGTAAGCCCGTCGTCGTCGCTGCGGGCGTAGAAGCTCCTCATGTACTCGACACAGTAGACGAAGTGCACCGCGCCATCGCGGCCGGCGATCATCATTGGATTGTTGACCGTCTGTTCGTCCGGCCCGCCCATGTTTTTCTTCAGTTTGTCGTCGGGCATGTGCGGGTTGCGCGGAAGTCGCGGGCCGAGGTGGGCAACCTGCTGCGCCGGACTCCAGGTGCGGCCACCATCCGTGCTGCGACGCAGATGATTTTCGAGCTCGCCCCGATCGGCCGGGGTAAATTTGCGGGCTTCGCAATACGCCAGCACCGTCCCCTTCGCGGTCACGACGATGCCGGGGATCCGATACGACACGAAGCCGTTTTGCCCCTCCTCGAAGATATCGATCTTCTCCACGAACGGCGTGGCGGCGGCCGCCGTGAGCGGGGCCCCGCCCGCGACCGCGCTGAACAGAAGGCCCAGGCGGACCAGCCGCCGGAACGCGCGCGCTTCCCAACCGGCGACGACCTCGAAAAGAGACGAAAGGATCATGAAAAAATGGATACCGGATGAGCACGCTTACGACCGCTTCTTTTTCTTTTTTGGCTGCGTGGCTTCGCCCGCCGCCGGCGGGCGCTCGGGCGCGACCACCGACCGTTCGCGCAACACCTGATCCAGGTTCGCACTCATTTGCATTCGGACCGAAGCCTGGCGTGGTTCCGCGATCACATTCTCGCGCTCCACGAACGTCGTCCACCGGGGCTCCGCGCTGGCCTGCGCCGTGTAGTCGTAGAGTTCCTCGGCGATCATCTTCCGCGACGGCCACTCGACCCAGCGCGTGTAGCGGTGGGTCTCGGTCCGGAGCGTGTAGCCCATCGCCTCCGGGTTCGCGCTGAACGGACGGGAGAACTGGCTGAGGGCGAAGTCGCGACCGCGTGGCGCCGGATCCTGAAGCAGAGGACGCAGACTGCGGCCCGCGAGGTACGCCGGCGCGGGCAGGCCCGCCAGTTCGGCCAGCGTCGGATAGAGCTCCACGAGTTCCACCAGCGCGGAGGTCGCGCGGCCGGGCTGGGCCATAGCCGGCGTGCGAATCAACAATGGCACGCGGGCGTCGAGTTCGAAATTGGTGCCTTTGCACCAGCGGCCGGCATCGCCGAGGGCGTATCCGTGATCTCCCCACAGGACGACGATTGTGTTCCGGTCCAGGTCCAGCCGCCGCAGCGTGTCGAGCAGTTTGCCGACCTGCGCATCGACGTACGAGATGCAGGCATAATAACCGTGACGCAGCGTGCGCAATTGCTCCGCGGATACGTGCTCGTCCTTCGGAATATCCGAATACCCGCCGAGTTCGCGGTGGGTGTGGTACGCCAGCTTCGGCGCGCCTTTGACCGTGTCGGGTTCGCCCGGCAAATCGAAGGCCTTCGGATCGTATAGGTCCCAATACTTCTTCGGCGCGTTGAACGGCAGGTGCGGCTTGAAAAAGCCGACCGCGAGGAAGAACGACTTTCCCTCTCGTTTCAGCCTGGCCAGGGTCTCGCCCGCGAGAATCGCAAGCTTGCCGTCGGTGTAGCCCTCGTCCGCTACGTCAGCGCTCTCGTAGGGCGCCTGCTTGCCGCTCCCCGCGTTGCGGGGCAGGGCGTAGTTCTTCCAGCCGTCCGCGCGCAGCGTGGCCGGCACCGACCAGGAGCGCGGGTCGTCCTCGCGCGGGTCGCCGCTGAAGGTCTTGCCCAGACCCTCGGCGTGGTAGCCGTGCTGCTGAAAAAGCTGCGGGAGCGTGACGGTATCGGGGTTGGTATCGCGAAACAGGTTACGGTTGTGCCAGACGCGGTTGTGATCCGGCAGCCGGCCGGTGAACAGCGCCGTGCGCGAGGGCCCGCAAACCGCCTGCATGGTATAGGCGCGGTTGAAGACACGCGCCTCGCGGGCGAGCCGATCGATGTGCGGCGACTGCACCAGCGGATCGCCGTAGCAGCCGAGCGACACCCGCAGGTCGTCGATCGCGATGAAAAGAACGTTGGGTTTTGACCAGGGCGGCGCGGCTGGGTTGCTGCCGGCAGCGCACGCCCCGCGCGGGCAAAGGGCGGTCGCGGACGCGCTCAGTAACAAAAGGGCGAATACGTTGTGGTGAGTCATCGCAGGCCTGTGGACGGCGGTTATAGGGTGGCTTCCTCGCGCACAATACGCGGCACGCCCGCGGCGCCAGCCGCGTGCTTGATCGCGGCCAACTCCAAGGGGAGGTGCTTTTGAAACAGGCTGAGGTCGGCGCTGTGGACGAGAAGGTTGGCGCCCATCTGGAGGAACCGCACCTGCTGCTCCACGCCGCCCCAGAAGTGTGAAACGATCAGAGTCCCGAAAAGATTTTCGCCGGCGCGCAGCCGTTGGCGAAAGTGGTTCGCGGTCATAAGTTCAATTCGAATTTGCCGACTGCAAGGGACGTTCGCCGAGTGTCAGCGGTGCCGCGCTCGGGCGCACGCAACGGCGTGCCGGCGTTGATCGTCATTTCGCCTTGCTCCGTTTGGCCTTCGCCGAAACCGAAGGCGCGTCCGTCTTCGGCAGCCATTTTGCAAGGTCGGCCTTCACCGCGGCAAACTCGGCGCGCGCTGCCAGATTCGTCCACTCGTTGGGATCGCTGGCATGATCGTACAATTCCTCCCCGCCGTCAGCGTAGCGGATGAACCGCCAGCGTTCGCTGCGCAGCGCGTGATTGCCCTGTCCGTGGGTCGTGAGCGCGGGGCGATTCCAGGTGCGTTTCGGATCTTTGAGCAACGGGACCAGGCTCTGGCCGTCGAGTTTGGCGACGGGTGGCAGTCCGCAAAGCTCGTTGAGCGTGGGGAAAATATCGATGAGTCCGACCGGGCGGGCGGTGCGGGTCTGCTCATGGGTGACACCCGGCGCGACCACGATGAACGGACCGCGCGTCGAACGCTCCCACAGCGTGAACTTGTGCAGGTGCTGCTTTTCGCCGAGGTGCCACCCGTGGTCGGACCAGAGCACGATGGCGGTGTTTTTCGCGGCGGGGCTGGCGTCGAGCGCGTCGATGATTCGGCCGATGAGCGCGTCGCAGTACGTGATGTTCGCGAGATAGGCCTGGAGCACCTCGCGGTATTTTCCCGCCTTCCTAATCAACTCCAGGTCGCCGCGTCGATCCGCCGCCATCTTCTGCCCACCTGCCGGAATGTCGTCGAGATCGTCGGCTTTGATCGGCGGCGGCGTGATCTTATCTTGTGGATACATCTCGAAGTATTTCCGTGGCGCATACCACGGCAGATGGGGCCGGTAGATGCCGGCCACGAGGAGGAAAGGCTGTTTCGGCGGCTCTGCCAGGAACCGCTGGGCCCAGCTTGCCAGCTGGCCATCACCCATCTCCTCATCGCGCGCGTCGAACGCGCCCCAGTCGAACTCGTAGGCATTTTGCGGCGGACGTGAAAAGCCCTTCACCTCCGGCAGCTGGTTGAGGGGAAAACCTGTTGGCCAGGTGAAGTTCTTTGGGTCCTCACCACGGGCCCACATCGCCTGATAATGGCTGTCGAACACCTGGTCGAAGTACTCGTGCCAGTCACTGCGGCGGTTGAAGCCGGGGGTGTGATGGTTGACCTTGCCCCCACCGACGACGTGATAGCCGTTCGCTTTGAAGTGCTGCGGGATCGAGGGAATCCCCGGCAGCACCTCGTGCCAGCGCACATCGTTGCCATAGATGCCGGTGCTCGCGGGGCGGCGGCCCGTGAGGATGGCGACGCGCGACGGGTTGCACACCGGAGCGGCGCAATGCGCATTCGTGAAGAGCAGCCCGCGGCGCGCGAGCCGATCGATGTTGGGCGTCTTCACATCCGGGTGGCCGCCGAGGCATCCGACCCAATCATTGAGGTCGTCCGCGATGATCATGAGGACGTTTGGCTTGGCCGCCCCGGGCGCCGCCTGCCCCGGGAGGGCCAGGACGACGGCGAAACTCAGGGTGGCGAAAAGGAGTCGTTTCATGGATACGGTGATGCCGCGCTCAGGGCTGGCGGGGTGGTTGCAAATGAGAGGGCGGGAATGCGAAAGCGTGCGATTGCCATGGATCAGGGGCCACTCTCCCGCCGACAACCGAATAACTCCGGTCCTATTTTGGATCCAATCCGGGCGTGCGGTCGGAAATGTGACGGCCTGAACGCGCCGTGACACTATTACCGTTGCGTCGTCGCGCGGCGCGAGACCGGGGGCGGGCCCATCGAGGCGCCTTTCACCAGTCGGGGGATCAACTTTACGCGTGGTGGTCGGGCCGGCGGTTCGTGCAGCAGCTTGGCGGTGATTCGGGCCAGCTTGCGGCCGAACAAGTGCGGATCCTCCAGGTAACACGCGGGCTCGGGGTCGAGATAGGAGAGGAAGGTGTCGGCATCCCGGGAGAGCAGGGAAACATCCTGCGGCACCCGGTGCCCCATTTGTGTCAAGAGACTGAATACGGTGAGGTACAGATAGGAATTGTTCACCAGCAGCGCGGTCGGCGGGCAGGGCCGCTGCATCAAGTTTCGCACGCAATGCCGCACGCCCTCCTTGCCGGGACCATGATGCACCACGGAGCCCTCCGCGCCGGTCTCCGCAAAACTGCGCACGCCCTCCATGAATCCGGCTTCGCTCATCATATCGCCGGCCGCCTCCGGCACATGGGTGAGGAAAGCAATGTGGCGGTGGCCGAGGCGCAGCAGCGTACTGGCGGCGTGCCGGCAAAGCGCCTGGTAATCGAGATCGACGAACGGCAGGTCAACCCCGGCGTGGCACGAACCGGCGATGACGCACGCAATCCGGTGGCGTTCGAACCATTGCTGGCAGGCTTTGTTCGAGAGCACCAGAATCCAGCAGTCGCGCTTTTCCTGGTGCACCAGACGTTCGAGTGCCGAGGCCGGGTTGGCGCGAAAAAACTGCGGTCCGTGGACCATCTTCAACCGTGAACCGCTCTCCGCCAGGTTGCCGCGGAGTTCGTCGATCCACAGCGCCTGCCGCGGGCGCAACCGCTCGAGCGGCTCGGGCGAAAGCAGGCCGACCACGTGCTCCCCCTTGGCGGCCGACACGGTGTTCGGCTTTAGGATGCGATTGCCCTGGCCGGCGACGATTTCCACGAGTCCGTCCTCGGCCAGCTGCCGCAGCGCCGCCCGCAACGTATTTCGGCCCACCTGCAGTTCCTCGCCCAGCCGCCGCTCCCCCGGCAACCACTGCCGCCATTCGCCGCGCCCGATCCCGTCGCGCAACGCCACGGCCACCTGGTCGATGACAGTCGTGCGTTGCAGACGAAGCGGCATGCTCACGGGTGAGCACGCCGCCGGTGGGTTTGTCAACTCCCTCCGAAATCGAAGCGATCATCCCCGTGCGCATTCTCTGAGAGGAGCGGCGGCGGGCCCTCGCGAGTTGAGCGATGACCACTCACAGGCGCTCGCCGCCACAACGGAGGATTAACCAGCCGCGGATTCCGCCCTGGCGAGCTCCCGGCGTTTGGCGGCGCGGCGGCGTTCGTGCAGGATGAACTCGGTGTATCCATTCGGTTGTTGCGCGCCCAGGAACACGAGATCGCACGCCGCGCGAAAGGCGATGCTCGCGTCGAAGTTGGGCGCCATGGGTTGGTAGTGCGGATCGGCGGCGTTCTGGCGATCGACCACCAGCGCCATGCGGCGAAAGGTTTCGCTCACCTGCTCGCGTGTGCAGAGTCCGTGACGCAGCCAGTTCGCCATGTGCTGGCTGGAAATTCGCAGCGTGGCGCGGTCTTCCATCAACGCGACATTCTCGATGTCCGGCACTTTCGAACAGCCGATTCCCTGATCGATCCAGCGGACCACGTAGCCGAGGATTCCCTGCGCGTTGTTGTCGAGCTCCTGCTGAACTTCCGTCGCGGAAGGCGCCCCACCCTGCCGCAGCGGCAGCGTCAGAATCTGTTCCAACCGAGCCCGCGGGCGACCGGTCAGTTCCGCCTGCCGCTGCGCGACGTCGACTTCATGGTAGTGCATCGCGTGCAACGTCGCCGCCGTCGGCGAAGGCACCCACGCCGTGTTGGCGCCGGCGCGCGGGTGCGCGATCTTCGCCGCCACCATCTGCGCCATCTGCTCGGGTGCCGCCCACATGCCCTTGCCAATCTGCGCCCGGCCGCGCAGGCCGCACGCCAGACCGACGTCGACGTTCCAATCCTCGTAGGCTGCCATCCAGGGTTCCTGCTTCATGGCGTTTTTCCGGACCATCGGGCCCGCTTCCATGCTGGTGTGAATCTCGTCGCCGGTGCGGTCGAGGAAGCCCGTATTGATAAAAATGACACGCTCGCGGGCGGCGTGAATGCAGGCCGCGAGGTTCACCGTCGTCCGCCGCTCCTCATCCATGATGCCGATTTTCACGGTGTTTCGCGGCAAGGAGAAGGCCTCCTCCACCCGGCGGAAAATTTCGACCGTGAAGGCGACCTCGTCCGGGCCGTGCTGCTTGGGTTTGACGATGTAGATGCTGCCCTGCGTCGAGTTCCGGAAACGTCCGCGTTCCTGCAGGTCGAGCGACGCGATTGCGCAGGTGAAATACGCATCGAGCATTGCCTCAGGGATCAGTTCGCCGCCGGCCCGCACGGCATCCGTATACATGTGCATGCCGACATTGCGCGCCAGCATCAGGCTGCGGCCGCGCAGCGTGAGCGGACCGCCGATCGTTTCGTAGATCCGATCCGGATTGAGGGTTCGCGTGAGGCTCGCGCTCGCTTTCTCAAACGTCTCCACGAGGTCGCCGCGCATCAGCCCGAGCCAGTTGGCATAAATCCGCGTCTTGTCATCCGCGTCCACGGCCGCGACCGAGTCCTCGAAATCCTGAATCACGGTGATGGCGGCCTCGAGGATGACATCCTTGACGCCGGCGGGGTCGTCGCGGCCGATGCGATGGTCGCGGTCAACCTGCACTTCAATGTGCAGCCCGTGATTGCGCAGCAGAAGCACGGAGGGATTCGCCGGTTCGCCCTGCCATCCGACGAACTGATCCGGGTTGGCGAGGATGGTTTGGCGGCCGTCACGCAGCCGGATCGTGAGCGTGCCGCCGGCCACGAAATAGGCGGTGGCATCGCGATGGCTGGCCGCATCGAGTGGCACCGCGCGATCGAGAAAGCTGCGGGCGAAGGCGATTACCTTCGCGCCGCGTGCCGGATCGTAGCCGCGCACGGGCACGGCGTGTGTTTCGGGCGGAATGACATTCGTGCCGTAGAGCGCGTCGTAGAGGCTGCCCCAGCGCGCGTTGGCGGCGTTGAGGGCATAGCGGGCGTTCATGACTGGCACGACCAACTGCGGGCCGGCGATGCTGGCAATTTCCGGATCGATGTTGGCCGTGGCGATCGCGAATGGCGCCGGTGCTGGTGCAAGATAGCCGATGTCGGTCAGGAAGCGCTGGTATTCCTCGGGCGAAAAATCAGGGTGCGCGCGATGCCACGCATCGATTTGCTGCTGAAGGGCGTCGCGCCGGTCGAGCAGCGCACGATTGCGAGGTCCGAGGTCGTGCACGATCCCGGCGAACGCCTGCCAGAACGCGTCGGCGTTCATACTCACGGCCGGAGTGACCTCACGCGCAGCAAATTCGTGCAGCACGCGTGCGACGGACAGACCCTCGATGTTTATATAGTTCTGGTTCATGCGCGCCGGTCAGAGTCTGGAGCCGGTTGAGATTGGCAAGACGCGACCGGAGCCGCGTGTGAGCACGTTAAGGGACGAGCACGTTAAGGGACAGGTCAATTACGGGCTGCCCACGCTTTAAGGGACAGGTTGATCACAGCTGGGACGACCCCCCGGCGACCAGACTGTCCCCTCCCAAAATTTCGTAGCGGCGGGTCAATCGCAGACTGCCAAGCGTTAAGGGACAGGTTAATGATACCGTAAGGAGCACGTTAAGGGACAGGTCAACTACCAGCTTCCAACGCATAAGGGACAGGTTGATCACGGCTGGAGCCCGTTGGGGACAGGTCAATTGCAGACTGCCAAGCGTTAAGGGACAGGTTGTTCAGCCCGGGGACGACCGCCTGTCCCCCTCCTCGAAAAGCAACAGCCCTGCCCGTTCGCCCGCCGGATCAGCCGGTTCCGCCAACCTCGAGCTCGCGAAGGGACAGGTTAATCATGCCCGCAAGGGACAGAGACTCGTCTCACGCTGCGGGTACTCGAAGCGCCTGGTAACGGGAAGAGCCAGCCGGCCCGCCTTAAGCCAAACGCGGCACCATTCCGCTCAAAAAAACCGCCCACTCGTTCAAGGCACTTCGTAAACTTCGACCAGGGCGACGCCGGTCGTGTTGTTCACCCCGGTCACTTTGGCCGTGTAGCTGCCGGGTGGGACCGAGACCAGGAGCGCAGAATCACGTGATAAGCTTGGGAGGGCAAAGGCACCCACCGCGACGGTGACGGAACGAAGCGCAGCGACATTCAAATTCGTTTCCCAATCGTTATTCGTGGCGATCATCATGCCCGCGGCATCGACAAGCATGAGCATGGGATTGGCGAGCGGGTCAGTGATGCCGAATTGAGCCAGCGTGGGCCCGACGGCACGGACCAGAATGCTTTTCGGGACCATGCCCCGAACAACGATGCCCGGGATGGCGATTTCAGCGTCAGTGCCAACGAAGGCGCGCGCGGATAGATTGGTGAGGCGCGCCGCATCGATCGCATTTTCATAAACCTCGGCGAGCGCAACACCGGTGCCACAGTCGGTCGCGGTCACTTGCGCCGTGTAATTGCCCGGGGGAAGCCGCACCGTCAGACGGGCATCCCGACCCGCATTCACAAGCGGAAACATGCCAACGGTGTTGAAGCCCGGATCGCTGCCGGAGTCGCTCGACCAAGTGTCGTTTTCGGCAATCCTGACGCCCGCAGAATCGTGGAGCGTGAGAAAAGGGTCGACCAGGAATTCGTTGACGCCGAAGGAGCCGAGCGCAGGCCCGACCGCGCGGATGACGACGGATTTTGTGCCGGGTCCCGCGATGGAGAAACCGGCAATCAGGGTCCGTTCGCCCGGGCCGACGAACGCGCGAGTCGAAACGTTGGCGAGGCGCGACGTGGCATCGACGCTCAGCGTGACCGTCGCGCTGGTGATGGTGCCGAGAGCGTTGGTAACGACGACGTGGTAGTCGCCGGCATCGGCAGGCGTGACCTCGGGGATAACGAGCGTGGCGGCAAACCGCTCGGCGACCGGACCTCCGCTGACGCTGACGCCGTTGCGAAACCACTCGTACGACATGACACCGGAGCCGAGAGACTCGATGGTGAAGAAGGCGGTGCGCCGCGAGTTGGTCGCGAGGCTTTCCGGCTGCCGCGTGAGTTGAGGCGCTTGCGGGGCAACAATTACGAGCTGCGCCGGGCCGGCAAGGCGGCCGGCGGCGTTTGCAACCGTCGGGTTGTACGTGCCAGTAAAACGCAGTGCCGGCAGGGTGAGCGAGCCATCGGCAGCACGAACTCCATCAGTGATCGCCGGATCCTGTCCGCGATCCACAGGACCAGCGCTTGCGCCCATCCATGTCGTGGTGAACGGGGCACTGCCCGCAATCAACGCGGACAGGGTGACGGGACTACCGCCGGGAACCGTGACGGGGGAAGCAGGCTCCCCGAAGGCAACCGGCGGGTTGACCGGTGTCATGACATTGCGGGCGACGAGACGCTGCAAGGAGGCTTGTAGCCAGTCGTCGGGGCTCGAACCGGTAAACACGATTCGGCCGTCCGGGAGCGCCGCGATTGGACCAAGGTGCGTCAGGGGCATGCCATCCACGGGAGCAGCCAGGGTCTGGGTATTGACGCCGTCAGGAGAATAACGGGTGACGTTCCACGTCGGTGGAATGTTGTCCGTCGACAGCACCACAACAGTGCCCGTCGCCTCAACCACGGCAGTCATGGAGCCGCCGTAACGTCCAGATGAATACTCGTGTCTTGAAAACGAAAGATCAGCCGTGCCGTCAGCGTTGACGCGGTCGACGATTCCACCCCCTCGGGGGGAAAACACCCCCGCCGCACCCATTGCTACGAACAAGATGCGTCCATCGCTCTGGACATGGAGCAGGCGTGGTTCAAAGCCGCCGTAAAGGCTGCCGATCAAACTGGGATTGGGAAAGCCGGGGTCGAGCGTGCCGTCGGGACGAAGGCGCATCAGGTAACCGTGCCGCCCACTGAGTCTATTGCCCGACGGGTAGTCGCGCCCGATATAGATAATTTTGCCATCGGGCGCGAGCGCGACGCGGGCCCAATATAGCGGAAGCGGTGTGCTGCTTTCGGGCGTGGTGCCGAAGAGAGTTGGGGCGTTAAAACCAGAATCGGCGGAGCCATCGGCCAGGAGCCGGTAAACACGTGTCGTGTCGTCGACGATGAGCATTTTTCCATCGGGCTGCGTGACGAGGGCGGCAGGTTCACTTGCGACGGCGGGTGCGGCGAAGCTGCGGTCGAAGAGTGGCGCTGGCGCCGGGAAGGCCGGAATCACGGTGAGCGTGGCCACGGAGCTCGTCGTCGAGCCGAGAGCGTTGGCAACCGTGACCGCGTATCCGCCGGCGCTGGACGCCGTAATCGTGGGCAGCGGGAGGGCATCGGAAGTGGCGCCGGTGATCGGCCGGCCATTGACGGACCATTGATAGGAAAGCGGAGCGGTGCCGGTGGCCGTCACCGTGAAGAGGACGTTGTTGCCGGCGGCTTCGGTGAGATTCGCGGGGGACGCGACAATGGCGGGGGCGGCTTGCGTGGCGGTGGAGCGCAGAATCGTGCCGCGGGCGCCCACGGCAACGACGACGCTGTCACCCGAGGCGAGCGCGAGTAGCGAAGCATTGCCCGCAGTGGGATGAGTTTTCCAAGCGGAAGCATCGGGGGAGGTGAGAATCGTGCCCACTTACAGGAGCGCGCTCGGGCCGAGTTCCACCGATCGCTGGCAAACCTATTTCGCCGCGCCCAAGGACCAATCAACGGGCGCGCCCGATTAGACTGAGGCAGAAGAAAACTCGCGCCCGCTCACCCAAGTGACCACGGGGACCGCATCGCGCGGCCGCGAAGCCGGTTCGCCATGTCGTCGCCCACGAACTCCTCTTTCGCCGGGTCCCACTTCAGCTTGCGACCGAGCACCATCACAATCTGGCCCAGATTGCACACGGTTGTCGTGCGGTGGCCGATCTCCACATCGGCGATGGAGCGCTTCCGCGTCCGCACGCAGTCGAAAAAGTGCTCGTGGTGGTTCGTGCTGAGCGCGAGTTGGATCTTCTTGCCCGGCGCCTGCATCTCGCGAAGCAGGTTGTTGTCCGAGGCGGTCATCTTGCCGCGCTTGATGTCGATCCACCCGCGCTCGCCGATGAACCGGACCGTGCCGCCACCCTCGTAGCGTGTCCGACAGTGCATCGGAATCCCGTTCGCGTAACGCACCGTGAAATCGACCTTCGTCGCGTTCGTGAAAAGCCCCGTGCTCGGAAACTCACCGTGACCTTCCACTGACACCGGCCCGCTGCCGTCCATGCCCATCGCCCATTGGCCAATGTCCAGATAGTGCGCCCCCCAATTCGTCACCTGTCCATAGGCATTCTCCGAAATAAACCGGAAATTATAGTGACAACCGAATGATGTATACGGACGCCACGGCGCCGGCCCGAGCCACAGGTCCCAGTCCAGCCCCGCCGGAACCGCCTCCGGCTTCCACGTCGCACCGCAATGCCGGTTGTTTGGCGGGATGTAGCATTCGATCCGATCGAGTTTTCCGAGGCCGTTGTTCTGAATGTACTCGGCACCATCGTGGAACGACTTCATCGAGCGGTGCTGCGTACCGTGTTGCGCGATACGATTGTATTTCCGCGCGGCCGTCACGAGTGCGCGACCTTCCTCAATCGTGAGCGTCAGCGGTTTTTCAACATACACGTCCTTGCCATTGCGCATCGCATCGATCGCGACGAGCGCATGCCAGTGATCGGGAGTGCACACGAACACGACGTCGATGTCGGTGCGCCGGTTCAGTTCCCGGAAGTCGGCGTAGGCCTTGCAGTCCTTGTTGCCATACGAGGTGTTCACCATCGCGGCCGCCTCATCGCGACGCTCCTTGTCGACATCGCACACCGCGAGGATGCGCACGGATTCGGGATAACCCAGAAGCGTGCTGAAATGACCGTCGGCAATATTGCCGTTCCCGATGATGCCGACCGTGATCTTCTTGCTCGGCGCATTTGCGCCCCGGAGACCCGAGGGCAGGATAAATGGCGCGGCGGCCACGGCCGTGGCCAAGCCCGAGCGTTGAAGAAACTGGCGGCGGCTGAGCGGTAGAAAGGTGTTCATGGCTTCAGGCGTTGACGGTTGCGAGTTGTTCGAGGGCGCGGGTTGCGGCTTCGCGCACAATGGGTGGCTCAGACGTGTTGTCCTTCAACGCGGTCAATGCCGCACGCGCCGCGGTGTCGCCGCGCCTCGCGATGCTTCCGATGAGGCCGGCTTTCGCCGGGCCGCTGACTGTCCCCAGCGCGTCACGCAGCGCCGCCGACGCCTCCGGTCCCGGAATTGGGTGAAGCGCATAGCGGGCGGCGTCGGTGGCTTTCGGCTCCCGCAGCAACGCGGCCAGCGCAGGCACACTCTTCGCGCTACCCACGAGCGCCAGCATCTGGCACACGAACGCGCGACCGGCGTCGGTCACTTGCGGTTGGGCGAGCGATTTCAACAACTGCTCCTCCACCCGGCCGCGTTCCTCGGGCGGTGCACTGATCACCTGCTCGCGCACACTCCACGCGAAACTGCGATCCC
>JBBRCR010000199.1:0-13917 GCA_038204695.1 Opitutales bacterium | reverse complement strand
GTCCTATATTCGAGAAACCGGACATGCGGTCGGGCTTTTGATCAATTTCCACGTTCCGCGGTTGGTTGATGGACTGACCCGAATCGTCAACGATCGCGTTTCTCTGTGATCTCTGCGGCCTCTGTGTTTAGAGACATTTTCGTCCCCAGCACGCAGAACGAAGATCCGTAGAGCCGTGCTGAATAGTTACGTTTTTTCGAAGCAGAGCGACGACTCGACTCCGTGGCTGCGAGCGCCAGCGAGAGTGCATTCGAATCTGCAATACGTGCTTCATCCACTCGCCCGTTCGATGAACTCAGAGCCTCGTCGGCTGGCGCTCGCAGCCACTACCCGCTGACGCGGGAAACTGAACCCGCGTAAGATCGTTCCAAGCAGATGACGGGGCAGCGCCTTACCCGAGCGGCCTCGCGGCGCCCCGATAAAGCAGGCGATAATCGTGGTAGTACGCGCAGTTGTTTTCCTAAAATGGCCGCACTCGCCGAAGCCATCGGTGACGTATTCACCCGCTCATGACAGACGATTACCGGTCAGTTGGAACACCAACCACCCGCATGCGTCGGTTTGCCAGCTTCATTGATGTCGCTGCTGTGTTTTCTTTGCTGGGGACAAACCTCAACTCCAGCGGTCCGCGTTCATGTCCACTGACACCTTGAATATTCCGATTCATACTTCCGACGGCGAGGCCAGGCAGATCTCCTTTTCGCTCGCCGCTCCCGGTGCCCGTAGCGTTTGCCTCGCTATTTTTTTCAGTGACTGGTCTCCGGACGCGGCGCGCTCTCGTCAGCTGCCTTGGTCGGGTCGCATCGGCCGGGTGCCATTGCTCGTAAGGACGCTCGTGCGTTTGCGTGAGGTGACGCCGGCGCTCTGGAGCGGCGAAGTTTTGCTCCGCCCAGGATGGTGCGAGTATATGTTTCTCGTGGACGGGGTGTGGACGCTCGATCCCGATGCGCCGGAAAAGGCCCCGGACGGCGATGGCGACTTCAGCTCTGCTCGGCGCATTGGGTCATGCGTACGCTCTGAGACGCTGCCGTCACCAAAGACCGGCACCTTGGATTCTGCATCCGTGGAAAGAGTGCGCGAATCAGCCGCGTAGGAGCTAACCGAGTCTGCCTTCGGCCATCGTCGCGCGCTGGGTCTATTGCGGCCGGGGCGTATCATACCTCGTATGTCGTGAAGTCGCCGCGGTTGCGTCTGTGGGCTGTCCTCCAGGGAATCCCTACTCGGAACACCCCATTGTCCGCCGGGTGTCTGGAATTCATGATACAAGAGTGAAATTCATAACCAAGCGTCTCGCGTTTTCCCTGTTGATTGCCGCGGCTCTTGCGCTGGCCGCCACGAGTTGCAACACCACCCGTGGGCTCGGCAAAGACGTCGAAAAATTGGGCGACAAGATTCAGGACAAATCGCGCTGAGCCCGCCCGCCCGCCGCCGTGGAAAACGCTGGCCGCCGCGCCGGTCGTGCCGCGCGGCTGCCCCGCGCAGAGTTTTGCCGATCGATCGTGCGAATGAATCTAAATCCCATCTGGTTGGAGTTCAGCCGGAGTTCAAACCTGGGCGGGGCCAGGGAGCCCCGCCCAGCCCCGCGTTTTATATGCGGGCGCCTTGATGGACGCTCGTTTCACCCATTCCGTGATGCTCATACTTGATCCGGACTCGCGGCCCATGGCCGCCGGGGATGAACCGGCCGTTGACGTGGCCGCGCTGGTCACGCCATCCGCTCCGGTCACGATGGCCCGGGCGACTCGCGTGCAACTCGTACTGGTTGCGTTCGGCGCGATCGCCTTCCTTTACTTTGCCCGCCCCGTGATCCTGCCGGTCTTCCTGGCTTGCGTGGCGGGAATGGCGCTCAAGCCGGTCATTCGCTGGTTGGGCTGCCTGCACATTCCGCCGGGCCTCGCCGCCGTGGTCGTGCTCGGCGTTGTCATAACCGGGGCGGGGATGGGGTTTGTTGAACTCGGGCGGCCCGCGTTGACGTGGATGAATGATGCGCCCCAACACATGACGGAATTGCGGCAGCGAATTCAGAATATACTTCCGCGGATCGCGAGCCTCAACGAAGCGGCGGCGGCGGTGAACAATCTGGGCGCAACCCAGGAGGAAAAGCGGGAGGCCCATGGAGAGGCGCCCACCGTCGAGGTCAAGGACAGCCGGGGCACCTCCATCCTCAACTGGACCGGAACCCTCATCGTGGGCATTGGCGAAACCCTAGTACTGATTTACCTGATACTCGCGTCGGGGGATCTGTTCCTGCAAAAACTGGTCCGCGTGATGCCGACCTTGAGCGACAAGAAGCGTGCGATTGAAATCAGCCGCGAGATCCAATCGAACATTTCCAATTACCTGTTCTGGGTCGCGCTGATCAACATCGGCCTGGGGAGCGTCGCGAGCGTGGGCTTCTACTTCATGGGTGTGCCCAACGCGGCCATGTGGGGCATGCTCGTGGCCGTGCTGAATTTCGTGCCCTATTTTGGGCCCGTGGTCGGGATCATCCTGCTCGCCATCGTCGGACTGCTCACTTTCGAGACGCTGTGGATGGGGCTCCTGCCGCCCGGCTGGTATCTGCTGCTGCACCTGCTCGAGGCGAACTTCATCACGCCGGTCTTGCTGGGGAGGCGCTTCACCCTGAACCCGGTCGTCATTTTCGTTTCGTTGATTTTCTGGACGTGGCTGTGGGGCGTGCCCGGAGCGCTGTTGTCCGTGCCCATTCTGGTATCCATAAAAGTGGTATGCGATCGCGTTCCCTCGCTGTTTGCGATCAGCGAACTCCTCTCGAGTACAGCGCCGGACTGAACGCTGAACTCGCGTCGCGGTGCTTCGCCCGTTGACCTGAAGGTCAACGCCGGCGCGCACGCCGATTCGAGTCGCATGCGTTGACGGTCGTCCCCGGGGGTTGGCTCAGCCGTGGCCGCCGCGGCGTAATATGAAATACACCGTCGGCGTCGCGATGAGCGAAAACAGCATTGAGATCGCCAGCGCCCCGATGATGCCGATCGCCAGCGGCCGCAGCATGTCGGCGCCGTGACCGATACCCCACGCCAGCGGCACCATCGCCAGCACGGTCGAGAGTGATGTCATGAGGATCGGGCGCATGCGGCGGTGGGCGGACCGCACGAGAGCGTCGTCAAGTTTCGACCCCTCGGCCATGTGATGCCCCACGAGGTCGAGCATCAGAATGCCATTCTTCGCCACGATGCCGACTCCGATAATCGCACCGAGGAAACTGACAATGTTGAGCGTCGTGCCCGTCAACCACAGCGCGCCGACCGTCCCGAAGAGCGCCAGCACCGAGCCAAACACGATCGCGATCGGCTCATAGAACGAGCGAAACTCCACCAGCAAAACGGTGAACACCAGCGCCAGCGCCAGCAGCAGCACGATGAGAAGATTGCGAAAACTCTCCTCCTGTTGGTGGAACAGTCCGCCGAAGTCGACGACGCCGGGCGGGATCGACTTGTCCAGCGCGAGCACCTGCTTGATTTCGGCGATGCCACTGCCGAGGTCGCGGTCTTCCAACGCCGCCGTCACCGCCACCAGCTGGCGGAGATCTTCGCGCTTCAGTTCCAGTTGTCCGCCCTCCTCGGTGATATCGGCCACCTGGGATACTTTCACCAAACCGCCGGTTCGCGTGCGCAGCGGCATTTCCCGCAACGTGTCGAGCCGTGCAATCGTGCCTGGCTCGGTGACAACACGGATTTCCACGACGCGGTCGCCTTCGAGCACGCTCGACGCGGTGCGCCCCAGCATCGCCGTGTTAAGCGCCGTCGCAATGTCGTCGCTGGTAAGGCCGTGGCGTTGGGCATCGATGGACCGGATACGAAAGCTGATGGTCGGTCCCGTCATCTTGAGCCCGTCGTTGAGGTCGACCACACCTTTGATTTTGGAAATCGCCTCCTTCACCTCGGGCGCCTTCTTCATCAGCCACGCGGTGTCATTGGAGAAGAGTTTGATTTCGATGGGATCGGGGGCCTCGGTGAGATCGCCAAGGAGGTCGCCGAGAATGCCGGGGATTTCCCACTCGATGCCGGGGAGCGCGGCGTTGAGCTTGTGGCGCAGCTCCGTCTTCACCTCCTCGGTCGTGCGTGTCCGTTCGGGGCGCAGTTTCACCAGGATGTCGCCCTTGTTCGGCTCGGCAATGGCGAGCGCGAGTCGCGCTCCGGTGCGCCGCGAATAACCTTCGACTTCGGGTGTCGCCCGCAGGATTGCCTCGGCTTGCTGCATCATCCGATCGGTTTCGTCGAGGCTCGTTCCCCACGGCGTCAGGCAGTCGATGACGAAACCGCCCTCATCCATATCGGGCATGAATCCCGTTGGCAGGTGCTCGTATATTTTCCAGCCGCCGAAGCCGATGAGGAGGCACGCGAGCAGCGTGACCCACCGCCAACCCAGAGCCCGCCGGAGCACGACATCGAATCCCCGCAGCAATGGGCGCATGACGAAGCCGCCCTCGTCGCTCCTGGGCGCATGTCCATGTTCCATGTGTTCGCGATCACGGAGGAACAGCGACGCGAGTGCCGGCGTCAGCGTCACCGCAAGCACCAGGGAAGCGAGTAGTGCAACGACCATCGTCAGAGCCAGTGACCGGAAGAAGACACCCGGCAGCCCGTCGAGAAACGCCATCGGTATGAACACGACCACGGGCGTCAAGGTCGACCCGATCAGCGGACGCACAATGTCCCTCATGCCCGACGCAATCGCGTGCCGCCGCGACTCCCCGTGTGTGATCTTCGCATAAATCGCCTCCACCACCACGATCGCATCGTCGATAATCAGCCCGATCGCGGCGGCGATGCCGCCAAGTGTCATCAAGTTGAACGTCAGTTTCGCCGCGAGCATCGCCACGACGGTCGCGAGCACGGAAACCGGAATGACCACGATGGCCGTCGCCACGCTGCCCCAGTTTTTCAGGAACAGGTAGAGAATCACCACGGCGAAGATGAGCCCCACGATGATCGCCTCCCACACGCTGCGGACCGAATCGCGGACGAGGAGCGACTGATCATAGTAGAACGACAGTTCCATGTCTGGCGGCAGCGTCGTCTTGAGCTCGGCGAGCTGCGCTTTCACCTCGTTCGCGATGTTCAGGATGCTGCTGCCGGTGGGCTGCGCCCGGATGTTCATCAGCACCGCGCGCCGGCCCTGGGCATTGACGACGTTGAAGACGGGCTCCGGTCCGCGTTCGACGCGCGCGAAGTCGCGCACGCGCACCGGATGATTCTCGCGCATCATCACGACGAAATCCTCGAGATCGGCCGGCCCCTTCACCCGGCTGTCCACCAAGGCGAGGTAGATCGTGTAGTTCTCCATGTGGAACCCCGCGGGCGCCACGAGATTGTTTTTTTCCAGCGCCGTCGTGATGTCGGCCAGCATCAGGTTCGCCGCCGCCAGTTTCATCGGATCGACGACGACATGATATTCCGGTGCGCGTCCTCCCACGAGATCCACGCGGGCGATCCCCGGAATCCGCAGGAACCGCGGCTTGAGCTCGTAGCGCGCAAGCTCCCACAGTTCGGTTGGTTCACGTTTCGGGCTGGTCAGGCTGACTCCGATGATCGGAAACGCGTTGAACGTCAGCCGCCACACGGTCGTCTTCGCGGTCTGCGGCAGTGCCGCCTTCAATTGTGAGATGCGATTGAGCACGTAGAGCTCGCTCTCGACCATGTTCACCTGCCAGTTGAAAAACACGTTCACTTCGGCGGAGCCGCGGCCGGTCGCCGAGCGTACCTGCACGACGCCGGGGATGTCCTTCATCGCCTCCTCGATTGGACGAGTGATGGTCGCCATCATCTCGTCACCAGGCATCACGCCATTGTCGATCAGGATGACGCAGCGCGGAAACTCCGTCTCGGGAAAGACCGATGATGGCATGCGCAGCGCGGCATAGATGCCGGCGGCGCACACCGCGATCGTGATGAAAACGATGGCGAGCCGGTGGCGCACCGCGAATGACTCCACGTGCGGCGCGAGCGATGGCGTGCCGGGAACGCCGCTGTTCATTTCGCGGCCTCCTGCGAGCCGGGGAGCACGCGCACTTTCGTCTCCTTCGGCAGCGCATAGGAGCCGAGCGTCACGACGGTCGCACCTTCGGACACTCCGTCGCCTTCGACCTCCACCAGCGGGCCGTCCCGCAGTCCGACCTTGACGACCTTCTGCTTTGCCACCTCACCCTCGACAATCGAAAGGGTGCTCTGCCCGTCATGGCCGGAGTAGACACTCTCGCGGGGCACCGCCAGCCGGTTGCTCCGCTCTTCCGTCACGATGCGCGCGGCGAGAAACTGCCCCGGGCGCAGTCCGCTTTCCGGCGGCAGCGACAGCCGCACGGGGACGTTGTCCGAGCCAGCCGACACTTGCGGCGAAACAAACTGCACCGTCGCGACCGCGGCCGGCTTTTCCGCCCCTCCGAGCCGGGTGAACACGTTTGCCTTCTGGCCCGGACGCAATGCGGTGGCCTCCGCCGAGGGGACGCTTACGGCCAGGACCAATCGGGTAACATCGACGATTTCGCCGACCTCCCTGCCCGCCTCGAGCCACTCGCCGGGTCTGACGTTGAGACGCGTCAAAGTGCCCGCGAGCGGAGCACGAATCGCGAGTTGGGATTGCAGGAATTGCGCGGTGGCAAGTTCTGCCTTGGCGGCGGCGAAGCGCTCTTCGGCCTCTTGAAACGCACGCTCCGATGTTCCTTCGGCGGCCTGAAGCTGAGTCTGGCGGGCGCGGGATTTTTCCGCTGCCGTGAGGGCCGCTTGCGCGCGCGTCACCGCGGCATCGGCCGCCCGCGCGTCGAGCTGCGCGACCACCGCGCCTTTGGCGATTGGGGCGCCTTCGACGCCCGGGACGGCGACAACCAGCCCGGACGCGGCGGCCGCGAGACGCGCACCGCCCGCCGGCTGGTTCGCGGCAATGACCGGAGCGGTCTCGACCGTGCCGTAGGCCGTGACGGCGGATTGCAGAGTCGTGCGGACAACCTTGGCCACCGAGACGGTGACGACGGTTTCGGGCTTCTTGTCCTCCTCCGCCCGGAGTACGGCGAATTGAGCCAGTAAAGTTATCGCGAGGGTGAGGCGTCGAAGCAAAACGGATACGGGGTGGAAGCGCATGGAGGGTCGGCAGAGGTTATGGCGAAGGAAAACGGGCGGCGGTGCGCCAGGCGGATTCGGGCCAGGCCAGCGGGCGTTGCACCGCATCCTCGAGGAGGCCCAGCGTATCTTCAACGCGCAGCCGGACCTCGAGTTCGGCGCGGTCGTTGTCGGCCAGCTCGATTTGGGCCCGGGTCAGATCCAGACGCGAGGTCTCGCCGGCGGCTTGCTGGGCCCGGATCGTCCTCGCCTGTTGCTCGAGATTCGCGCGCATGGACTTGACGGTGGCCAGATCGGCGAGGGCGGCGGCGTAATCGGCGGCTCCCCGATCCACCTCGGCGAGGACTCGGTTTTGCAGCGCGAGAAACCGGGCGGCGGCGCCTTCCCGACGCGCCAGCGCGACGGCGATGGGGCCCTTGTTCTGGTGAAAAACAGGCAGCGTTACACCGAGTCCCAGTGACCACTTGCCCTCTCCTTGATCGAGCTGGTAGCCAGGGCCGAATGACAAATCTGGATACTGCCGGGCGACTTCCGCCTGGACGGCAGACTGGCTCGCCGCATAGGTGGCGAGCGCCGCGAGCAGATCGGAGCGATTCTGCGCGGCCCAGCGCCGGGCTTCCGCCCCATCGAACGCGGCGGCGGCCTCATCCAGTCCGCGATAGGATAAAGCCACATTGGCCAGCGTCGCGAGTGGCACGCCCATGGCTTCGGCCAGCCGGCTGCGCGCAGTCGTCCGCCCGCGGTCGCTCTCGCGGGCGGCAAGTTCGGCCCGGTTGAGCGTGATGCGCGCCTGCGCGGTCTGCAGGGGAGAGACCTCGCCGGCCCGGACCTGGAGTTCGACGAGTTGCACGGCTTGGGTGAGCAACGGCACCTGGTTGCGCCACAGCTCGGCGGTGGCCTCCGCGGCGTGCAAGGCGCTCAGCGCCTGGCGCACGGCGGCGCGTACGGACCAGGCGAGTCGCGCCACTTCGAGTCGCGCCGCCTCGGCCTGGTGCTGCGCTTCCGCCGTGCGATAGGTGCGTTGGCCCGCGAGTTCGAGCGGAACGTCGAGGGCGTATCCGAGAATCCACGGGGTGACGCCGGCCACAGAGTTCCGGTTGTACCCGGGCGTGAAGGCGAAGGTGGGGTTGGGTCGCGCTTCCGCGCGGCGCACGCCGGCCTGGGCTTCCGCGAGCTGCGCGCGGGCCACATCGAGCTCCGGGTTGAAATAAAAGGCAGCCAGCGTGAGTCGCGCCAGCTCCCACGAGTCCACCGCCAGGGGCAGTCCATGCGAGGCGAGGAATTTCTCCAGTCCGGCGTCGCGCAGCGTTCTGCTCTCGAGCTGCGCCTGGGATGCGGCGGGATTGAGGTCTTTCGCTTGATAGGTGGTGCACCCGATCAGGGCGGTGGCGAATAGGGCGGCAAAACCGAAACGGGAATTGGACATGAAGCGGTGAAGTTTGAAATCGCCTGGCGTTTTTGCGGCTCACGTCTGGCCCCACCGATCCGATGCATCACTTTGCCGGGCGGAACCGTGCAGCCATTCGATCCGAACGAAGCGGCAGGCTGCGCTTAAAGACGGCCCAAAACGAGACCGCGATTTCCGGACGACATCGTTGTAACGGAAGTGTTGGCGATTTGTAATGTGGGCGCAGGTTTTTCCGCTCGTCCGCGCGACGCCGGTTGAGATGCTGTTACGCCCATATCATGCGCGTGCTAATCGTGGAAGATGAGAGAAAGGTCGCCAGCCTGGTGCAGAGCGGACTGGCGGAGCAGCGTATCCATGCCGAGCTTTGCCACCACGGCGACGAGGCGCTGCGACGAATCGCGAGCGAGAATTTCGACGGCGTCGTGCTCGACATCATGCTCCCCGGCCGCGACGGGCTGAGCATTCTGCGCAAGCTCCGCGCGGAGGGAAATTCGGTGCCGGTTCTGCTGCTCACGGCCCGCGGTGATGTGGACGAACGGGTCGAGGGACTAAACTTGGGCGCTGACGATTATCTCGCGAAACCGTTTGCGATGGCGGAACTCGTGGCGCGTCTGCACGCCATCTGTCGCCGGCGCGCGGGTGTCGCCAGCAACATCCTGTCGCACGCCGGCGTCGTGATGAACCTCGGTTCGCGCGAAGTTCGCCGCGGCGATCGCAGTCTGCAGCTGACGCCGCGCGAGTTTGCGTTGCTTGCGTGCCTGCTACGCGCACCGGACAAGGTCGTGACGCGCACGCAGCTCAGCCAGCAAGTCTGGGGCTACCAGTTCGATCCCGGCACCAACGTGGTCGACGTCGCGGTGCAGCGCTTGCGCCGCAAACTCGACGACGGATTTGCGACGCCCTTGATTCAAACGGTGCGCGGTGTCGGTTACTCACTTGGAACCGGGAAATGAAGTCACTGCCGATTCGCGTACGCTTTGCGCTCTGGTCCGCGTTGGCGATGGCGTGTGCGCTGGGAGCGCTCGCGACCGGCACGCTGTATAATCTTTACCAGCGACAGATTCACGAGGCCGACGAGGACATCGAGTCGGAAACCAAGGAACTCGAAGTCCTGCTGCCGAGTCGGAAGGCGGAGTCGATGGTTTGGGCGCTGGATCCCTTCATGGGTTGGACGGTCTTCGACGAAAGCGGCCAACTGCTGAAAACCGATCCGATCATTCCCGAGGAGGCCGCGCGTCCTGCGCTGGGCCGTTCCGGCATCATCAGCACCGGATCACTCTGGAAAGGCTGGCGCGTGGAGGCGTTTCCCGCCGGCCCGGGACGGACCATCGTCATTGGGTATGACATGATTAAGGTTCACGGTGTCCTCAAGGACCTCGTCATCGCCTATGCGTGGTCGCTTCCCCTGGTGGTGATGGTCGTGGCTGTCGGCAGTTGGTGGGCCACGGGGCGGGCGCTCGCTCCGTTTCGAAAACTGGCTGACGCCATCGAGGGCATCAAATCGGAGAACCTGACCCACCGTGTTTCGGCTCATCCGGCGAAGGACGAAATCCAGCGTCTCTCCTCGAGCTTCAACGCTCTGCTCGCGCGGCTGGAAAAGAGTTTCGCCCAGACCAAGCGCTTTGCGGCCGACGCTTCGCACGAGCTGCGGACTCCGCTCACGATCATGCGCAGCGAAGTGGAACGGATTCTCAGCCGGCCCGATTTGCCGCCCGATTTGCAATCCGCGCTGGTGAGCCTGCAGGACGAAATCGCACGGCTCGATCGCATCACCGAACACCTGCTCCAACTCGCCCGATTTGATGCGGGCCAGATCGTCTTGAAACAGACGGAAATCGATTGCTCGAGCCTGCTGAAGGACGCGTGCGAGGACGCCGAACTCCTGGCGTCAGCCGCTGATGTGACTCTGGATTTCGACGTCGAGCCCGAGGTGCGACTCCATGGAGACGCTCACCACCTCCGGCGGCTGTTCCTCAACCTCCTCGACAATGCGTGCAAACACAACCGGCGCGCAGGTCAGGTGCGATGCTGGTTGAAACGGGAAGGGGGCAGCGCGGTCCTGCGGATCGCCAACACCGGCCCGGGAATTCCAGCCGAGATGCGCAGTCGCGTGTTCGAGCGTTTCTTTCGGACGGATCCCAGTCGACCGAACATGCGCGGCCACGGTCTCGGCTTGGCGCTCTCGTGGGAAATCGTCGGACTCCATGGCGGCAGTCTCGCCCTCATCGAAACATCCGCTCCCGGTTGGACCGAGTTTGAAGTTCGTTTTCCGCTGGCGAAATAGATCCTCGCGGCGACCGATGCACTGCGCGCCACGGGCATTATGATGAGATCTTGCCCCAGTGGTGGCCGGTAATCTCCGCCGGCCTCGACTACTTTTTCGGCGGATCGGTCAGCTTTTTCCCAAGTTTATCTACGGCCTTCCCTGGCATAACCAACCGCCAACCGTCCGAAGTCCGCCGGAACTGATATCCTTCGTCCTTGGTTTTCCCATCGTCTTTCTGAAGCCTCAAACTGACCAACGCGTCGTCACCCGCGGTATTCGCCCCTAAAACTTGCATGGCCCGGGCGTCAGTGTCGCGGGCAAGCAGGAGGGCGATCAATTTTTCCGGTGTATCGTACGTCTGGCGAGTCGAGTCAGGCAGGCGCGCCAGGATTGCCACCGCTTTCTCGCGCGCTGCCGCATCGAGAAGGATCGAATTTGCGAGGACATCCAAGTCGCCGCTGTCGGCCGCCCACATCAGCGATTCGGCGGCCGCCGCGGGGGTGTCTTTGCCGACGTTTTTCCATGCACTTGCCGGCATCAGATTGAGAGGGACGGAGGCGCCCGCACCTTGCTTTACCGCCGTCGCGAGTTCCTGCGTCCGGATCTTGAGGAGGCTCACTTCGGCGCGCAGCCGGGCCAATTCGCCGCGGTCGTTGGCGCTGATGCCGCCCTTTGAAACGGCGACGCTTCCGGACTGGGAGGAATCACGCCCGTCAGCACCCGTCGCGTGTCCGAGTTTGCCATACAGGACTTTAAGTTGGTGGCGAAACTGAGCGTTGGTTTCACGCTGTTGCAGGATGGCAACCACTCCGATGAGCACCAAAATGCCCACCAGGCTCAACGCGAGCTTGTCCGACCGCATGATGCGAAGGTGATTTTCCCGATCCTCGTGTCAAGGTTCGTGGCCACGAACTGCCGACGAAGAACCTGCCGATCACAGCGCGATTGTCCCAATTGCCGTGCGAGGCGCATAAGCCGCGCCGCGACCCAGTTCGCGCTCGATGGCGAGCAGCCGGTTGTATTTCGCTATCCGCTCGGAGCGACAGAGCGAGCCAGTCTTGATTTGTCCTGCGCCCGTGCCGACGGCGAAGTCCGCAATGAACGCGTCCTCCGTCTCGCCCGAGCGATGCGAGATCACCACGCCATACCCGGCGCTTTGTGCCATGGCCACGGTGTCGAGCGTTTCGGAGACGGTGCCGATTTGGTTCAGCTTGATCAGGATCGCGTTGGCGATGCCATCGCGAATCCCCTCCGCGAAGATCTTCGGGTTGGTGACGAAATTGTCGTCGCCGACGAGCTGGATCTTTTTCCCCAACGCTTTCGTCAGCGCGGCCCACCCGACGCGGTCCTCTTCGCCCATCCCGTCCTCGAGCGAAATGATCGGATATTTCTTCGCCCAGGCCTGATAGAGCGCCACCATCTCGTCCGGCGATTTGCGCTCCCTGGTCGATTTCTTGAAGACGTAGCCGCCATTCTCGTAGAACTCGCTCGCGGCGGGATCCAGCGCGAGCGCGATATCGCGACGCGGCTTGTAACCCGCGGCCTGAATCGCTTCGACGATGACGTCGACCGCGGCGTCATTGGATTCCAATGACGGTGCGAAGCCGCCTTCATCGCCGACGGCACTCACGAGCCCGCGCTTTTGCAGGATTTTCTTTAGCGCGTGAAACGTCTCCGCCCCGTAGCGCAGCGCTTCGGCGAACGTCGGTGCGCCGATGGGAAAGAGCATGAACTCCTGGAAATCGACATTGTTCGTCGCGTGCGCTCCGCCGTTGACGACATTCATCATCGGGGCAGGCAGCACATAAGATGTGCGCGCTTTCCCCCCGTGCAGCTTGCGGATGTGCATGTAAAGCGGCACCCCGGAATCGAGCGCGGCGGCGCGGCATACGGCCATGGACACGCCGAGAAGCGCGTTGGCGCCGAGTTTCGCTTTCGTGTCGGTGCCATCGAGACCGCAGACGAGTTCGTCGATCTCGCGCTGCGCCTGCGGTGAGCGACCCTTGATTTTTGGCGCGATAATTTTGTTCACATTGGCGACCGCCTTGAGCACCCCCTTGCCGCCATAGCGCTCCGGATCACCATCGCGCAGCTCGACCGCTTCGCGAATTCCGGTCGACGCCCCTGAGGGTACGCACGCGGAGGCGACGATGCCATTGGTCAATTCGGCGGTGACCATGACGGTCGGGTTGCCGCGCGAATCGAGAATTTCGAGGGCGGAGACGTTCCTGATTTTGGTGCTCATAGGGAAGGGTGCGGGTTCCACGGTGACGCCGAGGTGCCTTTCACCGCGGGGCCGAATTTCACAATCAACACGCTGCAATGGGCATGGTCGCTGATCCGGCCGGCGGCCAGCCGGGCACGTATTGGGCGAAGGCCCACACGGCGCCAAAGGGCAGCAGGAACGAGAAAACCGATCGAAAGACTCGCGCGCAGATTTGATCGAAGCGACACCGGATCGATTTCCGCGCCCGCCAGAAACGTGAGCACGCCGCTGCCGAGCATGGCCAGGAAGTTGACCCATTCGGTCGTCTTGAGGAGATGCTGACCACCACCGAAATCAATGTTGCCCACGATCACCCCGATGAGGATTTCAATCAGGGCAACTGAGATGCCGACTCGGATTGAGATGAGGCTGGCGATGAACGCCAGCCCCATCCAGATCGCGGCGACAAACCAGATGTTATCGAGGCTCATGGGTGGTAAACGGTGTTTGGCGCGATACCGCCTTTCTTATCGCCTCGTGGAGCGACTGGTGGCGCCAGCGGGCGGATTCGCCAATGAAGATGCGGAGCAGAACGCAGTCGCTGTTGTCCGTGCCCATTCTGGTATCCATAAAAGTGGTATGCGAGCGCGTTCCCTCGTTGTCCGCGGTGAGCGAACTCCTTTCGAGTTCAGCGCCCGATTGATTCGAGGCCTGTAGATGCCGAACCCGAGCGGCCGAGCCATGTTCCGGCCACCACCGCGGTTAAGGCAGCGAGAACTCCACCCGTTACGAAGGTTGCCTGCGGGCCGAACTTCGACCACAGCCCGCCCGCGAGCAGACTCGCCACCAGGAGCATTACGCCTCGTACCAGGTTAACCACGCCAAACGCCGTGCCGCGCAGCTCCGCGGGCGCATGATCCGCCGTCAGGGCGGCAAGCAGCCCCTCCGTCAGGCCCATGTGCAGCCC
>JBBRCR010000198.1:0-13918 GCA_038204695.1 Opitutales bacterium | reverse complement strand
GGCCTGCCCTCCTCGGATCCGTCGGGCGATCCGCGCGCGGTGGTGATTCTGCGGGAAATGTCCGACCTGGCGCGAAGTTCCGGCGCGCAGCTCCTGCTGTATCCACATCAGAAGGACTGGGTCGAGCGCATCGAGGATGCGGTGCGGGTCGCCGAACAGGTTGAACGGCCGAATGTCGGCGTGATGTTCAATCTCTGCCACTGGCTGCGTGTTGACCGGAGCCGCGATTACGCCCCGCTGCTCCGGCGGGCAATGCCGCGGCTCTGGGCGGTCTCGATCAATGGCGCCGACGAACGCGACGATCAGCCAAATTGGAAGCGCTACATCCAGCCCCTGGGGCAGGGCTCGTTCGATGTGGGCGCCCTCCTCCGCACACTCGAGCAACTCGGGTACCAGGGCCCGATTGGACTCCAGTGCTTCGGCATCGGTGGCGATGCGCACGAGCACCTGGCGCGCTCCATGGCCGCCTGGCGGGAACTGCGCGCCTCCCCCCCGGAAAGGAAATAATATGAACACCGCTCTTCCCCCCGCTCCCCGTCGTGCATCCCCGGATACAATCAACCCGCCGTTGAATCGGCGCCAGTTCCTCACGCGCACCGCAAAGGCCGGCGCCATCCTGGGCGCGCCCCTGATCGTCCCCGCGTCCGTGCTCGGTCGCGGCGGCGCGTTGGCGCCCAGCGAGCGCATCGTCATGGGCGGCATCGGCATTGGCGGCCGCGGCACCTACGACCTTGGCATCCTCTTGCAGGAACCGGGCGTGCAGTTCGTCGCGGTCTGTGATGTCCGGAAGGCGCGGCGGGAGGCCGTCAAACAGCAGGTCGATGCCGCCTACGGCAGCCCCGACTGCGCCACGTTCCGCGATTTGCGCGAGTTGCTCGCCCGGCGCACGGACCTCGATGCCGTGCTGATCGCCACGGGGGATCGCTGGCATGCGCCGGCGGCCACCATGGCAATGAAGGCGGGCCTGGATGTCTTCTGCGAGAAACCCTCGACGATGTCGGTCGCCGAAGGGCAGCAACTCGTGGCCGTGGCGCGGCGCTACGGCCGGATTTTTCAGACCGGCATGCAGCGGCTGAGCGAGGCCAACTTCGTCTTCGCGGACGAACTCGCGCGCAGCGGCCGGCTCGGAAAATTGCACACGGTCCATGCGCACCAGTTGAAGTTTCAGATGGATAAGAACTGGCTCCCGGCCGAGCCCGAGCCGGACCCGGAGGTATGCGATTGGGACATGTGGCTCGGACCGGCTCCGCGACGGCCGTACAACGCCGCCTACCTGCGCAGCTGCGGAGCCTGGTTGAATTACTACGATTTCGGCACCGGGGTTGCCGCCTGGGGCAGCCACACGATTGGCCAGTGCCAATCGGCGGCCGACGTGCTCGGCACCTCGGCCATCGAATACGAGTATCCGGGCACTGATGACGCCCACGGCATGGTCTGTCGGTTCGCGAACGGCGTGAAGATGGTACTCAACGCGCAGGGCTGGCCCAAGCCGGGCGACAACGGCCTGTGGCGCGGCTCGTGTGGCGTCCGTTATGAAGGCTCCGAGGGCTGGGTCGCCGTAGCCGATAACTACGCCCGGCCTGATGTCTCGCGACCCGCACTCCTCCAGGAGTTCGAGTCGGTGGTACGCGAATACCAGGCGCGAACCAGTCGGACGCTGCATCACATCCGCGACTTTCTGGAGGGCGTGCGCAGCCGGCGCCCCTGCGTGGCCAACGAAATCGCGATGCACCGCGTGATGAGCACGAATCACGTCGCAAACATCTGCATGCTGCTCAAACGAAACCTCCGCTGGGATCCCGTGAAGGAGGAATTTCCCGGCGACGCCGAGGCGAACCGGATGCGCTCGCGCGCCCATCGCGAGCCGTGGCGGGTGTGATCATCTCGTAGCTGGGCGGTCCGATCGTGGCTGCGTGATCCGCTCGCAGCTGCGAGCGGCCCGATCGTGGCTGCGAGCGCCAGCGAGTGGCCGGGCACGAGGAAGCTGGAGTGCATCCACGCGCTGGCGCGCGGCCACGGCTGAGCGGATAGGACACTTCGTCGACGCCGGGCCACCCTGGTTGCGTTTACGCTAAACTGAGGCAAATCTGGTGTGACGGCAGACCCCCACCCCTACTGCCGTTGCCCACGTTCCCAGAGAGGTTTCTTCGCCCGAAAACGGGCAGCAACCGCAACACCCCACACCTGTATTCTGATGAACTCGTCACTGCGTATTCGTGCCGTGCGAGCCAGCCTATATGCTTCGCTGGCATTCGCCACGTTCTCTCCTGTCATCGCACAAACCGCCCCGTCTCGGCCCGTCAGCACCAGCGCCGTCACCGACGAAACCATTGTGCTTACTCCGTTCGCGGGTCGACGCCCGGCGTGACGTCGGCTTCGTCGCCGCCAGCGCGCTCGCCGGAGGCCGGCTCGCCACCGACCTGAAGGACACTCCCGTCGCCTACTCAGTCCAAGTAGCGTTCATGTTGAGCCGAATGTCGTCTGACGATACGTCTCTATACTCTGGCGACTTCGCCTCATATTGAAAGCAAAGTAGAATCAGTCCTGACCCGTGAGTTCATCGATGCGCTCGGGGTATCGGACGTAACCGAAGCCGCGGCTTGGACCACCAACGCGAGTTTCGCCAAGGACGATGGCCGCTCCACCCAGTTTGGCCGCGTCGGCTTCAACGACCTGGTCAACTTCCGTGGCGTGCCCGCCAATCGCGCCCAGATTAACTTCT
Source organism: Opitutales bacterium (assembly GCA_038204695.1). Taxonomy (GTDB): domain Bacteria; phylum Verrucomicrobiota; class Verrucomicrobiia; order Opitutales; family Opitutaceae; genus ER46. The sequence continues at coordinate 11,196 of JBBRCR010000198.1, read as the reverse complement.
TCCCGGTCCACTTCGATTACGACAGCTACAATCTCGAGCGTTTCGACTTTGCGCGCGGGCCGAATTCAATCCTGTTCGGCACCGGCTCGGTGGGCGGCTCAGCCAACGGACTCTACAAGGAGGCGCGCACCGACAAGGCCATCCGCGAGGTTTCAGCCCGCGTGGGCTCGTGGGACTATTACCGCGCCACGTTCGATGTGAACCAGCCCATCAACAAGCAACTCGCCGTGCGGGCCAATTTCCTGTGGCAGGACAACCGCACCTGGCGCGACCGCGAGTGGCAGAAACGCGAGGCCGGCTCGCTGCACCTCACATTTCGGCCGTGGGAAAAGACGAAAATTGTCGTCGTGGGCGACAAGGGGAAAGTCCGCCGCCGTTACGGCACGACGACAATCGGCGATCGGCTCTCCAGTTGGGATGGCACCACGGTCTACAACGGTCCCATCACCACCACTCCGGCCGTATCGACCGGAACCCAGCGTATCGGCAATCCACCTACGGTGTCGTACCTGTATGTGCCGGGTGGCGGTGCGACTGCCAACAGCGTCGTCAACTGGGCGGCCATGGGCATGACCGCGACGTCGCATCAGACCGGGTCGCTTTATGGGCCAAGCCGGACGCCCGTGGTTGGCGCCAATCCGGGTTTCATTCCCGAAGCCTTGCACAACCGAGTCAATGTTCCGGCCAATATACTCGGCGCCGCCAACGCCGCCGGCTTCAGCCTGCCCGGCCGTGAATTTTCGGCCGCGTTCGACGACACCGCCTATCTCAACGACTACCACCACGTGGTCGCGTCAATCGAGCAGCAGGTCGGCCGGCACCTTTTCCTCCAAGGCGCCGTGAACACCTCCGAGGGCCTGCGGGGCAGCAATTTCGGCACAGCGCGCGGTCTCAAGGATGGCATCCAGATCGACATCAACCGAAACCTCCCCACGAGCGCTTCGAATCCGTATTTCCTCCAGCCCTATATTCAAACGACCAACGATTTCGACCAGGTGAACACCAAATCGGATCAGTACCGCGGCAGCGCGGCGCTGGTGTTCGATGGCACGCGCTTTGGCGACTTCCGATTCAACATCGAGCTGGGGCACGAAAAGCTCATCAACTCGCGCGAGAAGTATCGCTACGCCGTTTCGGATCCAAACGTGGACGCCCGCCTGTGGGCCTCCGCCACGCTGCCCCCCGGGGTCGACGGCAAAACGAAGACCTATTCGTATGGCGGCGTCTACCATGTGCTGCCGTGGATCAGTGTTTTCGCCAACTACGCGGAAACGTGGTCCCCGCCGACGAGCAACCTCACCATCTTCGGCCAGGTGTTCGGGCCCGATGTCTCCGAAGGCTGGGATGCGGGCGTGCGATTTTCCGTTCTCCAGGGGCGAATCAATGCCTCGATCATTCGCTACGAGGGCAAACAATCGAATCTCACGGTGTCCACCGGCAGCAATGGGCAAAACATCAACAACATTGCCGCGACCAATGTGCTAAACAACTTGTCCCTCAGCGGCGTGAACGCGCGCGGGTTGCAGGATGTTCCCCGCACCTATAATGACACGGTCGCCCGCAAGACCGACGGCTATGAATTCGAGGTGGTCACCAATGTCGGACGCGGCATGCGGTTGCTCGCCAATCTCGCCTTTGCCAACGCGAAGCAGGGCGACGCCCTCGCCGGCACGCGGGCATACTTCGCCCAGAATCAAAATCTCCTGAAGCAAATCCTCAGTGACGCCGGCGTGACCGTGGGCGCCGACAATCTGGCCACCGTCAATCCCGGCGTGACCCTCGCGAACTCGCCCGACTCCGCCGTTGCGCGCGATTCATGGAATTCACTGTATCAAACCCTGCAGAATACCACCGTAGCTTACCAGAAGGTTGCCCGGTTGACCGAGGCCACCGGCAATCTCTTTGCCGACTACACGTTTCAAACCGGCCGGTTCAAAAATCTCCGGCTCGGTGCGGGGGTGAACTACCGGGGTCGTGAGGTGATTGGCTTCCGCGGTGCGGAGACGATCCGCAATCCGACCAATGCCAGTGCCGCGATCGACGATCCCAGCGTGGATGCGTTCACGCCCGTGTATCGCCCAAGTTACTACCTGACGACGGCGATGTTTGCTTACAGCCGCAGAATATACGAATTTCCCGTCCGCTTCGATCTCCGGGTCGAAAACGTTCTAGATGAGGATGTGCCGCTTTACTACAATACCGTGCTGCGTCCGCCGGGCGGTGATCTCTCGACTCCGGCGCGTGTAGCGACACCGAACCTCTTCTCGTACATCACGCCCCGGAATTACATGCTCACCGTGTCCGTGAGCTTCTGAGACGCAACGCTGGTACCAGGTGCAGGCGGTGCTCGGCGTGGCATGGGCGTCCCGCCCCGAGTCCGCGCTGCGGATGCGAACATGCGGCTGCGCCGGTGAACCGGAATTCATGGGCGAGACGCCCATGCCACTTCAAACCCACGAGCGGGACACCCCTTCTACCTTAAACATCGGGCCAGAACCCCGGGTGCCCTTTCACCCAAGCGTAACACTACCTCAAATACCGCCCCAGCGGCGGATAAAGCAGCTCCTTCATCTCCGGCTGTTCCATGTTCTCCTTTGTGATGAGAGCCACGCGGGTGCCAATCCTGCGCTCAACTGTCCCGCCACGAAGATGCGCCACCATTGCCAGCACGCTCTCGTAGCCGATGCCAAGAGGATCCTGCACGACGAGACCCTGAATGTCGCCATTCCTCAAATCCTCGATCGATTTCGAGCCGGCTTCGAAGCCAACCATCTTCACCTTTCCGCCCGCGCGCCCGATATCGCGCAGAGCCATGGCCATGGCTCCGCTCGGCAGCTCGCACGGACAGAAGACGCCATTCACCTCCCGGCCATGGCGGTTCAGCAAATTCTGCGAGGCCTGATAAGCGGTCTCGCGGGTCGGTCCGGCGTGCTGGTTCGAGGAAATGATTTTGATCGCCGGATGTCTCTTCAACGCGTCCAGAAAGCCCGCTTCGCGCTCCTCGGTGCTGGCAGAACCCGTCTGATAGCGCAGCAGAATGACGTTGCCCTTGCCGTCCAACAACCGGGCAAGGTGTTCCCCTGCCATGACGCCGCCCTTGAAATTGTCGGTCGCGACGAAGCTCGCGTACTGCTGGCTGTGAAGTCCGGAGTCCATGATCACCACGGGAATTCTGGCTCGGTTCGCCGATTCGACGGGCTGAACCAGGGCGCGCGAATCGAGTGGCGCCAGCACAATCCCGCTGACGCGTCGGCTGACAAAATTCTCCACCACCTGAATCTGCTGCTCGCGGTCATCCTCCTTGAGCGGCCCTTTCCAAATAATCTCCAGCGAAACTCCCTTGGCGCGAAGTTCGTCGCGGGCCTTGAACGCACCCGCGTTGACCGCCTTCCAGAATTCATTGGTGGTTCCTTTCGGAATGACCGCGATCACGAGAGGTTTTTCCGCGCTGTTCGCGGCGGCGAAGAGCAGCACGAAGAGCGCACTGCAGGACAGAAAGGTTCGTTTCATGAGGTACGCGGGGTGTTGACGACAGGGTGCTCGCGCCGGGGGGAGGCGCCGAGCGTACCGTGCGTCTAACGTAAAACACGGCAAGCGTACCGAAATGTACGTTAAACTCCACGCACACTCGACGCCTCACGGTGTCGCGGTTTCAACCAGCTCAATACCATGCTACGCTTCGCTCAATTTGGCGCCGGTCGAATCGGCGCAATCCATGCCGCCAATCTCGCGACGATGACCGAGACGCAGCTCCTCTATGGCATCGACGTGAACGCCAATGCGGCGCGCGCTCTTGCCGTGCGGCACGGCGCGCAGGTGACCGGAGTCGACGCCGCGCTGGCCGACCCGAATGTCGACGCCGTGATCATCGCGTCCTCGACTGCTACGCACGCGGATCTCGCCATCGCGTCCGCACGCGCCGGCAAGGCGATTTTTTGCGAGAAGCCGATCGACCTCTCGTTGAAGCGCGTCGACGCCTGCCTGGCGGCGGTGAAGAAGGCGAAGGTACCGATGTTCGTCGGATTCAACCGCCGCTTCGATCCCAGTTTCGCGGCGCTGCATGCCCGGATTGCAAACGGTGATATCGGCCACGTCGAGCAGGTGATCATCAGCAACCGCGACCCCGGCCTGCCGCCGTTCCCTTATCTGAAAGTTTCCGGCGGCCAGTTTCGCGACATGACGATTCACGATTTTGACATGGCGCGCTGGTTGCTGGGCGAGGAGCCAGTGGAAATTTTCGCGTACGGGAGTTGCCTGGTCGATCCGGCGGTCGCGAAAGTCGGCGATACTGATTCTGCGATGGTCTTGATGAAGACGGGCGCGGGAAAACTCTGCCATATCAACAACAGTCGCCGGGCGAGCTACGGTTACGACCAGCGACTGGAGGTTCACGGCTCCAAGGGCCGGCTGATGGCAGGCAATCGCACGGCGACAACCGTCGAACTGGCCGACGCGTCAGCGGTCGCAACGGACAAGCCGCTGTATTTTTTTCTCGAGCGTTACGCGGATGCTTATCGCGCCGAACTGGCGGCGTTTGGTGATGCCGTGGTGAATCAAAAGCCGCTGCCAGTGACGGCGGAGGATGGCCGCCAGGCCATCGTGCTCGCCGAAGCCGCCGTGAAATCGCTCGAGACCGGCCGGCCGGTGAGGTTGAAAAGGTGGAAGGGGAATTGCGGATCGGATACGTGACGGCGTTGCTTTGCGCGAATACGGCGTCCGGCCGTTGTTCCGCCAGCCAGCGCGCCACGCACTCGGCCCGATCCGCGGGCGAGGCATCCTGCGGTACGATGAGTGTGGCCCGCCCGGCCGGCCGCCAGTTGATCGCAGCCGTGAAATTGTGGGCCGTCCGTTCATCGAAGAGCTCATCGAAGACGGCGCAAATCCGGCGATGACCCTGGCCCTGCAAGGTCTCGAGCAATCGCATGGTGTTGCCAAAATGGTTCGGCACGACGCAATGAAAGCGCGGCGCCACGATCGATTTCGAGGTGGCGACGACGGAGATGCCGTTCCAGTTCACGGAGGGGTCGAGTTCGATGGGCACGATGGACGGCAGAAGCAGCGCTCCTTCGAGCCCGCGAGCGCGGACAACCTTGAGGAGATTGGGCAGGCTCCGGTTATAGTCGGCGGCGTGCATCGTGGTGATGCTGAATCCGAGTTCCTCGGCGCGCCGGGTCGCGCCGAAGCGGACCTTCTCGTTGTAGACATTCTCGACGAAGCCTGACGTCGGATAAAAATCGATGACGGCGACGCCAATCTTTCCGCGCGCCGTGCGGGAGGCGCGCAAGTGATTCATCAGCCGGGAGAGTTCCGGATCGGGCTGATAGCCGAGTTCCGCGGCGATCCGCTTGATCCGCTCGCGCGTCGCCACGGAGATGCGGGGATTGTCGCGCAGCGACAGCGAGACCGTCATCACGCACACTTTCGCCGCGGCCGCGACTTCGCGGAGTCCGACCCGGACCCTGGCTTGAGGAAATTGATCGGGCCATGCGCGGAGGGGCTATCGGGCCAGCCACGGCCACTCCGTCTTGGCGGCAAAATTGTACCGCAGGCAGTACCGGTTGAGCGTGGCGTTCGCCCAGCGTGAAACGTAAACGAGTTCTCGCTCGCGCAGCAGCGGCCGCGGATCGTTGGTCACCGAAAACGTCGTGAACGCGGCAAGGTCGCCGGTGAATTCCGCCGGCCATCCACGGGCCAGCGGATCGCGCGGCCGGGTTTTCGCGGTGACGTGCGCGGCGTGCCAATGATCGCGCAGGATCTCGTCGACGACTTTCACCCTGCCGGGAGCCTGCCACGGCACGCTGCCGTGAAGGCCCCACTCGACGCCAATCCAGGGGCGGCCGTCATGCGCATTGGCGTCGTCCGTCGCCGCGTCGTTGGAAACGATCCGGCCATGCCAATAGGTGTCAACGCGCGTCACCCGCCTGGTGGCGGGATCGTACTCGACCCAGACGATCTCGTGATCGCAGGGATCGTTATCGCTCGGGAATCCGAGGTCGTCCTCCCAGAACAGGTGGTAGGCGATGATCGGTTTTTCCCGATGGAGGATCGCGGCGATGTCTTTGAACGGAAAGAATTCGTTCGCCACATTATGCAGCCGCGGCACGAACTTCAGCACCAGCGCACGCTGCTCCGCCGTGGGTGGCGCAGGTGGCTCGGCGGCGAGCAGCTGTTTGTAGAGTGGCGTGGCGTCGCCCAGGTTGCGTTTGGCGTGGGCCGCCTGCGCGGCGGCGTTGATTGCCTCCAGTCGAGCTGTATCCACGGCTCAAACACGCACGGCAATCGTCGCGAGGAAAAGGAGCCGGAAACGGTAAGTCATCGGGGCGGGGTGGAAACAGTGAAACGGGCCGGAGCGAAGCCGCAATCGCCGGATTCAGCGGCTGGGCACGGCCAGCCGGGGGGGACAACTCGCCCGTCCAATCGAATGATCAACCTTGCTGACCCCGTGCACCCTTCCACTACGGTCGGCCCGTGATCACCCAATCCAGTCCGATTTCCATCATGAGGTTCCGCGCACTGTTTCTTGTCACGCCACTCCTGGTCATCGGCGGGCCGCTGCAGGCCGCCGACCACGCGCTCGTCGGCCAATGGTCGCTCACGTTGCCAACGCAGGAGGCCGGCTGGCTTTCCGTGCGCGAGTCCGGGGGGAAGATTTCCGCGGAATTGATGTGGGGCGTTGGCTCGGCGCGTCCGATCGACCGGCTGGAGATCAACGACGGGATGCTGGTGTTCACCCGGCCCATCCGGCGGCCATTGGCCCCGAAAGCGGAACCAGCAACCAAGTACCGCATCACCATGCGCGCCGACGGCGATGTGCTGCGGTGCACGATGCAAGCCGAGCCGGGCGGACCGCCCCAGACCTTCACGGGCAAGCGCCAGCCGCCCATGCCGCCAGCACCGGTCTTGAAGCGGGTTAAATTCGGCCCTCCGCTTACCGTATTCAATGGCCGGGATCTCACCGGCTGGCGCGTCAGCCATCCGGCCAAGCAGAATGGGTGGAGCGTGCGTGACGGTATCCTGTGCAACGATACTCCGAAGACCGACTTTGGGGCGTACGGCGAATACGCCAATTTGCGCACCGACGCCGAATTCGAGGATTTCCTGCTGCAACTAGAATACCGTCTGCCCGCGGGCGCGGGGGGCAACAGCGGGATTTACCTGCGCGGCCTGTATGAGGTGCAGGTCACGCATCGCGAAAGCTCGATGCAGGGCATCAATGGACCGGGCGCGGTTTTCGGCCGCATCAAGCCCACACACAATGCCGGCCGGCCCGCCGGCGAATGGGAAAAAGTCGAGATCACCCTCGTCGATCGCCACGTCAGCATCGTCCTCAACGGCGAGCGGGTCATCGATAACCAGCCCGTCGAAGGCTGCACGGGCGGTGCGCTGAAGAGCGATGTGACGGCGCCGGGCCCGATTTATCTCCAGGGCGACCACACCGCGGTGCAGTATCGAAACATGGTGCTGCGCCCGGTCGTGCGGGCAGGCCGGTGAGACGCCGCGGCTGACCCGAACTATTTTCGCCGGCCGCGCCCGCCGTAACGTTCCTGTTACGGCTGCCGTCTCGCGACGACCTGCCCGCCGCGCAGAAAAGCATCCCCCGGGGCTCCCGCGATTCCCATTTACAACGCAATCGTTTCCGCAACTTTTTCGTCCGTTCCACCCGGCACCACGCCGCCCCCCCCGCCTCGCATGGATACCCACTGTGTTCCGCCCCAGCCCGACCGGCGCAATTTCCTCACCAAGGCCGCTGCCATTGTCATCGGCGGTCTGATCACGCTGGTTCCGCTCCTGGCGGGGCTGTTTGTCCTGTTCGATCCGCTGCGTCGAAAAACCGAGAATGGCGGCGCCGTGCGGGTCGCCTCATTAAACGCGCTGCCGGAAAACGGCGAGCCGCGCAAATTCCCGGTCCTGGCCACGCGCGTCGATGCGTGGAATCGCACGCCCAACGTCCCGGTGGGCGCCGTTTACCTGCAGCGGCTCGCCGCGGATCGCGTCCGCGCGTTCAACGTCGTGTGCCCGCACGCCGGCTGTTTCGTGGATTTCCGCCCTGCGAAAAATCATTTTCACTGCCCTTGTCACAACAGCAGCTTCGGCCCCGATGGCAAAATCCTCGACCCGAAAAGTCCGAGCCCGCGGGGGCTCGACGAACTGCAGGTTGAAATCCGCAACGGTTCGGAAATCTGGGTGGCGTTCCAGAATTTCCGGGCCGGCGTAAAGGAAAAAACCCCGGCGTGATGAAAGCCCTTCTGGCCTGGCTCGAGCACCGCACCGGTTCGAAACACCTGCTGCACGAGGCGTTGTTCGAAAACGTCCCCGGCGGCGCCCGCTGGCGTTACGTGTGGGGCAGCACGCTCGCGTTCTGCTTTGTGGTCCAGGTGATCACTGGCCTGTTCCTCTGGCTGGCGTACAGCCCGAGTTCCCAGACGGCTTGGGAAAGCGTTTACTTCATCCAGCACGAAATGTGGGGCGGCTGGTTTTTGCGCGGGCTGCATCATTACACCGCGCACGCCATGACGGCGCTGCTTGTCATTCACCTGATGCAGGTGGTGATCGATGGGGCCTACAAGGCGCCGCGCGAGGTGAATTTCTGGTCCGGGGTCATCCTCCTGCTGCTCGTGCTGTCGTTGTCGCTCACCGGCTACCTGCTGCCGTGGGACCAAAAAGGATACTGGGCCACGAAGGTGGCCACGAGCATCGCCGCGATCGCGCCGTTCATGGGCCCGGCAATTCAGAAACTCGTGGTGGGCGGAGCCGACTACGGCCATCACACGCTCACCCGGTTTTTCGCGCTGCATGCCGGCATCATTCCGGGCGCCATCATCACGTTCATCGCGGTGCACGTGTATCTGTTTCGCCGACACGGGCTGACGCCCAAGGAACCCCGGCGGAAGCCCGACGCCCCCTTCTGGCCGGACCAGGTGCTGCGCGACGTCGTCGCCTGCCTCGCGGTCATGCTGGGCGTCTTGTTTTTTGTCCTGCGCTATCACGGCGCGGATCTGGGAGCGCCCGCGGATCCCTCGGAACAGTTCTCCGCCGCGCGACCCGACTGGTATTTTCTCTTCCTCTTTCAATTCCTGAAATATTTCCCGGGGGGCAGCGAACTCTGGGGCGCGATCATCATACCCACGGTTCTGCTCGGCTTTCTCGCGGCCATGCCGTTCATCGGTCGCTGGCGGCTTGGGCACCGGTTCAACCTCGGTTTCCTGTGGGCCATGCTCGCCGGCATCGTCCTGTTGACGCATCTCGCACTCGATGAAGACCGGCAGAAACCGGAATTCCGGATCGCGGCCGATGTCGCCCGGCGCGACGCCGAGCGGGTCATTGCGCTGGCCAAGTCGCCGCAGGGCATTCCGCCAACCGGGGCGGTCACGCTCCTGCGCAACGATGCGTGGACGCAGGGGCCGAAGATTTTTTCGCGCAATTGCTCCAGCTGCCACCGTTACGAGGGGCACGACGGACTGGGCGGCCAGCCGAAAGACAAGGTGTCCGCTTCCGAGTTGAAGGGATTCGCGAGCCGCGCATGGCTGGCCGGATTGCTCGATCCGCAAAAAATCGCCACGGCGCATTATTTCGGGGCGAGCGAATTGAGTGACGGCAAAATGGTGAAGTTCGTGCGGGAGGAGGTGGCGGAATTCTCGGCGGAGGATAAGCAGCTGCTGCAAAAGGCGGTGACGGCGCTGTCGGCCGAGGCGGGGCTCAAAGGCCAGCGCGAACTCGACGAGCGTGATGCGGCCATCATTGCGGAAGGGAAAAAACTGATCTCCGGAGAGAGCATGAACTGCACGGAGTGTCACAAATTCCATGAAGCGGGCGAGGAGGCCACCGCGCCGGATTTGACGGGCTATGGTTCGCGCGAGTGGATGATGGCGTTCATCGCGAATCCCGAGCACGAACGATTCTACGGCGACCGGAACGACCGGATGCCCGCTTATGGAACTGAGAAGATGCTGACGGAGCAGGAAATCGGGCTCGTCGTCGACTGGCTGCGGGGCGACTGGTTTGAGCCACTGCCGCGTTAGGCCGGAACTTTCCTGCCGCGGCGACCGCACTCGAAGCATTTAGGAAATCGTGAAATCTGGCATCGGGCATCTAAAATCTCGGGACTTCAAACAATCCTTTGGCCACAGAGCACACCCGATGAAGAACGCGAGAATCGGAATACTTCGGAACCTTCCGCGTCTTATTCTCTTCCCCGTCTTCCCCGTCTCCCATGTCTTCATCTTTGCAGTCCGCCGGTTTCCGCATGACAACTTTCCCATGCCCCACCGTTTTCAGAATTCTCGAGCGGAGATGCAGCTTGTCTCGAACTGAGCGACGCGCGGTCACAGACGCCATGCCCCGCCCGCCCGCCAGGTTTGCCACCGCCCGGCTCGTCGCGCGAATTCCGCGCGTGGATGATGCGGCGGCGGTGTTCGCGGCGTATGCCTGCGACCCCGACGTGACCCGTTACCTGAGCTGGCGGGCGTATGATCGCGTCGAACCCCTGGCCGCATTCTTGAGCGAGTGTGCGGCGCACTGGGAAAAAGGCGATGGACACCTCGCGTGGCTGCTGTGTCTCAAAGGCACGGATACACCCATTGGCTCGATCGGCATGACCCTCGAGGGCGGCGGCAAGGCGATGTTCGGTTACGTGCTCGCGCGGAGATTCTGGCAGCATGGCTTTGCCGCAGAGGCGCTGACCCATCTCGTCGAGTGGGCGCTCGCCCAACCGACGATCTTCCGCGCCTGGGCTTATTGTGACGCGGAGAACACGGCGTCCGTGCGGGTGATGGAAAAGGCGGGCCTGGTGCGCGAAGGGATCCTGCGTCGCTGGCAGATTTGCCCACTGCTGAGCCCCGAGCCCCGCGACTGCATCTGCTGCGCGAAAGTGAAGTAAGGGCGCGACCGTGACACCGAGCAGTTTGGAAAGTGCCACGGGCGAGACGCCATGCCTTTATATACAAGCCGGTCGCCGCTGTTCTTCCGAACGCGGCAACCGAAGAAAGGGCGCCAGACCTTTAACCGCAGATGGCGCAGAGAGCGCGGATAACTTGAACAAGACCATCTGCGAAATCTGCGGTTGATGGATTGGAGGGAATCGTCGCAAACACCAGAGTTGAACCGCGAATGGACGCTAATAAACGCGAATTCGAGGCAGCGACTCGGAGTACCCTACGGCGGGTTCCCTTTCCCCTGCATTCGCACGAGGCGAGCGAG
>JBBRCR010000197.1:0-14028 GCA_038204695.1 Opitutales bacterium | reverse complement strand
GGGTCGAAATCCACGAACCAGCTCTGGAACAGCGCCCGCGCCATCGCCTCCAGCGTCGCGTTCATCCGCCGGTTCAACTCGATCTTGTCGTCCAGCGCCCCAAGCACCGCCGCGATGGCTTTTTGCTCGGCGAGGGGTGGCACAACAACCGGCAGGCGATTCAAATTGCCCTGCGTAAGCTTGGGCATTGTCGAGCCGGTGAGGTAGCCGCTGATGTCGGTCTGAGAAAGGACGTAGCTGAGAAAGCGAGTGTCGGCGCGATGATTGCCACGAACGATGTGCGCGTGGTTGTTTACCCAAAACTTTCCCTTCGCCATGAAGGCAATCGGTGTTTGGCGTGTGCGCAGGTTTTCGCCGTCTTCACCGATGAGCAGATACTCGCCATCAAAGAGGTAGCCATCGACACGGTCCACAATACCCGACGCGCCATAATACGGATAGGGCCCCGGCTTGCGGTCGAGTTCCTTCACTGGAACGCGACGACCATCCAAGTTCTCGGTTAGTTCGCCAAGCGGCAGGATTTCCCATTGAGCCCGGCCTGGATTTACATTGGCAGCCTTTTGGACCACCTCGTAGCGACCTGCGATGACGCTCTGAAAACTTTCTGAGACCGCGTGCCAGTCGAGCAAGTCAACCCTGACGGAAAGACCGGATTCTTCGAAGGCTTCGCGCAGACGACGAAGCTTTGATGATGCGATTTTCTCTGGACCAACAAGGGCAAGATCCAAATCGGAATGGGATTTAGCCGTCCAAGCAACGCGGGAACCGAAGGCGCGGACTTCGCATTCCGGCATCTGCGCTGCAAGCAGGCGGCGCACGATCGCCAACTGTTCTGGCGGGAGATCAATCATTGCGTGCCCGAAGTGATTCTAGGAGCGACTTAGCTGCGGCAACGAAGTGTTCAGCACTATCGCTGATCTCCTCTGCCGTGTCGTTGTCGTAAGTATGAGAGGTTTCATTGCGTGCTGCGTGAAAGCTCATCCAAAGTTCCACATCATCAATCAGGCGATTTTCCGCAGCCTGTCGGAACAACTCGCGGCGGGTCACGCCATCGACGGATTCAGCGCTGATGTTTGTCTCAAGCCAGCGCTTCATCATTTTCCAAGACAGCTCATACGCGACCTCGAAATTCTGAATGATGCCACTGCGCACGGTCTCCTTGAGCTCAGGTGGAAGAGTCGCCTCGAATGTAGCTGCAGCATTGATGGACCGTTCAAGCGAGGCCGTCGCGTTTTCCAGGCTAGTGAGTTCCAGTTTCATGGCATTGATTTCAGGTTCAGGTTTTCCAAGTTTACTTTGATTTGCTGCTCCAGTTTCGCGGACTCGGCGAACTGGGCGTGCAGTTCAGCGACGAGGCGCGGCATCTTTTCCTCAAAGGGTTCGCCGTCGTCGGCGACTTCCTCGGCGCCGACGTAGCGGCCGGGCGTGAGGACGTGGCCGTGGGAGGCGATTTCGGCGGTGGTGGCGGATTTGCAGAAGCCGGGCACATCGGCGTAGGCCGATGTGAGGGTCTTGGATTTGGGATCTTGGCTCTTGGGAGAAACGTCGCCGCGCCAAGCGTGGTAGGTGGTGACGATTTTCGTGAGGTCGGCGTCGGTCAGCTCGCGGTGGACGCGGTCGATGAGCGTGCCCATCTTTCGCGCGTCGATGAAGAGGGTGTGTTTGCGGCGGTCGCGGCGTTTGCCGTCGTGTTTGTTTTTCGCGAGGAACCAGAGGCAGACGGGAATCTGCGTGCTATAAAAAAGCTGGCCGGGAAGGGCGACCATGCAGTCCACGAGGTCGGCCTCGATGATGGCGCGGCGGATCTCGCCTTCGCCGGACTGGTTGGAGGACATGCTGCCGTTGGCGAGGACGAAGCCGGCCATGCCATTCGGCGCGAGGTGGTGGATGAAATGCTGCACCCAGGCGAAGTTGGCGTTGCCCTTGGGCGGCACGCCGAACTGCCAGCGCACGTCGTCGTCCTTGCGGAACCAGTCGGAGTCGTTGAAGGGCGGATTGGCGATGACGAAATCCGCCCGAAGGTCGGGATGGAGATCGCGGCGGAAGGTGTCGGCGGCCTCGGGGCCGAAGTCGGCCTCGATGCCGCGCAGGGCCAGGTTCATGATGGCGAGGCGGCGCGTGGTGGGGTTGCTCTCCTGGCCGTAGATGCTGATGTCCCCGAGCTGGCCGCCGTGGGCTTCGACGAACTTTTCCGACTGCACGAACATGCCGCCCGAGCCAAAGCAGGGGTCGGTGACGCGGCCTTTGTAAGGGGCGAGCATCGCGACGAGGAGGCGCACGATGCAGGACGGGGAATAGAACTGGCCACCGTTCTTGCCCTCGGCCGACGCAAATTGCGTGAGGAAATATTCGAAGACTCTTCCGAGAAGATCCTTGGAACGACTCGTGACACCGGCGAGCTGAATGGAGCTGATGAGGTCGATGAGTTCGCCGAGGCGGTGTTTGTCGAGGTCGGCGCGGCCGTAGTTTTTATTGAGCGCGCCTTTGAGGCGGGGGTTGTCGCGCTCGAGGGCGACCATGGCGTCGTCCACGTCTTTGCCGATGCCCGGGAGCTTGGCGCGAGACTGGAGCTGCGCCCAGCGGGCATCCTTGGGCACCCAGAAGACATTCGCGGCGAGGTATTCGTCTTTGTCCTCGGGGTTCGCACCCTTGTAGTCGCCTTTGCCGGCGAGGAGCTGGGCGCGGTGTTCCTCGAAGGTGTCGGAGATGTATTTGAGGAAGATGAGGCCGAGGACGACGTGCTTGTATTCCGCGGCGTCCATGTTGCTGCGGAGCTTGTCGGCGGCGAGCCAGAGCTTGGCCTCGAAGCCGAGGTTGGCGGAGGAGTCGGAGCTGTTGGATTTGGCGGGCATCTCGTTTCTTCAGAAAGGGGGTTCAAAAACATCCCCGCCTTGGCAGGCAGACACACCACTCCCGCCGCAGTGCGGGGTGCGGGCGGCGGCGGTTTCAATTTCGGATGGCTCAGTCCAGCGCATGATTGACGGGCGAGGATACCAACGAGTTTCCATTCCAACAAGCACCGCCTCCGACTCGCGCGCCGGGCGTTTCCTTGCTCGGCCAGGGTCTGGCACCGGTCGAGCACGACTTCCACGGCGCCTTTGAGGTAAACCAACTTGTGGCCCGCGGGCGCGTCCTCGTGCAGCGTGGCCATGAACTGGTGCTGCGACTCGAACGGAATCGCGTCCACCCGCGGCAGGCGCTGCTTCACCGCCGCGTCTTCCAGGCCTGCTTTGTGCGCGGCCACGATCAACGCCACCTCGGTCGGGTCGCCCTGGGCGTCCCAACGGCCTTCCCTTTGCACCAGCGCGCTGTCGTTGCAGACCAGTCCGGCGAGCAGGCACTCGGACACCCCGAGCCCTTCGCCCGGCGTGAGCCGTTGGATTGTGGAACTGGAGCAGGGTCAGTGGCGTCTTCATCGTCCCCGAGCTCCACCCGGCCGGTCGCCGCTTGCACACGGTCCGCCAGCGCCAGCGCGAGGCCCGTCGCGCAGACCGACACTGCGATGCCGGTCAGCACCATCGCGTGGGGCATGGGGTCGGGAATCGGGCCGGGCGTTTGCGCGGCAAGCGCGATGAACACCAGAAACACACCGCTACCCATGACGTTGAGCGCCATGATGCGCCTGTACCAGCAGGGAGTAAAAGCCGATGGCGAATAGTGCCGCGCCAGCCAGCAGGTAGATGCGATGGTCGGCGTCAGGCATTGCGTGATGGGTTCTTCGGCGGCGCGTTGCCCAGGGTGTCGTAGCCGCGATAATTGAGCAGCACGACGGTGACGGGATTGGTCACGCCGCTTTCGGGAAGCCTCGCAAGCGATGCCTCGGTCAGCCCCGTGGGCAGCGACAGCACGGCAGAGCTCAGCGCCGCGAAGAGCGCCAGTGACAGGAATCCGAGGAGAGGACTCGGGAGCGGCAGCCCAAACAGCACGGCCACGCGGCGCTCCAGTTCGCGGAGTTCCTCCTCGACCCGCGGCGAGTAATTCAGCGCATGGACGCAGAGGCTTTCCTCCGCGATGGCCACCACCGCGGTGCCCGGCAGCAGGCTGATCGCGGCGCAGAAAAACAGACGGGCGACGCCCGAGGGCAGGTGTAACGGGAAACAGACGATGGCGGGTGACAGCGCCAGCTTCGGCGACAAGGCCCGCCAGGCCACCTCCCAGCCACCGCGCAGGGATTCGCGGAGGAAGAATCCGGCGAAGGCGATCGCTCCGCCCACGGAACAATGCCAGGGCATGGCCGGCAGCAGCTTCAGGCTGATCCAGGCGGCGGCGAACACTGCCGGTCCTCCAACGATCCACGAACTCCAGTCCGTGCCGTTTAGTCCGAGCCAGAGCAACGCCATCAGCGCGAGCCGTGCGCTGAAGCGCCAGGCGATGGCGGGCGTTTCCGGAGGACGAGTTGGTTGGGTGATGCCGGTCATGCGCGATTCAGGATTTTGGCCAGAGATGCCACAGGTAGCCGCCGTAAATGGCCAGCAGCAGCGCGCCTTCCCAGCGGCGCAGCTTGAAGCCCGTCCAGGCGATGACCAGCAGCACGAGGGAAGTGCCGATCATGACCAGGGTGTCCGTCAGGCTCACGCCCTGGCCGTTGATGGGCGGAGCGATGACGCCGCTGACGCCGAGGATGGCGAGGATGTTGTAGATGTTCGAGCCGATGACGTTTCCAATGGCGATGTCGGGTTGCCTGCGCCAGGCCGCCATGAGCGACGACGCCAGTTCCGGCAGGCTGGTGCCGGCGGCGACGATGGTGAGGCCGATGAAGGCTTCGCTCAGCTTCAGCAGGCGGGCGAGATCCACCGCGCCGGTGACAAACAGGCGCGACCCCACGACCAGCACCGCGAGGCCGGCCACAATCAGCGTCGCGTCTTTCCCCAGGGAACCGGTGGGCTGGGGAACGCCTTCGCCAAACTCCTGCTGTACATCCACGCTGGCTTGGCGGCGGGCGAGGCGGATGTTTAGAATTGTGTAGGCAGCAATCAACGCGAGGAAGACGAGCGACTCCCAGAGCTGAATCTTCCCATCGAGAAAGAACAGCAGGAACAACAGCGCCACGCCGACCATCACCGGCGTATCGAACTTGAGGAGTTGAAGCTGGACGCGCATCGGACAGATCAGGGCGGTGAGACCGAGGATGACGCCGATGTTGAAGATGTTCGAGCCGACGGCGTTTCCGATGGCGATGGCGCCCTGCCCCTTGGCGGCGGCCATGGAACTGACAATCAACTCGGGCGTGCTGGTGCCGTAGGCCACCACCGTGAGTTCGACCAGCAAAGGCGTGACGCCCAAGCGCACAGCCAGCGAGGCGCCCCCGCGCACGAGCCACTCGGCGCCGAAGTAAAGCGCCACCAGGCCCGCCACGAGCATCAAGGTGATCGTCATATGATTGCAGGCACGCTAACTTTATCGCCTGTTGTTGGCCAGAACAAGCAGGCTTCGTGCCCGGCTCTGCTGCGGTCGCGGACCGCACCACCAAGGCGGAACAGGGAATCTCCTTCAGCAGCCGCTCCACCGTCGAACCGCGCAGCACATACTTGAGGTTGGTGCGGCCTATACTGCCGAGTACCACGAGGTCGGCCTTGATCGGGCGCGCGTACTCGGCAATGCCAGCGCCATGGGTGTTGGCTTGGTGTAGTCTATGGCTTGGCCGGCCAGCGCTGGGGCACCTTCCGTAGTTTGGTCAAGTCATACCCCTGGGCGGCCAGTTCCACGAGCAGCCGCTGGTAGTCTGCCTCGGGCATCTGCGGCGTGCGCGCCATGATCCAGACGTAGTCCCGCTTGTTCCGGCCGATCACAGTCTGGCTGTAATCCGGACTCAAATGGGTGATGAGGAATTCGGCCTTGAAGGGCCAGATGAACTGCATCCCCCAGGTGGAACGGTTCACCTGATCGACGACGAAACCGCGGGGATTGTAGCGCTTGGGCGGACCGTCGAAGCCCCCTTGATTGAAGGTGAAGACCGTGTCGATGGTGCCGTCGGGGCGGAGCCGATAATCTTCAATCGCGTTGTAGGCTTCCGTCTCGATGAAAGTCGGGATGCAGGCGATGACATACCAGGGCCCCATGTAGCGCGGGAGGTCGACGCTCGCGACGGTCTTCAGGGGCGGAAGGGCCGTGCTGCAGCCAGTCAGCAGCAGCAGGCAAAGTGGCAGGGGATTGGGTTTCATGCTATTTGTCGTCGTGGATCGCCCTCAGGGCCAGGAAGCAGAGCACGACGCCGGGCGCGAGCAGGCCCAGCAGCCCGGTGGTGGTGCGGGCCCATTTCAGGTCGTCCAGCAAGAGCCATGTACTGCGAAATACCAGGATCGAAGCAAACAGGAGCACCAGCTCCCAACCTATGAGGCGATTTAGGTTTTTCATGGAGGCGCGTTTACGCTGCGGTTTTCGGCACAATTTGCAACGTAGGCGCACCTGATATCGGCATCGCGCGGCAGTGGCGCCGCCGACAGGCCACGGGCGTGCGTTCGTGCGGCGCGGCTTGTCACCGGCGAAATCCCGGCGATCCTCCCGCCGATCCATGACCTGCCTCCTTTTCTCCCAACGCTGAAGTCCACCCATGAACCAAATCGTGCTCGAACTGGCCATCATACTGGCGCTGCTCATGGTGAATGGCGTTTTCGCGATGGCGGAGATTGCCGTCGTCTCGTCGAAGAAGCCCCGATTGCGCCGGCTCGCCGAGCAGGGCAACGCCAAGGCGCGGATCGCGCTGGAACTGGCCGAGGCGCCCAACCGCTTTCTTTCCACCGTGCAAATCGGCATTACCCTGGTCGGCATCTTCGCGGGCGCGTTCGGCGGCGCCACCCTGGCAGCCAAGCTCGCCGGGCCGATCGGCCAAATGCCCTTGATCGCGCCCTATGCCGACACGATCGCATTTGGCCTGGTGGTCGCGGTCCTCACCTACTTTTCGCTGGTGCTGGGCGAACTCGTGCCGAAGCGATTTGGTTTGAGCAACCCGGAGGGCGTCGCGATGTGGGTGGCCCAGCCGATGAACCGGCTCTCCCGGCTTGCCGGCCCGGTGGTGAGCCTCCTCGGCGGGTCGACGGAAATCCTTTTGCGCGCGCTCGGTTTCAAGCCGGGCAAGGAAGCGGCCGTCTCGGAGGAGGAAGTGCGGGGCTTGATGCAGGAGGGAGTGCGCGCGGGGGCGTTCAACAAGGTCGAGAGCCACATCGTGCACAGTGCGCTGGAACTCGATCGGCTGCCGGTGCGCGAAATCATGACGCCCCGCCCGAAGATCATCTGGCTGCAGCAGGACGATCCGCATGACCGGATCTGGCACAAGGTCGTCGTCAGCAATCATTCCCATTTTCCGGTCTACCGGGGCAACCGCGACCACGCGGTGGGCCTGGTATCCGTAAAGACGATATACGCAAATCTCGCCGCGGGAGTGGGGGTGTCGCTCAAGGACTTGATGCTCCCGCCGCTCATCGTCCCGGAAACGCAGACGGTCCTCCAGTTGGTTGAGACGTTCAAGCAAAGCGGGAAACACATCGCGCTCGTGACGGATGAGTTTGGCAGCATCGTCGGCCTGGTCTCGCTGAACGACGTGATGGAAGCGATCGTGGGCGAGTTCCCCTCCCAGGGCGAACGCATCAAGCCTGCCGCCCGAAAGCGCGAGGACGGCTCCTGGCTGATCGATGCGATGCTCGAACTGGCGGCGGTGGAGCGGGCCCTGCCCGGTTTCAAGTTCGGCGGCGACGCCCATACGGAGTACCAAACGCTCGCGGGTTTTGTCGTGAAAACCCTCGGCCGCGTGCCGCAGGAAGGCGAGACGTTCGAGACGCACGGGTATGTCTTTGAGGTGCTCGACATGGACCGGCACCGCGTGGACAAGGTGCTGGTCATGCCGGTCAAACCGGCCCCCCAAACGCCCTGATCAGAGCCCGCAAATTCTGCCTGCCGCAACGGCCGGCGGGGGCACGCCTGGCCGTTAGTCCCATTATTTCATATCCAGACGGACCAAGGCACGGGTCACAGAGGACACAGAGCTCGGACACAGAGGCAGCAGGAGGCCACAAGGTGTTTGGACGCGTCTGATGTGAACGGGCAAGCATTCCAAATAGGCTCGAAGGGTGTTCCTCTGTGAACTCTGGGTCGGAGCTCTGTGCGCTCTGTGACAAAAAGGATTTTTTCGTTCAACCCTGTGCTAATATCGATCCGCATCGTGCACGTTCGCGACGATTTTGAGCGCCCAATCCTTTGGTCACAGAGCGCCCCCGATGAAGAACGCGAGACATGGAAGAACGCGAGACTCGGAAGACTTCGGAATCTTCCGCGTCTTATTCTCTTCCCCGTCTCCCATGTCTTCGTCCTCCCCCTCTGTGAACTCTGTGCATCCACAGACCTTTGGTTGCGGCCCTCGAGCTGCGGTGCCGGTTAGCACTTGCCGGGTCAGCCGCTTGATCGCCACCCGTTCGGCAGCCGGGGGCGAAACTGCTCGACCGTGGGTTGGGCCGGCGGCATCTCTCGCGTCCATGCCCGGTGCGTTTTCTTCGTCACCTTTGAAAAACCTCGTCTCGTTGCTGGTGCCCCTTTTCGGCCTGTTCGGATGCAGTGCCACTCAGACGCCCGCTGTCCTCCCGCCGACGAAAACGGCGCCCGCGCCGATTTTCACGCCGCCGGCCGGCGTGCTGACCCCGCCGGCCCGGGTCGAATCGGGTCCCCGGGTCATGCTCGGGATCGATGTGCTCGAGGCAAACGGCTTCACTCAGGTCAAAGGCAAACGCATCGGACTGCTCACGCATCCCGCCGGCATCAACCGCCGCGGCGTCAGCACGATTGACGTATTGCGCCAGGCGCCGGGCGTAAAGCTGGTGGCGCTCTTTGCGCCGGAGCACGGGCTTTATGGCACCGACAAGGCAAGTACGAACGTCGGTGATAGCGTGGATCGCAGGACCGGGCTGCCGGTTTATTCGATGCACGGGGCGAATCGCAAGCCGACCAAGGCGCAGCTCAAGAACTTGGACGCGCTGGTGATCGATCTGCAGGACATCGGTGTGCGTTCGTACACGTTCAACGTGGCGATGCGCTACGCGATGGACTCGTGCTTTCTCCACGGTGTCGAGGTGATCGTGCTGGATCGTCCCAACCCGCTCGGCGGACTCAAAGTCGACGGGCCGCCGCTCGACCGCGAATTGATGAGTGGCGTCGGCGCCTTTCGCATTCCCTATGTGCACGGTCTGACGATGGGTGAACTGGCGCGGCTGGCCGCCACTGCGCCCGGCGTGCTCGACGTGTCGGAGGCGATCCGCGCGAAGGGCAAACTCACGGTGGTGCCGATGCGGGGCTGGCGCCGTGACATGCGCTGGTCGGAAACCGGTTTGAATTTCGTGCCGACCTCGCAGCTCGTCCCGGACTTCGCTTCCGTCGTCGGATACGCGATGGTGGGGCTCGGTTGCGAGGGCAACCGGTTCTCGCATGGACTGGGCCCGCACTATCCGTTTCGCGGCATCGCGTATCCCGGCAAAACGGCCGATCAGCTGCAGAAAGATCTCACCGCGCTCAAGCTGCCGGGTCTCCGGTTTGCAAAGGTGTCGATCACCGATCCGCGCGGCCAGCCGACCACGGGCGTGTTTGTGGAGGTGGTCGATTGGGAGGATTGGAACCCCACCGAGTTGAGCTTTCATCTGATGCGGCTCGCCTGCCGCTATGATCCGCCGAACCCGTTTGCGCGGCTGACCCCGACGCAGATCCGATCGTTCAACGTGCACGTGGGCTCGATGGCGTGGTGGAATGCGCTCCGCTCGCAGGGCGCCAAGGTCGACGTGGAGAGCTTTGTCCGCCAATGGCGCGAGCAGGCGAAGATCTATCAACAGCAGACGAAGCGTTACTGGTTATATCGATGATATAGGGCTGCGAGCGGCCGCGAATGGATGTACCGCGGCAACGCACCCGCTACCTGCGGGTCGAGGCACATGGCTTGCCTGGAGTAGCGCCGTGTCTCCGACCGGCGATTCTTTCACGGGAGAAATCGGTGAGCTGTATCGAATGCCGGTCGGAGACACGGCGCTACCCGATCCGATGCCACGCAGATCTGGTCCCTTGGCCCTTTGGTCCCTTATCCATTTCAAGAAATCGTTGCCCGGGCGCCAGCGTCCTGAATTCTCTCACCATGCCCCGGCCGCCTTCGAAAGTTTCGCAAACCCAACTCGCGCGGGAACTGGGCATATCGCAGGCGCTGGTTTCATTGGTGTTAAACGGCCGCCGGCAGGGGATCAGCGCCGACACTTATGACCGCATCTGGGCGCATGCGGTCAAACGTGGCTACCATCCGAAAGGGATGCGCCTGGCGTCGTCTCCGGCGGCGCAGCCGAGGCAGGTCGGCATCATCCTGCGCGCGCCACTGCGATTGAACCGGCCCACGATGTATTTCGGCCACGTGCAGCATGGGCTGCATACGGGCATCGAGGCGCGTGAATACACCACGGTTTTTCTCGGGGCCGAGGATCAATTGAACGCCGAGAAACTGCGGCGAATCTTTGCGCCGGGTCACTCGTTCAAGGGACTTGTGCTGGTGGGAGAAGTGACGCGCCGCTTCCTGGATCAACTCCGCCGTTATCAGTTGCGGATCGTGGCGATCTCGGCGCGCTACCCGGGGCTTTGTCACTCCGTGCTGGGTAACGAGCCCCAGGCGCTCGAATGGATTGTCGAACATCTGCATGGCATGGGTCACCGCCGGTTTGGCTGGCTCGGCGGCAATGTCGGGCTCGGCCGCCACGAGGCGCGGCTCCAGGCGCTCCAACACGCGCTCGACCGCTGCGGCTGCCGCTTGAATCCGCGTTATGTCGTCAAGCTCAGCGATGGCGAACGGGCGGACGGCGCCGACGCCATCCGCGCTCTCATCCCACTCGCCCGCCGCCGGGATTTCCCCACCGCCTTCGTCACTTACAATACACTGATGGCTTCCGGGGCGGTGCGCGAACTCGAGCGGGAAGGGTGGCGCGTCCCCGGTGATCTCAGCATCGCGAGCGCGGATTTTTCACCCGTCGCGACGGAGAGTAGACCGCGCATTACGGCCGGCGGTTCGAATCCGGAAAAATTGGGCGAAGCGGCCGCGCGGCTCGTGTTGGAGACGTCCGCGGTCGAGGAGCAGGGGTTCACCGACCTGATGTTGCCCGCCCAGCTGTTCATCGGTGAAACCACCGGACCGGCGAAGTAGGTGCGGACCGGCGGATGACAGACGACTGACGACGGGGGCGAGCGCGGACGCGGGCGATGATTCACGGGCCCGCCCGGCGTTTCACCGCTTGATCCAGGGCAGCGTATCCAGATCCACGTTACCGCCGCTGATGATGATGCCGACCCGTTTGCCGCTGAACTGCGACGGGTATTCGCGCACGGCGGCAAAAGGCACCGCGCCGCTTGGCTCCACCACAATCTTCATGATTTCCCAGAGCCGGCGCATCGCGCTGACGATGCCGTCCTCCGACACCGTGGCGATGTCATCGACGTTTTGGCGGAGAATGGGAAAGGTGCGATCGCCGAGATTGGTGCGCAGACCGTCGGCAATGGTGCTGACGGTTTTCGTGATAATCCGGCCGGCCTTCATCGATTCGGCGGCATCATCCGCCTGGGCGGGTTCGGCGCCGATCACGCGCGTGGTCGGACGCTCGCTCTTGACGGCGATGGCGGTGCCGGCGAGCAGGCCGCCGCCGCCGACCGGCGCAATGACGATGTCCAAATCCGGAATTTCCTCCAGGAGTTCGAGTGCGGCCGTGCCCTGGCCGGCAATGATCCGATCGTCGTTGTACGGATGGATGAGCGTGGCGCCGGTCGCGGCGAGAAGCACTTCGCAGGCCCGCTCCCGCGCGGCGAGCGTTGGTTCGCACAGCACAATCCGTCCGCCATAACCCGCCACGGCCACCTGTTTGGGCTTCGGCGAATTTTGCGGCATGACGATGTGGGCCGGAATACCGCGCAGACCGGCGGCCCGGGCGAGGGCGGCGGCATGGTTGCCGGAGGAGTGTGTCGCCACGCCGCGCCGGGCCTCCGTTTCGCTGAGGGAAAACACCGCATTGCAGGCGCCGCGCGATTTGAATGCGCCGACCTTCTGGAAGTTCTCGCATTTGAAGAACAGGCGCGCGCCCGTCTCGCGATTCAGGAGCGTGCTCGTGAGCACGGGTGTCCGCCGCACGTGCGGGCGGATGCGAAACTGCGCCTGGCGAAGGTCGTCGATGGTCGGAGAAGGCATTATTGAACAGTGAGAATGCGATCGGTGATGGCGGCGTAGAGTTCGACTCCGTGCAGCAACGCTGCTTCGTCGAAGTCGAAAGTGGGATGATGATGACCCGCGGCAAGCGCCGAGCCGATCAAAAGGTACGTGGCCTGCCCGCCGCTGGCCTGCACGGCGTTCATGAAGAAGCTCGCATCCTCGCTGCCCGGCATGTCCAGCGAGTCCACGACGCGTTTGGTTTGCGGCAGCGATTTTGCCGCCGCGGCGACGAGTTGTTTCAACGCCGGATCGCACCTGGCACCCTGCGCCGCGCCAACCACGGTCACTGTCGCCTCCACGTCGTGCATGGCCGCGGTGGCCGCGATGATCCGGCGCGCCTCGGCCGTCATGAATTCATTGATCGCGGTGTTCGCTCCGCGGACCTCGAGTTTCAATTCCGCCCGGTCGGCAATGATGTTGCGGCCGCTGCCCGCGTTCAGCTGGCCAACGTTCACCCGCGAATCGCCGGCGCCATGGCGCGTGATCGCATGCAGCTGGAGTGTGAGCGTGGCGGCGGCGAGCAATGCATTGCGCCCGTCGTGCGGCTTCATGCCCGCGTGGGCCGCCACGCCCCGCAGCGTCACGTCGATTTTCGTTGTAGCCAAAAAGCCAGTACTGCCGCAGCTGATGACACCCGTCTCGTCGGCCGCCGTGCCCAGGTGGCCGGCCACGAAATAATCAACATCGCGCGCCACACCGGCCGCGACCATGGCCGCGGCACCGCCGCACCCTTCCTCCGCGGGTT
The DNA here is from genome assembly GCA_038204695.1 of Opitutales bacterium. GTDB lineage: Bacteria > Verrucomicrobiota > Verrucomicrobiia > Opitutales > Opitutaceae > ER46. Next base: position 1,081 of record JBBRCR010000197.1, on the reverse strand, counting down.
GAAAGATGAGCCGCAGCCGTCCACCCCATTTTGCGCTGCGTGACGCGACCAGGTGGGCGAACCCCAGCCCGATGGCGGTGTGGCCATCATGCCCGCAGGCGTGCATCCGGCCAGGGCGTCTCGAAATGAATCCGTCACGCGCCGGCAGGTGGGAAGCCGCGGTGGTTTCGGTGACGGGCAGCGCGTCCATGTCGACGCGAAACGCGAGCGTCGGGCCGGGACGGGGAAACGACCAATCGGCGACGATGCCCGTCAGTCCATCCCCCATCGCGTGGACCCATTTGGGATTCGCGCCGGCGGTGATGGCTTCGGCGCGCGCCGCGGCGGATTCCTCCGGGGACGGCGCACCCATGCGGGCCGATTCGGCCATCACCTCGGGTCCCACCCGCAGCGAGCAGCCGGGCAGTCCATCGAGGATATCGCATAAGCGCGCGGCGGTGCGAAATTCGCGGAAGCCAAGTTCAGGATGGGCGTGGAAATCACGCCGCCAGGCGATGAGTTGCGGGCCGAGATCGGGCATGGTCGGAAGACGGGGAAGACTGGGAAGACGGGGAAGACTGGGAAGACGGGGAAGACGGGGAAGACGGGGAAGACTTGGAAGACTGGGAAGACGTGGAAGACTGGGAAGACTGGGAAGACTGGGAAGACGTGGAAGACTGGGAAGACTGGGAAGACTGGGAAGACGGAGAAGATTGGGAAGACATGGAAGACGGAGAAGAACGCGAGACTTGGAAGACTCGGAAGACCGGCAAGACTTCAGTATCTTCTGCGTCTTACCCTCTTCCACGTCTTCCAAGTCTTCCAAGTCTTCTCCGTCTTCCAAGTCTTCCGACTCAGCTTGCAATCGGCTTCGCCCGAACCGTCGGACCGTCCACCCAGCGCGCGGGAATCGTCGTGTTCGACGGCCACTCTGGAATCCCCGTCTCGTTGCGATGCAATTGTCCGATCAGCAGCTCGAGCGTAAGCGGTCCAGGGATTACAGGTCCCGAAGCTCGTTGGGCATAGCCTCGAGTGTTGTCCCGTGTTCGCGGGACTGAGCCGCGATCGGCGCAAAATGAAATTGTTTTCATTTTGCGCCGGA
>JBBRCR010000196.1:0-14040 GCA_038204695.1 Opitutales bacterium | reverse complement strand
ATTGTTCGCGCTGCTACGTGGAGAGTTCACCCTCAACGGCCTCAGCGCCCGGCGCCTGCGCCGGCAACTCACCGACAAAACACCCGGGCAGATTGCCCGTGTCCTGAAGCGCCTTCGACTGCACGGCCTGATCCGCAAAGTGGGTCACACCTATCACTACTACCTCACCAGCCTCGGCCGCCGCGCGCTCATCGCGGCGCGCAAGTTGACCGAGTTTCTCGTCATCCCTGCCCTGACACCAGCCCCGGCTTGAGATCTCCGTCTTATATACATTTTCTCGCGCCAAATGAGCGAGATTTCAGCAGTAAGGGACTAAAGCGACCACGAAGACGCGGAAGACGGGACGACTTTCGGAAGAAAGGGAACACATGAGAGACGGGGGGAGGCCGGGGGAGAAACGCCATCTGTAGTCCGTGGTGGTGGAAGTGGCGTTTGGCTACCCGGCAGCAAAAAGCCTCGCGCCGGCGCCCCGGCCGGGTATCTTCCGCGTGGCGAGTCGAATTACGTTCCCGGCCCCACCCACCCACCCCCCTAAAAAAAAGGTGCTCCCATGCCTGCCTGCAAATGCTGTATTGATCGCATCCTCCCCGAAGAACTGTATACACCGCACCGCACCGTTCGACGGGAAGGCGTCGTTCGCGCCATTGCCCCCATTGGCAAAACCTGGATGAACGGCACGACCTTGCGCGTGCGGTTTCAGGGCGGCACGAAGAACCAGAAGGAGATCGCCCGCGCACAGGCGGGCTGGTGGTCGGAGGTGACCAATTTGAAATTCGCTTTCGATGACGCCCCGGCAGCCGAGATCCGAATCGCCTTCGACGAAAATGACGGCGCGTGGTCCTTCGTTGGAACCGATTGCCGCAGCATTCCCAACAATCAGCCGACGATGAACCTTGGATTCCTCGACGGCGGCACCGCGGCACACGAGTTTGGCCACGCGATCGGGCTGGCACACGAGCATCAGAATCCCGCCGGCGGGATTCAGTGGAACGAGGACGCCGTTATTCGCGACCTGTCCGGCCCGCCGAACAACTGGGACGCGCAGACCATCCGCCATAACGTGCTCCGGAAATATTCGGCTGACCAGATCAATGGCACGACATTCGATGCCAAGTCGATCATGCTGTATGCGTTTCCCGCGAACTGGACGCTGAATGGGATCTCGACCCCGTCCAACGACGTGCTTTCCGACCTCGACAAGACCTTTGTTGTTGGCACGAAAATGTATCCGAAAACTGCCCCCACGACGGCCGAGGCCGTTCCGCTGACGGTAAACGCGAGAAAGCGAACGGCGGCGCGCATTGGCAAGGAGGGCGAGGAGGACATCTTCGTCTTCACCGCGACTCGCGACGGCATTTATATTATCGATACGGCAGGGCCCACCGACACGGTGATGAAGCTGTTTGGTCCGAACAGTGAAACCAATCTTGTCGCGGAAGATGATGACAGCGGGTTGGAGAACAACGCGCGGATCGCCCGGGGCCTGATTGCCGGCAAGTATTTTGTTCAGATCCGGCACTACAACCGAAAGAAGGGAATGGGCGACTATTCGATCAAGGTGCGACGGAACTAGCCCTGTAGGTGACGAAAACCTCATCGGGGATCGAATTCGTTGCTGCGCCGTTTCGGTCCGGCAGGCTGGGGGCACCCTGTTTGCCGTGATCGTTGTGGTACTGCGGAGCGTCGGAGCCGCGCTTCAACCGCGCTGCCAACTCGTGTTCGAGAACCTGGCCTTGCGGCATCAACTCATGGTGCTGAGGCGCAATGCTGGTCGGCCCAGATTCCGTCGTTCGGATCGGCTATCGCGATGGCATTTACGGTCCAGAGTTCGTCCGCCGGGTTGCCGGGCTGGGCATGAAAGAGAAGGTCATTGCACCGCGATCGCCCTGGCAAAATCCCTGCGCCGAGCGGATGATCGGAACCCTACGCCGGGAATGTTTGGACAACATTATTGTCTTCAACGAGCGGCAGCTCGAACGCGTGCTAAGAGAGTATTTGGACTACTATCACCGGCATCGTCCCCACCGGGCATTGGATCGCGACGCTCCCCATTCCGCGTGCGGTAGAAGCGGTCGGCGAAGGCGAGGTTATCGAATGGCCCATGGTTGGTGAGTTGCACCATCGCTACACCCGGCGTACGGCGTGACGTGTGCCGCTGGCAGCGGTCGGAGAAGCTCCGAAATCACGGCGTTGGGGTAGGGGAGTGTGATCGAGTCGAAGGGTGTCCCTCTGGCTCATCGTGGTCAGGCTTCGTGGTCGCGTTGTCGCGCAACCCCTGAATGGTCCAACGTGAACGCCGCCGCGCGCCGCGAGTTGTTTGCGCAGGCGCCAAGCGGGCGGTCGTTTGGGCGCGAGCGGTGGAACCTACGACGCCAGCGGCGAGAATTGCCCGTCAGAGACCTCTTTTGCACGCCGACCACGTTTTCGTCACCCACACCGGTGCGAAACGCGCGGATCTTCGCGTTGCCCGCCGGCACGCCGTAAAGCCCCGCGGCGGCGTCCTGACGGTGCGCACCCCGACGCTTGATCGCACCGGACTCAAAGGCCTGGTTTGATCAACAGGATCTTGCCCGTGCCGGCGGGCATCTCCAGGCGCGACACCCGCGTGCCAGTGTCCGGGTCGAGGTATCCACTCTCCAGCGACACAGCCGTGGCCCGCTCGGCGGCGTTGACAAGCACGAGTCCGTTCGTGAAGCGCCGCCCGAAGACCTGGCCGCCGCCCAGCCGGTATCCATCAATGTCCCCTGGCTTCCGGCTCTCCGCGGGTTTTCCGATCGGATAGAAATAAATCGGGTGCACCTTCACCGTGCGCTGCCCCTCGCGGGAGTAGAAGGCGTACGTGCCCATCCGCGTCCGGCCCCCGCTTTCGACCGTCAGCAGATAGCTGGCATACCCGAACCGCTCCCGCTGGTCGCGCTCCGGCGTATCAACTTCCGCCAGCATGCTCTTCGCCCCGGCTCCGCCGAGAATAGGCATGGCGGCAAGACCAGTCTGCGCCGAGTCCATCAGCGTCTGCATCCGCGCCCGCCAGGTGGGCTCGTCGTGCAGCGCCAGCGCTCCCTCCATGCAAAAACCCTCGAGCGGACGCGGTTTCAACGGCGTCGGCATGAGCAGCAGCTTCATCCCGCCGGTGCCCCGATAATACGTCGCGGTCTTCAGGTTGTTCGCGACGAGATATGGATAGCGTCCGGTCTTCTCCTTCACGAAATTCTGAATCGCCGTGACCTTCCGCTCCTGCCCTTCTCGAAATTCGTCCTTATCATAAGGCTCGCCCTTGCGGAAATTCCACGGCACCACCTGACGGCCCCGGCAATCAGACAGGTTGAAATCACCGGTGTTGAACGTGTCCATCCACACGCCATCCACCCCCAACTCGGTGATGCATTCGAGCGTGAGCTCGGCCTTGCTCCGGTTTCCATCCGGCTGCGCCGGATCAAATACATAACGCAGGTGGCCGCCCGGACCGCCCGGGTAGTTGCCCGGATGCTTCCCCGCGCCCTGCTCCACGTCGTCCACGGTCAGCGTGTGCCGCAGAAACCCAAGATAGATGGGCGAGAAGACGGGACTCCCGGCTTCGTGCGTCGCCGGCGCCGTGCCGGCAAACCCACGCGTCACCTCGAGTTCGCCGCGCGCGGCATCGAACTGCTCCACACGCATCAGTTCATCACCTGCGCGAATCCAAAACACATAATGCTGCGTGCTCGGGCGCGCGGCATCGGTCGAGGATACCGCGCCGGCCACCGTGCTGGCACGGATGGCGATCCCCGGCTTTCCGTCGGCCCCCTTCTCCTCCGACTCGCGGACCGGCTGGACCTTGAAACGTGTATCCAATGGCCCGATGCGCTGTGCGCTCCGGGCGGACAAGTGCATCGCGAGTCCGCGCCGGCTCCCGGTCTCCGCCGGCCCGACTTCCTCGGCTGCGCGGCTGTAGGTGCTGTTGATATATGTGAGAAAGATGAAGTCCGGATTCAATTTCCGGACGGCCTCCATCTGCTCGCGGGTGAATTTCCCGTGCATCAGCGTGAAATTCTTCGCGATCGCCGCGATGTCCTCCGGAGTCGCTTTGATCGGCCGGCTGCAAATGGTATAAAGGGGGTAAGCCGGCCGTTCGAGCAGAGTGACCGGCTCGCTGCGGATCGCCGCCGGCCACAAGACGGCCAGCGTCAACGTGAGCAGGCCGGGCGCAAAACGGGGTGGGTGCCGGAAGGTGGGAATCTTCATTGGTGGAGTGTGTTCTATTGTCTTCTGTCGATATTATTGTCTTGTGGGTGCCGGAAGGTGGGAATCTTCATTGGTGGAGTGGCGCGGGCCGTTTCAGACCATCCAGCCCGCACGATAGTCATAACCGGGGCCGGCAAAGCGATCGCAGTCGGGGCGATCGGGAAAGCGCATCGCCGCATGATCCCAGTGAAGAAAACCGTCCGCCCGAAGCGCGGCCGCCCCGAGCAGGACGATCTCCGACAGGCGGCCCGAGTACCCAAAGCCCGACCCGCACACCCCGCGACTGCGAATGGCGTCCGCCCATTCCTTGAATTGTCCGCCCATCACCCGCGGAATCGTCTTGGGCGGAAGCGAACTTCGCAGTTCCTCCATCCGGGACTCAGGGAGGAGTCGCGCGCTACGGCTGTGCGAATTCACCCAGAGGATACCCTTGGTTCCGTAGAACAGACTTCCGCCCTCCGGCGCGAGGGTGAAACCCGGCACGGGCAGGGGCGGCCGCAGGTCACCATCGAACCAGCGCAAATCGAGGGGCGGGTGCGGCCCGCGTGCGGGAAATTTCCACGTCACCGTCGACCGGTTTGGAAACAGGCTGGCCTCATGCGCGGAGCTGCCGGCCTCCACCGAAATCGGCGCCTCGAGGTCGAGCGCGTATACGGCCGCATCCAACTGGTGACACCCCATGTCTCCGAGCGCGCCCGTCCCGAAGGCAGTGAAAACCCGCCATTTCTTCGGCAGGTATTCGGGACGAAAAGGCCGCTTCGGCGCCGGCCCCAGCCACAGATCCCAATCCAGCGCCGCCGGGGCAGCCACCGGCACCTCCGGAGCGAAGCCATCCTTGGGAAACCAGCCGGCATTTGGACGATTCGTCCAGGCGTGCACCGTGTGCACCGCGCCGATCACGCCCGCCTGAATCCACTCGCGGGCCGCGCGAATCCCCTCGCCGGCGCGACCCTGGTTGCCCATTTGCGTGACGACGCCCGCCTTCTGCGCGGCGGCCTGCAATCGGCGAACCTCGCTGATGCAGCGGCAAAGCGGCTTCTCCACATACACGTGCTTGCCATGGGCGACGGCGGCCATCGCCGCCGGAAAGTGATTGTGATCCGGCGTCGCCACCACGACCGCATCAATCTGGTCCGCCATCGTCTCAAACATCAGCCGGTAATCCTTGAACCAGCGCGCGTCCTTGAACCGCTCCAGCACCGACGCGGTGTCAGGATCGGACCAGACGTCCGCCCGGCCGTGCTTCTCGTCGACATCGCAGAACGCGACAAACTGCTCATCGTCCAATCCGGTCAAGGCGGCATGGCCGCGACCGCCGACGCCGATCAGCGCGAGCCGCAGGCGATCGTTGGCCGACGTTCCGTGCTGTCCTCGCAGCCCTCGCGGCAGGAACAAGAGCGTACCAGCGCCCGCGCTGGAGGTGAGAAAGCGGCGCCGGGATAACGGGGATGGCACGTTTGCTCCCGCGGGATGATTTCGGGCGTCTCGGATCATCGGTCGCGGGCCAGCGCCTGAAACTTCTGCAGCCCCTCCCACGCGATCGACTGCAACACCCGGCGCTCCTCCGGCGAAAACACCCGGGTGATCGGCGCGCCGTCCGGGTTTTTGTCGCGCTCCTTGCCCTGGAAGAATCGCGTGTCGGTGACCGACGAGATGGGCAGCCCCACGGGGCTGCGGTTGAAGATGGCGCCGTAAAACGTGCAGGCGGTCAGGTAGGCCATCGTCTGGTTGAGGTGCCCGTCGTTGACATAGCGCAATGTGAGATCGGGACGGACGGTCTGACAGTGCAGCGCGACGGTGGACATCGGGACGACGACCGCATCGAACCGTTTCGCCACCGCCGCGATGGCCCGCGCCTTGGCCAGCACCGGCGCCGGATCGGGCGGCGTGTTCAGCGCCTCCGCATTCTGCGTGGTCGGGGTGGTCTCGTAGAACACCACCCGCGCGCCCTGGGCCCGCGCGAGTTCGGCGAACTTCACCACGTATTCAAAATAGGATGACCGCGCGCCGTCCAGGTCATCACGGTACGATTGCAGCACCACGAGGTCCCACGGCTTCCGCGGTGAGTTCAGCGACGCAATCAGCTTTTCGTGCCGTGCGATCGCCGAGCGCGCGTAATTGTCCTTCGGATCCTGGGCGAACGCGGCGCGCAGTGCGTTCAGGGTCGCACGGGCCTCAGCGGGCGCGAGCGTCGCGAGCTTCACGTGATCCGCCGTCCCCAACCGCCAGTGATCCTTCAAGGTCCGGCCACCGTAGATGACCGTGGTCACCTCGAACCGAGTCGCGGGGTCGCCCGCTTCGACCACCGATTTGACCAGCTGCGACAGGTTGTGCCGGCCGGTGAAGCTGTTGCCCACAAAGAGCGCATTGAGCGTCCGCGGCTCCGCGCCGAAAGCGGCGGAAAGCAGGAGAGCGGCCATCACCAGGGCGAGCGCGCCGGGGGCGCGGAGGCGTTTGCAAGGGGAACCCATGGGGCGCGGATTGAAGTGCGGTTAGAGTTTCACGTCGACGCTCAGCGTGAAGGTCCGTGGACGCTGGAGCGCCCACCGCACGATGCGCATATCGCCCCTGACGCCAAACACGGCGGTGTCGTCCGTGTCCGCCAGTTGCGGCAGCGGCTTGTCGGCATCGAAGAGATTGGCGATGTCGAGCCGGACCTCGAACTGCCGGCGCATCCACTTGAAGTTCCGGCCGACCTGCGCGCCGAACTCGAAGAGCGGCTCACCCTTGAAGGGACGATCAATCATGATCCGCGAGGCGTTGTCGCGATAGTATCCAATCGTGGGAGCGCTGCGATAACGCCCCCGCCCGGTGATTCGCCAGCCCGCCAGCCGGCCCTCGGTAAAACCATAACTCGAGACGGCGTTGAGCCCGTACTTGGCCACCGCCGCGAGATCGCGCCCTTCGGTCGAATTCGCATCCGCCAGGGCGGTCTTCAGCCCGAGCACCCGTTCGTTCACGAACGCCACATCCGTCGTGGCGAGCGAGGCCGTCAACGGATTGGCGGAGGTGGTGCGGACCCGCTCCAACTGGGCGCTCCACGACTCCATCAGGGGAAGATCACGGGCCAGCAGCTCCTTAATCGCCCTGAAACGGTTTTCCTCGACCGTTTCGTTGATGCTACCGGTGACCAGGAGCCGCCAGTTGCGCGTCGGATTATAGACCGCAGTGGCCTCCCAACCGCTGAGCTTGGTGTCGGTCGTGCCGCGGATCGTTTCGCGCTGGATCAAGTCCTCCGCGGGAATGTCGGTCACCAGCCCCGTGCCCGCCCAGTTCAACTGCATCCGCGCAAACACCGTGTTCCGCGGGCCGATGAACGTGCCGTTGGCGGGATTGAACGCCGAGGTTCCGCGGGTCGCGGCATCGAACCGGCTGGCCGTGATCGCCAGGCGATCGCCAAGCAGATAGAGCCGGAAACCAATCTCCTGCGTTTCGCCGGTTTCCGGCCCGAGCTGGCTGCCATCCGCGGAATAGATTCCGTCGACTCCAGGATTGAACACCTCGGATTGATTATAAGTCAGCGACAACCACTTGTTGACATGACCGACCGCCCCGAAAGTGCGGGTATTGCCCGCCTGGCTCGAATCGGGTGGCTGCCCGCCGGGAATCGAGTGCGCCGTCGCGCGCTTGTAGTACGGCGTTCCGTCGCGGCGCTGCCAGTCCGCATCACGCAGCGACCACGTTTCGATCTTGTCGCGCCGGACGCCCAAGGTCGTCACGAGGCGATCCTGCAGGAGGTATCCCTGCCAGACCGCCGCGAGCGCCTCCTGCCGGCGCTCGGTGATGCTGGGGCCCTGCGTGTTCTCGACACTGAACTTGTATATATACCGGCCGGGATTCCGTGGATCGGGGACATCGGCCAGCGAAGGCGTGTCGAAGATGTCATAGATCGCGTAGGGGCGGGTGATGCCGGACTGCGGAAAAAAATACGACCGCATGTTGAGCCGGTTCTGCCCGTTGAGCGGGTCGCGGTTCAATCCGTTCGAGCCGTCGACGATGGTATTCACGACGAACTCGTTGTTGTTGTATCCTATATTATTATCCTGCTGCCACAGCCCGGCGAAACGATGGCGGCCGAGGTGACGGTGCACGTTCTTCAGATCGAGATCATACGAGGCAGTCCCGCGCCAGTTGAGATCCTCGTCGCGGCGGACCACCTGGCGGGCGGCATTCTGGGCGTAAAGTTGCTGATATCCCGGGTTGGGGGTTCCGTCGATCAGGTAGCGGTTGGGATCGATCTGCAGCGTATCCATCGTGGCATTGCGCTGCAGGAGGTTCTGGCGCGTCTGGTTCGCCGCCAGTTCGACAAAGAGGTGGTCGGTGAGACGCTGCTCGACGAAGGCGCTCACGTTGTGCCCATCCTTGATGTTGTGCGGCTGCGCCTTCGTGCCCGGCATGAGATTGGCGTCGCGCGGCAGGCCATAGGTCGCCATCGGGTCAGGCACCTGATAGCTGGCGATTGATCCCACGCCGAACGACCTCGCCACGGTCTGGCCGAGGCGGAAGGTATTCAGGGTGGCCGCCGGGACACCGGGAAGATTGCCCATGAACACGATCGACTGCCCGCTCTGGCTGAGGACCTCCCCATAGCGAGCGCGCTCCGCCGCCGTCCAGGCGCCGGTGACCACCGTGTCGATGAGCGGGCGGCCGCCGGTCACCCACGATTGATAGCCGCCATCGAGCGCCCATTTGAGCGGCACGGCGTTCACCTTGGCGACGAAGTGTTCGTAATCGAGCCGTACCACTGTCCGCCGCAGCGGCTTGATCGTGACGGCCACATCCACGCGCTCCTGTTCGGTCGTCTCGCCATCCCGGAAACCCTCCTTGTCCTCGAGCAGTGCATTCACCCGCACCGCCAGCCTGCCGCCGGCCGGTTGGTTCAGGTCGAGCGTATAGCGTTGCGTTCCGTTGCTGTCGAAACGGGTGCCGACCTCGTACATCTTTCGATCGGTTCGCGCCTGCTTCGTCGAGCTGACGGTGACGCCCTCCGTGCCGCCCACGCCGTACAATATCGAGTTTGGGCCATTCGAGGTGGTCAGGCGCTCGGAGTTATAGAGATCCACCGGGCCGGCGACCGGAAAGAAATTTCGGGCCGCGGCTGTGGTGCTGATACCGCGGATCTTTCGCGAATCGGGGTTTGCCCGAATAGTATCACCGGCTTGTGCCCCGCCACCAATGGGCGACCCGAGATCTTCGTTTCCGCTCGGGAAATACAGGATGGCGTCCTGAATCGACGTCACATTCAGATCCGCCATCAACTCGGGGGTCACGATCGAAAGTGATCCAGCCGTGTCGCGCAGGCTGGTGGCGATTCGGGTACCGGAAAGCGTGTTGGTGGCGGCGTAACCATTGTCCGTCGCAACGTTCACCACGAAGGGCGAGAGCTCTACGACTGCGGCCGCATCGCCGGCACTCGCGGAAGCCTTGTCCGCGGCGGCATTTCCGGGGCTGCCGCTCGGAGCTGATGCAGCTGGGGCGGGTGAAAGGACCAGGGCGAGCCAACTCGCGATCACGGCCAGCGGGGTTCTCTTCTTCATGGAGTGGGGGGGCGAATCTGCCGGGGTCGGCACATCAGGTGGTGAACCGGGTGAGGCTTCCGAGCGCCGAACGACGCTGCGAACGCCACTCTGCGGATCGTGAAAGATTGCCAGCGGTGTGCCCGCGACCATCCGGTCGAGCGCCTCCTGCGGTGTGAGGTTGCCGGATACACTTTGTGTCTGGACATCGCCCACGAGCGTGGCCGAGTAGACGATTTCGAAGCCGGCCTGCTGGGCGGCCCGCTTGAGCGTGACGATGGCGGGTCCCGCCGGAATCTCGAACTGCCGCCGCGCGTTTTCGCCGGCCCGGATTGGGAGGCACACCAGCACCACCAGCAGCCAGAGCGACCAGCCCCCGACTGGCGGGAACAGCGGACGTGGTCGACGAACGGCAGGGGGACGGGCAACGCAGCATGAAAAAATGCCTGTATGCCACCGAAGACGTGCGACCTTCGATTTCACGCTAAGGATTTCTTTCGCCCGCCCACCGATTGAACGCCGCCGGCGGCGGCAGGGAACGAACGTGAACCACGACACCACCGCGCATCAACGGGCGCGAAACAGCACGATCTCACCGCCGGGACGGCGCTCGGCCCGGATGCCCATGGTTACCTCGAGCATTCGCACAAACCCGTCGACATTGTCGGAGCGAATCGAAGCAACGATCGGCAGTCCGCCAAGTGCTTCGTCACCGATGACGAGCCGTGCGCGATTGCGTCGGTTGAACGTCTCGACCACCTCAGCCAGTGGCGTGGAGTCGAAGTCGAGCAACCGCGGCTTCCAATCGAGCAGCCGGTTGATCTCCTCGGCGGAAGCCGCCATCACCACCGGCGGAGCCGGCACCGGCGCGAGAGGAATGATCGTGCGCTGGCCGGCCGACATTTCCGCCAGCGTCGCCGATTCCGCGCTCCGGCGCTCGCGTCCGGCAATCGGGTGCTGAATTTGCACGGAACCTTCGGTGACAAGTACCTCGACAGCGGCTCCCGTCAGTTTCACGTGGAACGACGTCCCGACCGCCCGCACCTCGATGCCCGCGGCGCGAACGACGAACGGCCGGCGGTGGTGCTTGGCGACGGTGAACTGTGCCTCACCGTGCACGAGCAGGACCCGGCGCTCGGTCGGCGAATACTGCACGACCGCGTGCGCGCCCCGGTTCAAGTCGATCGTCGAAGTGTCGGGAAGCGTCTCCTGTTGAACGCTGGCGGCCTCATAGGCGATGGATTCGCCCGCCTGATCTGATGCGGGGGACGACCGCCAGAAGATCACCGCCAAGGCCGCCGCTGCCGCGAGCAACGCGGGCGCCGCCCAGCGGGTGACGAGCCGGCCTCGCCGTGGGGACGCCAGCAGATCCGGATTGGGCTCGGCACTGTGCTGCGGACGCCAGCGCGCGAGCAGGTTGAACTCCGACCACATCTGCCGGTGGCGTTGGAAGGACTCGCGATGCGCAGGGCTGGCCGCAAGCCACTGGAGAAACTCGTCCTGCTGTTCCGGCGTGATACCGCGGTCGTGCCTTACCAGCCACTCGGCGGCGGCGGATTCCACGGCCTCGCTTGGCGGTTGAAAATGCCTGTCGCTCATGGCCAGCGCCCTTCGCGTTCCCGGCGGCAGCGCAGCATGAACGCCATGCACTTCTTTACCCCGATGGTAAGCTGGGCGGAAACGGTGTTTTCGGAAAGCCGAAGCCGCGCGGCGATCTCGCCCTGCGACAGGCCGTAGACCTTCCGCAAGGTGAAGATCTGGCGGCAACGATCCGGCAGTGACTGGATGGCGGCGGTCAAGAGTTCGAGTTCCTGATGGTGCGCGATGGTCTCGGGAATACCCTCGCCCTCATCCAAGACGGAGAGCGCGCTGTTTTCCGCTAAAGATTCCGCCTGGGACACCTGACGATGGCGGACGCGATCGAGGGCCAGGTTGCGGGCCACGGCGAACAGAAAGGCCTTGGGTGAGTCGACCGTCCCGTGTGCGCGTGCCCGCAGCAATCGCAGATATGCCTCCTGCACGACATCGTCGATGTCCTCCTCGCTCTCAAAGCGACTGCGCAACCAGGCCCGGAGCATCGGCTCATGCGGCCGCACCTGTTCGGCAAACCAGCGGAATTCTTCGGGATCTTGCGGGGGCACCACTATCGCGGGGATGAGATCGACCTCATCTCATGAGAACGGCCCGACGCAATCAATTTCAGCCCTATGGGCAGCGAAAAACTCTCGTCGCAAAACTGCGTGGGGCTCGGACGATCCAGCGCGCACCGCCGTCGATTTCCGCGACTCCGACATATTGCGCGAAGTTGGGGCGGCCGACCGAGTGGTAATAGCCGGTCCCGCGAGATGGACGGCGCGGCGATCGCGATGGCGTGGTCGGCTCGAGTTCGTCGGTCGGGTTGAAAAGCAGCCCCGCCTGGAGCATCCAGGCGGTGTCGGGATACGGCGTGATGCCGGCAAAAACCACCTTCCTTGTCGCCAGAGTGCCTTCCCTTTCACCGCCAATTGACGCCGCTCTTCGTCCGATAGACTCGGCCGGCGGCCCTTGAGCTGGCGCTTCAGGATCTCGTCTTCGGCCCGGAGATACTCAATCATCGCTGGCTGCTGCCGGCTGAGCCAGCCGGCCACAATTCCGACCAACAGATACGTCGGCATGCGTGAAATCATCCTCCTTCACTGCTCGCCCACTCCGTTTCCGGCAACGCCGTCCTACGTTCGAGTTTTTGGACCACAGGGGGACATTTGTGCGGATCATCGACAATCAGCCCGAGGATCTATTCGATCGCGATTTCGTACCAAAGCGTCTTGTAGGCCGGACCCAGTTGCAGGGCGAGCCCCTCGCGGGTTGGAGTGGGAGTCACTTCGCAGGCGCGCTGCCCGCGCGGGTCGAGCGCCCAGGCTTTGATCCGGCGCGCCTTTAGAATCAGTTCGAAAGGAATCCCTTCGCACAGGACAGGCCCTTTGCCCCACTGATCGCCGACGGACGTCATGTCCGCATTCCAGCCCATCTCCGTGTTCTCTGCATAGCCGGTCGCCGTCACCAGGATCTTGGATCCCCGGGTGCCAAAACCCTCGCCAGACACCACCGAGGCCGTGATTACGGAGAAACCTTTCTGCAGCGTCGGCCCCGGTTTGAGCAGGAGATCGCCCAAGTCGAAGGATTTTTCCGCTCCATAGCCAATCACCGCCTTGGATCGCGCCGAATTCACGACGAGCACCCCGGCGTCCTTTGTTGTCAGGTCGCACTTCAGTTCCCCGGTGTCCGACTCAGCGAGGGTCCGCCCGGGCGGCTGAATTCCAGGCACGGCCTCCGAACCGAGCGTTAGGGAGAGTTTGTGGGTGAAGGCATCGAGCCAGGTCGCGCCTTTCTCCGCCGCCAGCACTTCCCGCTTCACGTTCCTGCGGGTGGATTGCTTCACGTCGTCCAGGGTGATCCCGATGGACACTTCCGTTTTCGCCGGCGCAATGTCGCCCCGGCGAAAGGCCAGTGCGCCAAACGGCATCGTCACCAACTTGGTCGGGTGGCTCTTATGCTCGAAATGGCCGGTGATCCGGTCGCTGACCAGCGGCAGGTTGAGCGCATAGGTGAAGAGCGTTATCCCATCCCAGTCCTGCAACGCGCCGAAGGACGCCACGGTCGGGGTCTGCTCCGAGCAATAGGTATTGGGCGCGGGGTGGCCGTATTCACTCACATTATACGGCATGTCCTTCACCCGGCACAATGCGAGGCTGACCACCTCTCCGGCCGGTGCGTTGACCATGGGCAGGTTGGTGATGGTCCAATTCCGGCGATCCTGGGCATTGCGGGGATGTTGCCAGTAAGCGTGAACGTCGAGGAAGTCGGCCTTCGCCTGGGTGAAGAAGGAGCTGTAGTCGGTGTTCGCTTGGGTGCCTTTGATCGGGTGTTTGCAGCCAAGATCACGCTTCAGGAAGTCGTTTCCACCAGAGCCACGGCGGGCTCCTCGGTATATGCCTTCCCGGTGTAGCGGTTGACATGGCCGAGGAAGTCCCGGGCATACTGCTTCTCCGCGTCGATGAAGCGCGCGTTCCACAAGGGCAGGCCGGAGCCGAAGCCATAGCGTTGGCTGCCCACTTCCGGAATGCCCGTGCCGCCCATCATCTTCAGGTGGCTGACGTGGACGGAAAGCTCCACGTAGATTCCTCGCTTCTTCAACGCGGCGATGAAGTAGTCCCAGACCTCCTGACCCCTGGCTGGAATCAAGCTGAACCCACTTGGCGATAAACGAGGCGGAGGTCGGTGGTAGGGAAGCAGGTTTCTGTGGCCGTGAGGGTGGCACATAACT
>JBBRCR010000195.1:0-14052 GCA_038204695.1 Opitutales bacterium | reverse complement strand
ATACTGCCAAAACGCGGCATGATGGCGATTGACTTGTGAGGCTCGGTGGCGCCTCTTGCACGAGCGAGTGAACGGAGGTCGTATGGAAGGGAAGTTTGCGCCGCGCTGGTGGCAGGATAACGCTTGATCCTCGGCAGAAGGCGTTATCATGCCAATATGAACTCCGTTCACTACCCCGCAGAAAGGCTGCTCGACCACTTCCATCGCCAGACGATCGCCACCTTGCCCGAATTGAAGGAAGCGTTGGAAACCACCGCCGAGCGCACCGTGTTTCGCAAACTGGCGGAACTGGACTACCGGACGAGTTACTCGCATCGCGGGGCCTACTACACCCTCAACTCGCTGGCGCGATTCGATGCGAACGGTTTGTGGTCCTGCCGCGACGTGCATTTCTCCAAGTATGGCACGTTGCTCGATACGGCGGCGGAACTGGTCGGCCGGGCGCCTGCGGGCTACTTCGCCGACGAGTTGGAATCGGTGGTGCAGGTCACGGTCAAGGACGCCTTGCGCCAGTTGGCGCAAAAGCACCGCGTGCAACGACGGCCCTGCCCGGACCATTTCCTTTACGGTGCCGGCGATCGCGCGCGCTGGCAGGAACAATGGGCGGCCCGGCAGGCGCAGGCCGACGAACTGCCCGCCGCCATCGCGTTGTTCTACGGATTGCTCGACGAGCAGCAGCGCCGGCTCTACGCCGGATTGGAAAGCCTTCAGCACGGTCATGGCGGAGATCGCCGAATGTCGGAACTGCTGGGTCTGGACGTGGCGACCGTCGCGCGGGGTCGGCGGGAACTGGAGGCCGGACAAGTGCTGCGCGATCGGGTTCGGCAGCAAGGCGGTGGCCGCACGCCGGTGAAAAAAAAAACGGCCAAAATCATGACGGCCCTCCGCGCGCTGTTGGCCGCGGACACCGCGGGCGACCCGATGGCGCGACGGGGCCTTTGGACGGGACTGCGTTTGCGGCAGATCAGCGGGTTGTTGCACCGCTTGGGGCTGCGGGTTTGTCCCAACACCGTGCGGCGCTTGCTCGAAAAACTCGGCTACGCTCTGCACGCCAACCGCAAAAGCCTGTGCTCGAGCCATCCCGACCGCGATCGGCAGTTCCGCTATCTGGCCCGGCAAAGACGCCGCTTCAGTCAAGCGCATGCGCCGATCATCAGCGTCGACACCAAGAAGGGCGGGTTGGTCGGTCAATTCAAGAATCCCGGCCAGGTCTGGAGCCGAGAACCCGTGCTGGTTCACGACCACGATTTCCCTTCGCTCGGCGAAGGCGTCGCCATCCCCTACGGCGTATTCGATTGCCAGGCCAATCGCGGCTCGGTCGTGGTCGGCACTTCGCGCAACACGCCGGCTTTCGCCGCGGCATCGATCCGCCAATGGTGGCTGCGC
Source organism: Opitutales bacterium (assembly GCA_038204695.1). GTDB lineage: Bacteria > Verrucomicrobiota > Verrucomicrobiia > Opitutales > Opitutaceae > ER46. The sequence continues at coordinate 12,666 of JBBRCR010000195.1, read as the reverse complement.
GAAGGTCGTCTCCGCCATCCTGCTGCCTCCCGCCTGCTCATTCTCGCCGACAACGGCGGCAGCAACGGAGCAGACACCTACCTCTGGAAACACGCCCTTCAGGAAAAGCTGGTCGATCCCTTCGGGCTGTTCGTCACCGTCTGCCATTATCCCACCGGCGCCTCCAAGTGGAATCCCATCGAGCATCGGCTCTTCTCCCAGATCAGCAAGCACTGGGCGGGACAGCCGCTCGTTGATTATCCCACCGTCCTGCGTCTCATCCGCGAAACCCGCACCCGCACCGGACTCGCTGTCTCCTGCTCTCTCGATTCCCGGCGCTACCTGAAGGGGATCAAGCTTTCCCCAGAGGAAATCAGCGAGATCAGCCTCTATAAACATGCTGTCCTCCCGGGTTGGAACTATACGCTTCTCCCGAACAAAAATCGGAATTAATTTTTGCACGCGACCTTAGCTATGCGCAGATTCTTGCGGCGCGGGATACATCCGGTTTTTCGGCGGCAGGTAGAAGACGCGCGGTTCGGTTCCCAGTTCTTCCATGAAACGGTAGCCGGCCCGGTCTCGCAGCAGCTTGCTCAGCTGCTCGGTCTCGCCCTTGGCATTGGTCACGGCGTCCTCCAGTTGATCGCCGAAATAGATCGCCCCCATCGCGCAAGCGGAGGCGCAGTGCGGCAGCAGGCCGGCGGTCAGCATCTCGGCACAGAAATCGCACTTCTCCACCGTGCCGACTTTTCGTGGAAAGCCGTTTTCCGGCGAGTAGGCTTGAACCGGCCCGGCTGGCTGGGCGGGCCGACCCCAATTGAAATAGCGACTGGAATACGGGCAGGCGGCGATACAGAACCGGCAGCCGATGCAACGCTCATTGTCGATCAGCACAATCCCATCCTGCCGCTTGAACGTGGCCCCAACGGGACAAACTTTGGTGCATGGCGGACTGTCACAGTGAAAACAGGCCTTGGGGAAAAAATACGGCGAGGCCTCCTTCGCGTCCTGCATCTTGAAGACCCGAATCCATTCCCGATCGGTTGGGGTAAGGTGCATTTGCTGGCAGGCTTCGGTGCATTTCTTGCAACCGTCACACTTGGAAAGATCGATCACCATGATCCACTTGCGGCCCGCCACGCCTGCGCGCACTTGCGGATCGCCCAGCGGCCGGCCCTGGTGCATTTGCGAAACCGTGTCGCCCTGGATTTGAATCAGCTTTCCGTCCGGCGTCAGAGCCATCGTCGGAGTGCATACTTCGGGTGTGGCAGTGGCGCTCACGCCTTTTGCCGCGGTCGTTCCGGTCACTGCTTTCGCCATGGTGGTACCGGTCGCTGCCGCACCGATGGCTAACAGGGTCTTTCTAAGAAAATCGCGCCGTGGAGTATGCATCGCAACTTATATACATCGCACGGTCCGTGCCATTCGACGCCGCGGCCCGCGATTGTTCGTGACCGCCATGAACGGAAGGCGACCAGCGGCACTCAACCGGCGGTGATGCAATGCGTTCCGGCGCGGCGCTGATTTCGGTGGCGCGGCCCACGGCGGAGACGGGAATCGCCGGTCATTCGAACGATTTGTCCCAAACGCGTGACAGCCTCGAAGGCGCCCCAAGGTATTTTCTCCGCCTTAGTATGATCAAACGGCGGGGAAACACCCCGGTGGAACGCTGGAGCGCGGCCCATTCACGTCGATGTGACAGCGTGGGCCGCGGAATTCACGCCGATGTGACAGTATTTCAGGCCGCTGGGGCTGAAGGGAGTTTCCCGGTCAACCATCCGCTTTGCCCCCGGCCAGGCGAAAATCGGCCGGATTCAATTCATATTTCTTCAGCAGCCGATACAGGGTGCCGCGTGGCAGCCGCGCCTCGCGCGCGGCAGAGGTGACATCACCCTGGCAACCGGTCAGGAGATTGCGCAAATAATCTTTCTCGAAGCCGACCAGCCGCTGCTCCCGGAGTTGGAAGAACCCGCCGTTTTGCTTCACCGGCGTCTCGCCGGCGCGAGCCACGACTTCATCCGGCAAGTCATCCAGTGAGATCTCCGGCTTGGCGCTCATCGCCAGCGCCCGCTTCACGACGTTCTGCAATTCGCGCACGTTGCCGGGCCACGAGTAGCTCGTCAGCACTTCCATCACTTCCGGGCTGAGTTGCACCGGTGGTTTCTCCAGTTCCTTCGCGTAGCGATCGAAAAAATGATTTACCAGCAGCGGAATGTCCTCGGCGCGCTCGCGCAAGGCGGGCAGATCGACGCGCGCGACATTGATGCGATGGTAGAAGTCGAGCCGGAAGTTTCCCTGCCGGACTTCGTGGTCGAGGCCGAGGGAAGAAGCCGCGATGACGCGCAAGTCGAGATCAATCTCCTTGGCGCCGCCCACGCGCCGGATTTTTCGCTCCTGCAACATCCGCAGCAGCTTGGCCTGCAATCGCGGCGGAAGCTGGCTGACTTCGTCGAGGAAAAAACTCCCTTTGTTGGCGATCTCCAGCAAGCCCAGACTGCGCGTTTGGGCGCCGGTGAACGCGCCGCGCTCATGGCCGAAAAACTCGCTTTCCATCAACTGGTCGGGGATCGCGCCGCAATCCACCGGTACGAACGGGCCCTCCTTGCGCCGGCTGCGTTGATGGATGGCGCGCGCGACCAGCTCCTTGCCGGTGCCGGATTCGCCGACGATCAAAACATCGAAATTGGTTTCGGCCACGCGCTGGATGTTTTGGAATACCTTCTGCATCGCGCCGCTTTGGCCGAGGATTTCGCCAAACGCGTAGGTGCGCTCGACCTGCCGGCGCAGCAGACGATTCTCTTCGCGCAGCCACTTGCTTTCGAGCAGACGTTGCACGGTGGCCAGCAGGTCTTCGGGCAGAAACGGCTTGGTGATGTAATCCGCCGCGCCGAGCTTCATGCTCTCGACCGCCGTCTCGACGGTCGGATAGGCCGTGATCATCAACACGGCGGTGTGCGGATCGTGCTGACGCGCCAGGCGCAGCAGAGATACGCCATCGATGCCCGGCAGACGGATGTCCGTGATGACGAGATCAAAACTCTCGGTCGCCAGCCGTTCAGCCGCGCGCCGGCCTTGCTGTTCCAGGACGATTTCGGTCTCGGGCAATTTCCCGAGCGTGTCGGCGCACACCTCCAGCATGCCTTCCTCATCGTCGACCACGAGAATGCGCGCCTTAGCCATGGAGTTGCTCCTTTGCGACGGTTGCCGCCACCGGCAGCTTGACCGTGAACCGCGAACCGATCCCTAGCTCGCTCTCGACTTCCAGCTTCCCGCCATGGCTGCGCACGAGTCCGACACAAATCGAGAGCCCCAGGCCGGTGCCGCGCCCTTCTTGTTTCGTGGTGAAGAACGGTTCGAAAATCCGCTCGCAGATCGTTTCCGGAATGCCGGTACCGGTGTCTTCCACCGTGACGGCCACGCCCGGTTGATCGTCCGGCAAGGCGGCCGGGGCCGCGCCAACTCGCAAGCGACCGCCCTTGGGCATCGCGTCGAATGCATTGAGGAAGAGATTCAAGAAGACCTGCTCCAACTCCGGCGCGTTGGCGTTCACCGGCGGCAGCGCCTCCGGCAAATCGTCCTGAACGACCACGCCGATTTTGCGCGCGTGCGGCTCGATCATCGCCAGACACTTTCGAATCGGCCGGCGCAGATCAACGGGCACGCGCGTCGCTGGCGATGGCCGGCAGTAGGAAAGCAGTCCTTGCGCGATGCGGGCGACCCGGTTCGACAGGTCGGTGATCTTGCCCAGCTCCTGCGCGATCTTGGGTGACATCTCCCCGCGATGGTCGCTGAGCAGCAACTGCGCCTTGGCGCTGATGATGGCGATCGGGTTGTTGACCTCGTGCGCCACCTGCCCGGCGAGCTCGCCCACGGCCGCCAGCCGCCCCGCGCGAATCATCTGCTCCTGGGCTTGTTTCTGGACCGTGACGTCCTGCGCCAGTTCGACGATTTGTTGAATTTTCCCGTTCAAGCCGGGCAGGGATGCGGTCGTGACTTGAAACACGCGCGCGCCGTTATTGGCACCGGCCAAGGGTGGGGTGGGTGCGGCTTTTTCCACTACGATTTCTGTCACGCGAATTCGTCCATCACCGAGGGTCTGGCCCGCCGGCGCGTTTGCGCCGTTCAGCGGTTTCAAAGCTTCGCCCGTTTTTTCGAGTGGCGACTCAAACCACTCCGTCCAACGCGTGTTGGCCCAGAACGTTTGCAGGTCGCTGCCGAGCACACGCAAACCCGTGCCGGTGGTTTCCAGCGCCTGCTCCAGGAGCCGCTGGCCAGCCAGCGCGCGATCCGCCATCGCTTCGAGCCGCCGCTCGTTTTCGCGCAGCCGTTCAGCCAGCGTCGTGACGAAGTAGGCGGTCAGAAACAGCACCACCGTTTGCAGCACGACGCGGCTGGTGGCGTAAAGCGTGTGATGGGCCGGATGAAACATTTCGCCGCCCGGCTGCTCGAAATGGGGGAAGAGTTGCAGCGTGTAGTGCTCCACCACGTCGGCCCATTCCGCCCAGGCCAGCAGGGCAAACAGCAGGCTCGCCGCGGCCGCAATCCAGTAGCATTGCCGCCGCGACAGCAGAATCCCGCCGATGATGACGTGAAAAATCATCATCATGGAAAGCGGGTTCTCGATGCCGCCGGAAAAATGCAGCAGCGTGGTGAGGACCACCAGGTCGAGGTAGCCCTGCAACGGCAGCAACGCCGATAGACTGCGCTCCCGTCGGAGCGAAACAATGTAGAGGATGTTGAACCCCGCCAGTGCCAACACGGTGCCCACGAGCGGCCACCAGACTTCCTTCGGCAGCCAGCCGACCAGTTGCACGCTGATGAAGACCAGGATTCCGGCCATCAAAACTGCGATCCAGCGCATCGCAATGAACCAGAGCGCGTAAAGTTTCGTGCGCTCAGCCAAGGTGGGTTCAGCCCGCTGCGCCCAACTCTCATCAGTCGGGGCAGCGCTCAGAAAACCGGGAGAGGCGGTAACGATCATCCAGCCCACGAACCCAGCTACGAGGAGGGACGAGAGAATGCCGCGGATGGCGTGGGACAGGTGGATCGTCTCCATGTCCGCGCCCGCCAGCCAGGTGCGCTCGACGATTTCACCCAATCCGAAAATGAGCAGTGTGAGGCCCATTCCGAGCAGCAGCGGGCGCACGAGCCGGCCCGAACGCGGGTCAGGCGTTTTTCTTGCGCCCCGCACGGCGCCGTCTTGTTCCTGTGCTTTCATGCCGCGAGTTCGAACCGCCTGAGTATCGCAGAATCTGCCCGCGCATTCCATGCGCTTTTGACGAACTACTGTGCATTTATTGGTTCCGGGCCCGCGGTGCGGTTACGCATGGGTCAACTTACCGCCCGCCGGCCGTCGTGTCGTTCTTGGGAATTCCTGCGCGGATAACGGCTCGGTCTTCTACAGCATCGCTGGCATCCTGACGCGCGGTGTTCACCTTCCGGCCGCCGTAGAGGCCCGGACGGAATTTCCATTTCGCGACGGCGGCCAGCGTGCCTTCGTCGAAATTGTGATTCGTGCTCTCGAACACGAATGCGTTGACGATCTGTCCTTGCGTATCGACGACGAACTCGACGCGGACGATTCCTTCCTCGCCTTTCTTCTTCAGTTTCGGCGGAAACGCTGGCGCTATTTGCACGATGAGTTCCAGCGCGCGATGGGATTTGGCAGCTATCACACCGCCTGGAGTGCTCCACCGAATGCGCCGGGCCATGGTGGTGCCCGGCCGCGGCCAACTCACCGGCGAGGTCGAGGTGGACGAGTCTTTTATCGGCGGCGTGAAACCAAGGATACGCGGACGCGGCGCCGCCGGCAAATGTCTGGTCTTGATTGCGACCGAGGTGCGCGGCTCGGTTCTCGGCCGCATTCGGTTGAAGGCGATAAAACCCTCAAAAAATCTTCAGTGCCGGCCGCCGTGGTGCCCACTGCCGCCAAAGCCGTGATAGCCACCCCCGAACCCGCGGCCAAAGTTCCCACGCCAATACGGGTTCGAGTAGATGCCACGATAGCCGTAATAGCCATAGGCCGGATAGCTATAAATACCCATAGCCATACGGGCGGTAACGCGGATGAGAATCGTAACCGTATGGGGCCACGCAACCGCTGAGCAGAAGCACAGCCGCCGTGGCGGCCAATGCAACCAAACTGCCGAGCCGTCGATCAGTAGCGCGGAGAAAATTGGTTTTCATGGTCAGCCTCCTTGAAGGCGTCCCTACGCGGCAGGGGAAAAAGGAGTTCGGGCCTTTTCCCCCGGCGCGGACGGAAATGCGCCTAAAGCTTAAACGCTCCCCACCTGCTCGATCCCTCGCGACAAATCACGCAGCCGAGTCCTGGCCGGCGAGCACCGCGCGGAGCCTGGCCTTCGCATGATACACGCGGGTCTCGACCGCTTTCGGGGTGATACCCAAGAGTTCGGAAATCTCGTTCTGGCTTCGCTCTTCCAAGGAGAAAAGAATCAAGACTTCTCTCAACTTGTCGGGGAGTTGATCGATCGCGTGCTGGAGCCGGCTGAACCGGTCTGCGTCCACCGCCTTGGCGGATGGAGCCGGCGCGCTGTCCGCCACTTCGAGACGCGGACCATCTTCACGGAGCGGCGCGTCCATGGAAACATCGCCGCGATGCCGACGCAACCGCCGGCTTTCGTCGCGGCACAGATTGAGCGCGATCGCGAAAATCCAGGTTTTCACCGACGACTTCGGCGCAAATTTCGACGCCTTGAAATACACGCGCACAAACGCTTCCTGCACTACGTCGGCGGCGGCGGTTTCGTCCCGCAGGTAGCGAAAGACGAAGCGGTGGAGCGGTTCGCGGTGGCGGTTGATCAGCTCGTTGAGCGCCGAGTCATCGCCGGCCTGAAGCGCTTCGATGAGCGGCAGGTCCGGGTCCACGGTGGGGCTATGGCGTTTCCTCCAGCGCTTTTTCCGCGAGTTGCAGAAGCTTGTCGCCCTGCTCTGGCGTGAGCACGGCGCGCATCTCGAAAATATGATCGAGGGAATCCTTTTGGAGGTCGCCCATGTGCAGGTGAATCTTGTGCACTGCGGCCGCAATCTCAGGCGAATTGGCGTTGCCCTTCCGAATCGCCGCCGCGAGCTCCCGGTTCGCGGTCCGCATCTCCTCTCGGTGCATGCGCTCTTTTTCGGCGAAGCGTTTCTCGATCGGTTCCAGCGCCTTGTGCTGCTCGGGGGTGATGTGCAGCTCCCGATGCAGCCACTCGTGTGCTTCGGCGGAAACAACCGGCGGTCGAGCCGCCACCCAACGTAACGTGCAAAACGACGAAATCGCCGCCACGGTAACAACCATGGCGAAAATCCCGAGTAAAGTTTTCATAAGGGGCTGGTAAACGCGCTCAACGCGTGCGCGCGTCGGCCAACAACGTCGCGGGCAAGCCAGGCGACCCCGTCGAGAATACGTCCAGATGAAGGGAATTACGCGCGAGCCGCGGTGCTTCCGCCCATCGCGCCGCCGCGACGGGCAACGCCACCGTCAGCAGCGCCAGTGCCACACTCGCGATCACGAGCCGAGATTCGGCCAATACCTCGCGCCAACTCGAAATTGGGAAGAGTCGCAACCACCAAACGCTGCGACGACGCTGCTCGATTTCGTGCCAGACTCCGGGTGTCAATCCAGCGGCCGGCGGGGGCAGGGGCTGTTGGGCGTAGTCGCGAAGCAGGTTGTCAAGTTGGTCGGGATTCATGGCGGTTGACTCTTAAACGTAACATCCGAGCGATTTCCCTCAATCTTCTAAGAATAAATTCTCTGTGGCAGTCCGAGAGAGACTTAGGCCTTGCCGTGGAAGTGCCGGTTTCACCCATATACTGGCGCCAAATCCAATGAACCGCCCATTGCTCGTGGCTTTGATGGCCATCCCATGTGCCACCACGATCAGCGCCGGCGCGTCGTCGGCGCCGGCTACCGTCGTGTCGACGACCTTGGTTTCCAATTATCTTTTTCGCGGCCAGCGACTCGGCGGCCTGTCACTGCAGCCAGCCGCTGAGGTCACGGCGGGCGACTCCTTCGCGGGTGTAACCGCCAATTTTCCGCTCAAGGACAAGGTCGCAGATCAATCTGATCCCGAATTCGATTTTTACGGCACGCACGGTTTCGCGTTGAGCCCCCAGTTCCGGCTAACGTCCGGTTTCACGATCTACCTTTTTCCAATCGCGCCGACCGACGCAGGGCATTTTCGGTCCATCGTCGAGCCGAACATCGCGTTGAGCTACACGGTCGCAGGCGTGAGACTCACATCCACATGCTACTACGACGCGTCGCGCAAAGGTCCGATCTTTGAGCTGACTGGCACCGTCGCCCTGCCCTTCAAACAACTCGGGACCGAACTCGATCTCGCCGGCAACGTCGGCGACTACGACTTCCGCAACGCATCCAACTCGAGCGGTTCCAAGCGGAAGATGTGGGGAACGTACGCGTCGGTCACCGCGACAATCCCATACCAGATCACGTCGCGATCAAGAATTGCCGTAGCTTTCACATACGCTGCCGGCCTCAACTCCTACATCCAAAATGGTGCATCGCGCCGCGTCGCCAACCCCCTCGCTATTCGCCGCGGCGCGTTGCAGGTGGGCTATTCCTGCGCCTTTTGAGCAGCAGTCGGCCACGCGCTCGGTGCTATCGTCCGGCCTCGCGACCCTCCGGACGAAACGCGTCGAGTCACGAAAAGCGGACCGCACAGGCCAGCGCGGATGGTGAAAAAATGTGAATATCTGCCAGATGACGTTTTTCAGTCGTGCGCGCCGAAGCAGTGGCGGGGGTTCCGGTGGGAACCCCGAGAGTAACCGTCCAGAGCGGGCGGCGCGAGCAGGGCTTCAACCCAACCGCGCAAACAGCGCGGTCGCGGTGAGCGCCACGAGGCCAAACATCAGATGACACATGACTTTGGCCGCTCCGCGCACTCGCACCCAGCGACCGCCATAACGTTGCTTCAGCAGGCTGTTCACCCGCTCGGCGCTGCTGCGTTCTTTGAAGCGCTCGGCCTGCGCCGGCGCCAGTTCGCGCGCCTCGCCGTTGCGAGGATGCGGGTCGATAATCGGCACGTGACCGAGTTGGCGGCTGAAGGCGTGAATCTGCGGAGCATCGTAGGCGCTGTCCATCAGGTCGTAGAGCGCAGTCACGCGTTGCGCACTCATTTGCGCGAGCGGAATGGCCACCTGGCTGTCGTGCACACTGGCGCTGGTCAGCACGGCGCTTACCGGCAGGTCGCCGTCGATGGTATCCAAGTGCAGCTTGTATCCAATCCAGCTGGTTTTGTAGCCCTTGCTGTTGCACTTGGTGCCCACGTCGCAGGCGCTCGGCAGGTCGGCCAGGTTGGCCTCGAGCGAGCGGGGCCCTTGCAACTCCAGTCGCTTCAACGGCGGCGGTGGACGCGTCTCGCCTTTCTTCGGCCGGCCGCGTTTGCGCGGGGCTCTTTCCACCGGCGCCGGTTTGGCGACCGGCCGCTCCGGCGCTTCGATGGCGGTGGCGTCGCGGCTGATATGACCCACGAGCTTCGGGCCGGCATGGACCTTGACCATGTGCTCGTGAATCTGCTGCGGCAACCCGTGCGCCGCGAACGCAGCAAAGGCGCGGCTGAACGTCGGTTCACTCGGCACCTCGCCGACGCTCTCCCAGCCACACAGTCGGCGCAACGTCGGCCGGCTGCGCAGCGCGTCCACGAGGGCGGTGGTCGTCGGAAACTGGTAGACGCTCTTCGCGATGAAGGCGTGGACCAACCAGACCCGCGCATGCGGTGGTGCGCCGTTGCCGCACCACTCGTAGGGCCGGGTGAACCGCCCCAGGTCCGTCAACGAGATGACTTCGCAAAATTGCCGGTCGAGCTCGCTCAACGTTCCGATTTCTTCTTCGAGTACCGGGAAGAGTTGTTGCTGAATATGGTGGAAAATCGCATGAAGTTGTATCACAACGAGATACAAAGCACTTATCGTGCCAATATTTCGCGGAATTCAGGAAAAATCGAGCCGCTCGGGAGGTTTTGAAAGAGGCTCCTAAGGTTTGGATTTCAAGAAACTAGTGGACCTGATCGGGATCAAACGTAGCCCCGTAAATGACCTTGTAGTCCTTTTGTAGTCACATTTGGCGGACCACAGATAGGTACATTGGTGGACCGAGCGGATATTCCTTTCTGCCCGGCGAGCGCCCCCACGGGGCGCACTTCTACGAGGGAGAGATAAAAAATCTAACATTTCTCACACAAACGCGACCCGATTCCGAGCGTCGCTTGGGCGAAAAACGAGGTGAGTAGATTACGCGGGTTGAAGTGGAGTTTTGCGGGGCACGAAACGGATTTCGACGCGGCGTTTGAGCGCCGCAGCGATTCGGTTGAGCATCGCAAGCGAGTGCCCCTCGTAATCGGCATCCTCAAGCCGCGAAATCACCGATTGCGTGGTGCCGACGCGCCGGGCGAGTTCGGCTTGGGACATGCCGGCTTTGGTGCGAAGCTGATAAATCTTCTGGGCCACTTCCCGGTTGGCCACCTCTTCCTCAAACATGCGCTGCATCTCGGGATCTTTGCCTGAAATGCCGGCAAGGATTTTGAGCGCGTCGGTCGTTTTCTTAGACATGATCGATTTCTCCTTTGAAAGTGTGAGTGGCCGGATTGGCGGTGTAGGCGGATTTTCGGGCGATGGCGCGGTTAATGTCGGTTGGCGGCACGACGTCTTCCTTGGTCAAGCCGTGCGCCACGACGGAAACGGTGCGTTGATGGAAAAAGTAAAGGAGGCGGTAGTTGACGGAGCCGATGCGAATCCGCAGTTCGTAAATGCCGTCGCGCAGCAGATCGGCTTCCGGCCGCCGGAGTTCGTGGCCAAGCGAGGCGAGACGAGCCAAAGCGGCGCGACATTTGGTGAAGGCTTTCGCATCGGTTTGTCGTAATTCTTTCAGCCAATCAATGACGGGAGCATCTCCGTCCTTTTCTTGGTAAAAGACAATGTGGCAGGCAGGCATGGGAAGGTCAATGCGTCTATCGCATTTCTGCGATAACATCGTCAAGCAATTGGTGCAACCACATGGATCGGCCAAATAAGGGGCGCCCGAGCGCCCCGAACGTCACAACAAGCCTGCTTCACGGAACGAATACACCCCGCGGCCTTGCGGATCGGCGCTGATGTCACCGACGATCACGTGGTCGATAAGGGCTATTTCGAGTATTTTCGCTGCATCGCGGAGCATTCGGGTCACACGCACATCGGCCGCGCTCGGCGCGGGATCGCCGCTGGGGTGAATGCGCGCAGACCAACGCCGAAGCGCTGGCGAGGATGGCACCACGAAACACCTCGGCGGATGCCGACCATCAAGGAGCTCTACTCGCTGATCCAGTTCAGCGGAGCCAACGGCCCCACCATCGTCTCGGCGGCCGGCTATATCCCTTTTATCAATACCGACTACTTCGGGTTCACCTACGGACCGGTCAATTCGACCAACACCGGCGAGCGAATCATCGACTGCCAGGACTGGTCCGCGACAAAATATATCAGCACCGTCATGGGCAATCAGTCGGCCGTCTTTGGGGTCAACTTTGCGGACGCCCGGATCAAGGGCTATAACGAGTTCACCGGACCGGCCACCGGGAATGCCCTGTATGTTCGCTACGTCCGGGATAATCCAGCCTACGGAAAAAACGACTTCGCTGACAATGGCGACGGCACGATCGCCGACCGCGCCACGGGCCTGACCTGGGCCAAAGCCGACAGCGGCCAGGGCTTGAACTGGCAGGAGGCACTGGCCTGGGTGCAGACCATGAATGCGGCCCGGCATCTCGGCTACGGCGACTGGCGGCTGCCCGAGATCAAGGAACTCCAGAGTCTCGTGGATTATACCCGCTCCCCGGCCACCACCGCTTCCCCGGCGATTGATCCCGACTATTTCACCTGCACCGCCATCGTGAACGAAGCCGGCCAGACCGACTGGCCGTATTATTGGTCGAGCACCATCCTGATCGACGGCGGCCCGACGCCCACCGCCAACTATATATCTTTCGGACGGGCGATGGGCTTTGTGAACGGATCCTGGAGAGACGCGCATGGCGCCGGCTCGGCAAAGTCCGACCCCCTGGCCGGCAACCCCGCCAGCTTTCCCACCGGCCGTGGCCCGCAGGGCGACGCGGTCCGCATATACAACTTTGTCCGGCTCGTGCGCGGCGGACTGCTATAATTCAACATGAAACCATGCCTCGTTCCGGCTGAAGCCCTTCACCCACATTCATTCCTTATAATGACGAAGACCTTCGCCTGGCCTGTCTGGCTGATAGGAATTATTATAGCGCTGGGCGCGAAATCGCTCGTCGCCGCGGAGGTGCCACCGAATGTTTTGCTCATCATCGCGGACGACCAGGGCTGGGGCGATGTGCCGTGGCGCGGCAGCCCCGCGCGCATGCCCCATCTCGATCAATTGCGCAAGGACGGCCTGGAGCTGATGCGCTTCTATACAAGCCCTGTCTGCAGCCCGACACGCGCGCACTACCGTCCCATAGGATTTCGTCATTTTCCGAATTCTTGCGCACAAAAAAATGGTTCGGTTGCCGCGCTTTGACCTGCTATCAAGCAGGGGGATGAACAATAAACGCACTATACAACCGAACCGCCGTCACTATACAGTGTTGCGGCAGCTCTGCGAGCTCATTCCGACGCATCTGGTGGCTAAGCTTGCGCGCGAGACCGGCGTCGACTTGAAGGAACGGACCT
>JBBRCR010000194.1:0-14052 GCA_038204695.1 Opitutales bacterium | reverse complement strand
CCTGAAAACGTTCCTGAAACAGGATGCCCGGCAAATCGAGCAGCTGCACTGGGACGTGTATCGGGGCGGCAGCAATTACAAGATGCAGGGCCAGCTCTATTGGGTTTCGGTGATGGCGGTCGAGCAGGCGCTGCTCGAGCTGATGGGCCAGACGGCGAAGCGACCGGTGGCGGATTTTTTCGGCGGATCGAAACGGCGCGACATCCCGGTGTACTATGCCAGCGGCAATCGCGGCAACACGCCCGAGGCGGAAATCGAGTATCTGCAATCGCTGGTCGCCGGCTCGGGCGTCAAGGCGATCAAGTTCCGGCTGGGCGGGCGGATGAATCACAACGCCGACTCGCTGCCCGGCCGCACCGAGAAGCTGATTCCGCTCGTGCGGAAAACGTTTGGCGACGCAATGACGTTGTATGCGGACTCGAATAGTTCCTACGACGCGAAGGAGGCGATCCGGATTGGCCGGATCATGGAGCTGCATCGCTTCGGGTTCTACGAGGAGCCCTGTGAGTTCGACGATCTTTGGAGCACGAAGCAGGTGGCCGATGCGCTCACGATTCCAATCGCGGGTGGCGAGCAGGAATACAGCCTGCATCGCTGGCACTGGATGGTGGCGAACCGCGCGATCGACATCGTTCAACCGGATTTGCATTACGGCGGCGGGTTTATTCGCGCAACCCGCGTGGCGCGAATGGCGGCAGCCGCCGGAATGACCGTGGTACCGCACATGTCGGGCGGTGGTCTCGGTTACCTCGACGTCGTCCAATTCGCGTCGTTCACGCCGAACATTGGTCCGTATCAGGAATTCAAGGGCAACGTGACGATCCCGGTTTCATGTCCGACCTCCTCGCTCAGATGCGAGAACGGCATGGTCCGATGTCCCACCGGGCCGGGGTTTGGCGTCACGATCGATCCCGACTTTGTAAAGAAGGCGCAGCCGGTGCGGATGAGCTGAGGTTGTTGCAAGCCACGAAGGCCGTGGCTGCGAAGCCCGTGGCTGCGAGCGCCAGCGAGTGGACTGAATTTCGGGTGCAGCGCCGTGCTCGGCGTGGCATGGGCGTCCCGCCCATGAACTTCAGTACGTTCAAGAGTATGGGGCGTCCCGCCCCAAGTCCGCGCTGCGCTGCGCCGGGTGCGAACTTGCGGCTGCGCCGGTGAAACGAAATTCATGGGCGGGACGCCCATGCCACTCCAAACCCAGAACGGGCGGCCGTCGCTCAGGGCTGGTTGTTCGCGAGGCGGGCGCGCGTCCCCTTGATCCGGTCATCCACGGCGGCGAGATTCCCAGTGATGATATAGTCAGTCAGGGTTCCCTTCTCCTTGCCGACCGCTTCCAGCAGGATGGCGGATCCCGTCACGTCGCGGGCCCAGACATTCGTAATCCGCAGGCCGGTGAACACGCCGCCCGTCGTGAGCCGCTAACAGATGGCATTCGCGACCGCATGCTTTCCCCGCAAACTATAACCGTCGACCAGCGCTTGATCACAATCCTCGAGCAGGAGGGCCGGGCCTTTGCCCGTCACGTTTTCCATCACCACGTCGCGAATCGCGACGCCGCGGCAGCGCCGCACGTGGACGGCCGGGAACTCGGTGCCGTGGTTGATCACGCGAGACGTTGGTCAAGTGTACGTTGTCGGTATTCGAAATCTGAATCGGACTGAGACACGAATCCGCCGTGATGTCGCGCACCGTGAGGTTGTGGTGCCCCTGCTGCGAGTTTGACGTGCGGATCGCGTGCTTGCAGCGGAGGGCATAGACATCTTCGACGAGCACGTTCCGGTTGCTCTGCTTCGGCGCGCGGTGATCCTGCACGTCGATGGCATAGATGCAGTCCTCGGCGTACACCTTGCGGACCGTTATATTGTCCGTGCCATCGCTCACCTCGACGGCGCCGCGGCGCTCGCTCTTGTAGCTGCGCACATTGTCCACCAGAACATTTCGGATCAGCCGACCCTCGCCCTTGCTGCCGCTGATCGACACGGTGTCGCGCTGGCATCCGCGACCCACGATGTCCCGCACGACGCCCCCGACGAGATCGCGCTCGCTCGAGCCGTCGGCATCAATCATGACGCCGTCCTTTGAACTGTTGAGAAACGTTCCCCGTTCGACGCGAAACGCACCCTGGTGAACAACCATCAGCGGCGCCCGTTCGAGTTGATCGACGGTGTCCGCGTTGCCGGTCAGCTCGAAGTCGAGCACCGACACGTTTTTGGCCTCGACGAGCAGCAGCGACGTCTTGCCGAGCTTCGCGGGCAGGCGCGCATGCAGGCCCACGAGGGTCAGCGGCTTTCGAATCACAATGGGTGCGGAGAGGGTCAGGGTGCGGTTGGGATCGCATTGAACGACGGCGTGGTCCGGCGCCTGATCGATCACCTGCTGCAGATCGCGCTCGCCGGCGTGAATCGCGTCCGTGGGGCTCGCGCTGTATCCGTAAAATGGACTCAGCAGGCCGGTCATGACCAGGGTGACAAGCGCTGCCGCGGCGCGGGCGAGGCGAAGGGGTGCGAGGTACACGGGGTTCAGGCGTGGCCGAAGAAGCGGCGCCAGGCGAGTGCGATCCCGGTCCACACCAGCATGCACCCGCCGAGGCACCCGATACCCGCCGCCAGCTGGCCGGGCCAGCCGAACGCTTCTCCCGTGTGCAGCAGACGCAGCCAGCGGCGCGCCCGCTGGCCGGCGGACAGGCTGGCAAACGTTTCCGTTCGGCGTAACGCGAGCGACTGTGCGTCCAGCGTCAACGTCGTGACAGCGAACCGCGGCCAGGTGTCAGCGGCGCGAACGGTGGCGTTGAGGGCGCCCGTCGGGGCGGAGCCAGCGCCGGGCGGGGGATTGAAACGCAGCGTGATTTGGCGCCATGCCGGCACCTCCTGCTCCACGCGGGTCAGCACGGCGGAGAGTGGCGGGGACACGGCGGGCGCGGACACCTTGGGGCCGGCGCCGGGCGCAGGTGGGCGGCCGGGCGATGTGGCGGCGGGGGCGCTCGCGGTGTCTCCCGCGAGCCACAGGACCAGGTCGCCCGCCCAGCGGTAGGAAATCACGACGCCGCTTCCCACCAGTATGACGAGCACTGGCAGGCACCAGAATCCAATCACATTGTGCCAGTTCCAATCGCGGGCCCGGCCGCGCGCGCGCACAAACCAGAGCGATGGCCGCAGCGTGCGGAAATTCCAGGCGCGCGGCCACCACAGCACGAGTCCGCTAATGCACAGGAGCAGGAAAACGGCATTGGCGGCGGCGTTGATGATGCGACCGGCATTGCCGGGGCCCGCGCGGAAATTGAGCCGGATGTGCCACGCCTGCATCGCCCGCATGAACGCGCGGATGCGCGGAGCGTGCGCCTCCCGGATGTCTCCAGTATATGGATTCGCGTAAAGGACAACGTTGCCCGGCAGCCCGAACGCAACCGCAGCACGCGGATCGCGGCTCAACGCGATGCTGCTGACGCGCGCCTCCGGGCGCGCGGCGCGGAGCGCCGTGATGAGTTCATCAAGCGACCGTCGTCCGTTTGCGGGGTTGGGTTCGACGATGCGGGCGTCGCGCTCGGCCCACGCGATCAGTTCCTTCTCGAACGCGAGCGCGGCGCCGGTGAATGACATGATCGCGATGGCGAGTCCGGCGACGAGCCCGAGGCTGAGGTGGGTCCAGAAAAGAATTTTGCGGAGCATGGGAACGGAATCGGGTGACGGCTGTAGGGCGTGGCATGGGCGTCCCGTCCATGTTCTCGGTCACATCGGCGTCTCGCCTGTGGAAGCGCGGGACGTCCATGTCACTTCAAGCCTTGGGCGGGACGCCCATGCCACAGCGGAACATGGGCGGGACGTCCCTGCCACTTCAAACCGCGGGCGGGAGCCTGTGACCCGTCAGATGCGTGGCCGGCGGGCCCGACGTTAAGCATTACATCACGGGTCATTCAGCGGGGTAATCTCGGCGGGGCGCGGGGGTTTAGCCATTGCGACGCCCCGTGCGGCTGCTAGGAACCGCGTCGCGGTCGCGCCACCTCAGCGAGGCACTTCGATTAGGCTCAGTCTCCCGCCTTTGTTACCAGCTCAACCTGCGCGTCCGCGAACATCCATGCCGCGACGCGACGACATCCGCAAAGTGCTCATTATCGGATCCGGACCGATCATCATCGGCCAGGCTTGTGAGTTCGATTATTCCGGGACCCAGGCGTGCAAGGCCCTGCGCTCGCTCGGGTACCAGATCGTGTTGGTGAACTCGAATCCGGCCACGATCATGACCGACCCGGGCATGGCGGACGTGACCTATATCGAGCCGCTCACGGTGCAGGCAGTGACGGAGATCATCGAAAAGGAACGGCCGGACGCGCTCCTGCCGAATCTCGGCGGCCAGACGGGCCTGAACCTGTCGGCGCAACTCGCCAAGGCGGGTGTCCTCGCCAGGTTTGGCGTGCGCATAATCGGCGTGGAAGCGGATGCGATCGAAAAAGGGGAGGACCGGATTGTCTTCAAGGAAACGATGAAGCGGCTGGGCATCGACATGCCGCGCAGCGCGCCTGCCTTCAGTGTCGAGGAAGCGGAAAAGGTAGCGGCCGAGGTGGGTTATCCGGTGGTTATTCGTCCGGCTTACACGCTCGGCGGGACGGGAGGCGGCCACGTTTACAACGTCGAGGAACTGCGGGTGATCGCGAGCCGCGGGCTGGCGGCCAGCATGGTGGGCCAGATCCTGGTGGAGGAATCGGTGCTCGGCTGGGAGGAACTCGAACTCGAGGTGGTGCGCGACGCGAAGAACCACCTGATCACCGTATGCTTCATCGAGAACGTCGACGCGATGGGCGTGCACACGGGCGATTCGTATTGCGTGGCGCCGATGCTCACGATCGATCCCAAGCTGCAGGCGAAACTGCAGGAATATTCGTATCGGATCGTTGAATCGATCGGCGTGATCGGCGGGACGAACGTCCAGTTCGCCCATGACCCCGAGACCGGCCGGGTGGTCGTGATTGAGATCAATCCCCGCACCTCGCGTTCGTCCGCCCTGGCTTCGAAGGCCACGGGTTTCCCGATCGCCCTCGTGTCGGCGAAGCTCGCCGGGGGACTGACGCTCGACGAGATTCCATACTGGCGCGACGGCACGCTGGAGAAGTACACGCCGTCGGGCGACTACGTCGTGGTGAAGTTCTCCCGGTTCGCGTTCGAAAAATTCCGCGGCGCGGAGGACAAGCTCGGCACGCAGATGCGCGCCGTCGGCGAGGTGATGAGTATCGGCAAGACCTACAAGGAGGCTTTTCAGAAGGCGATTCGCTCACTTGAAAACGGCCGGCACGGCCTCGGCTTCGCCAAGGATTTCAACACGCGTCCGCTCGACGCCCTGTTGACCATGCTCAATGAGCCGAGCAGCGAGCGGCAGTGGATCATGTATGAGGCGCTGCGCAAGGGGGCGGACGTGCAGGAGCTTTATCGCCGGACCCACATCAAACCGTGGTTCATCGAGCAGATGAAGGAACTCGTGGTGCTCGAGGAGGAAATCCTCCGGCATTGCGGCGGCGAGCTGCCCGATGCGCTGCTGGTGCGGGCCAAGCAGGATGGGTTTGCCGACAAATACCTGGGCAAGCTGCTCGGGCGGCCGGAGGCGGCGATTCGCGCGCGCCGCATCGCGCTGGGCGTGGTCGAATGCTGGGATGCCGTGCCGGTCAGCGGCGTGGAAAAGGCGGCGTATTACTATTCCACCTACAACGGCCCGGATCGGGTGCCGGTCAGCAACCGGCGGAAGGTCATGGTGCTGGGCGGCGGGCCCAATCGCATCGGCCAGGGAATCGAGTTTGATTATTGCTGTGTCCACGCGGCGCTCGCGCTGCGTGAGGCCGGTTACGAGACGATCATGGTGAACTGCAACCCGGAGACCGTCTCGACCGACTACGATACGTCGGACAAGCTCTATTTCGAGCCGCTCACGATCGAGGACGTGCTGGCCATCTATGAAAAGGAAAAGCCCCTCGGCGTGATCGTGCAGTTCGGCGGGCAGACGCCGCTCAACCTTGCCCGCGAGCTCGAGGCCGCCGGGGTGAAAGTCCTGGGCACGTCACCCGATGCGATCGATCTGGCGGAGGATCGCGACCGGTTTGGGCGGATGATGGCGCAAATGGGGATCCCCATGCCCGAGTCGGGCATGGCGAGCACGTTCACCGAAGCGCGGGCCATTGCTGCGCGGATTGGTTATCCGCTGATGGTCCGGCCATCATTCGTCCTGGGTGGTCGCGCGATGGAGGTCGTGCACGATGAAGACATGCTGAAGGAATACGTCGCCCGCGCGGTCGATCTCGCGCCGGAACGGCCGATTCTCATCGATCGATTTCTCGAGAACGCCACCGAGGCGGAGGCCGATGCGCTCGCCGACGGCACCGATGCCTTCGTGCCCGCAGTGATGGAGCACATCGAGTTTGCCGGGATTCATTCCGGTGATTCGGCCTGCGTGATTCCGCCGGTATCGCTGCCGAAGAAACATCTCGCGACGATCGAGGAGTAC
This sequence comes from Opitutales bacterium, assembly GCA_038204695.1. Lineage (GTDB taxonomy): Bacteria > Verrucomicrobiota > Verrucomicrobiia > Opitutales > Opitutaceae > ER46. The sequence continues at coordinate 7,572 of JBBRCR010000194.1, read as the reverse complement.
ACGCTGCGGATTAGCCGCGAACTGAAGGTGTGTGGCGTGATGAACATCCAGTATGCGATTTGTCAGGACAAGGTCTACGTGCTGGAGGCGAACCCGCGCGCGTCGCGCACGGTGCCGCTCGTCTCGAAGGTGTGCAACGTGCCCATGGCCCGCATCGCCACGCAGCTGATGGTCGGCGTGAAGCTGAAGGACCTCGCGCTTCACCATCGGATCATTCCGCACGTCGGGGTGAAGGAGGTCGTCCTGCCGTTCAACATGTTCCCGGAAGTCGATCCGGTGCTGGGGCCGGAGATGCGTTCGACGGGCGAGGTGCTGGGCATGGCGTCGACGTTTGGGCTGGCCTATTTCAAGGCGCAGGAAGCGGCCAGCCCGCCGCTGCCCACGAGCGGCGCGGTCTTCATCTCGGTGACCGATCGGGACAAGCCGGCCGTGCTCGAGGTCGCCCGCAAATTCCAGGAACTCGGTTTCCGGATCAAGGCGACGCAGGGCACGCATGAATTCCTCGAGCGGGGCGGCGTCCGCTCTGAGCGCAGCTACAAGATCAACGAGGTCAAGCGACCCAACATTGCGGACGAGATCATGAGCCGCGAGATCGCCCTCGTGATCAACACGCCCATCGGCAAGGCCGGGAAAATCGATGACAGCTACATCCGCAAGGCGGCCATCAAATACAAGGTGCCTTACATCACGACGAGCGCGGCCGCCCGGGCCGCCGTGATCGGCATTGCCGAGTCGCGCAGTGGCCGTGCAGCGGTGAAGTCACTCCAACGCTATCACGCGGAAATCCGCTGAAGCGTGCCTGGCGGTCCGAGCCCACGGTTGGCCGTGCCCGGGCATCCACTCGCTGGCGCTCGCAGCCACGGAATTGCGAGCGCGGGCGTCTCGCGAGGAGTGCGATTGATTATGTTCCGGCCGGCGGCCCCGAGGGTTCAGCGACGGGGAGATCATCCGGCTGTGGCATCATGCCAGCCGGCAAGTCAGGTGTTTCCTCGGGCGGGGCAAAATTTTCGGGGTCTGGAGCATTCATTTGGGGGAGGACGTACGTCCGTACGCGGCCCGGCCGCGGCATAACGGAGCGAGGTTTGGCGACTGGCATGCAGGAGTAACCGGGGAAAGCACGAGAAGGGGCAAAGGGGCCGAGTCTCGGGACCAATTAAGCGACCGGGTGCTGCGCGCACGACTCAAAAAATGGGAAATTTCGGCCCGCCGGCCGGACGAAGGAGCGCAATCCGCTGGGGCCGGCTCTTTCGGGTGTTTCGCATCGTACGGCTGTTCGTGGCGTTTCGCTCGTTTCGCCGTATTGCCGCCGTACTGACCGCCAGCCGGGCGCGGGCGGGGGTGGCGTCGGTCTTCACGCTCGCATTTCTGGTGGTTTCGTTCAGCTCCATCGGCATCCTGATGGCGGAGGGCGGGGGAACGGCGGCGATTGACGCGGGAGAATGGCGTTTTCGCACCGCCGCATTTGCAGTTTGTCGGGGGTTGCCAACGGTGCCGCATGGATTTTGACGGCCAGACGCGCGAACTCCTTCGAGGAATCAGAGCTCACATCGATACCTTGCCGGAAGGGCAGCGGCTCAATGCGTTGCTTCGGTTTGTGGCCGTGATGCTGGATTATCTCACGAACGAGCAAGTCCTGAGCATTCGGGCGGAAATGATTGAGGCCTACTGCGAGGAGAACCTCACGGAGGCGCTCAACCTCCTCGACGGGCATCTGGCGCTGCGGGAGTTGCAGCGCGAGTGACAGCCCTGATTTTTCCTACGGCGGCCTCCCGCTCCGGGATAAGGCCGTCCAGCCCGGTGGCGGACGACACCCCGCTGATCCGGACGAGCGCAATCAACGCATCCGGTGCCTCGAAATGTGGATTCGACCCCAAGTCTCCGCATCGGTGGAGGCGGCACACGTGGATGCGGGCACAGGTCCCGCCCGCGTTTTCCATCAGAATTGGCCGTTCACGCCCATCTTGATCGAGCGCGGCACAACGAAGATCGAGCGCGTGCGATCCGCCTGATACGTGTAACGCTCCGGCCCCTGCTGCTCGATGTTGTTGAGCGCAAAATAGAGTGTCGCCGAAGGATGCACCCGGTAACTGAGGCTTGTATTCATCACCGTCAGGGGACGGCGGAAATACGACCCCGTCGTGTACGCGCCCGTCGCGCTGATGCCGACCACCACGGGGTAGGCGGCGGTGTAATTCACGTCATACGTCGCTCCCCACTTCTTGTAGTTGTACATCAGGCCCGCGTTCCACGCGCGCGGAATATACTCCGCGATTTGTCCATTCTTCACCTCGACCGTACCGGCAAATCTCCCCTTCGTCCGCAGGTGCGTCATGTTGCCGCGTACCGTCAGGCCCTTCAAGGCCCCGGGCAGGAACGTGAGACGCTGCCGGGCGTCGATTTCCAAGCCCCGCACTTCCGCCGAGCCGAGGTTGGTCGGCTGAAAGATCGCGTACTCCTCGTAGAGTCCGTCGAAGCCGTTGTCGGTCCCCTTTGGCACCAAGAGCCCGGAACGCGACGATGAACCGATGTAGTCTTCGATCTTCTTTTGATATACCGTGGCCGTGACCATTCCGCTGCCGCTATAGTAATACTCCAATTTCAGGTCGATGTTCTTCGCCACCTGCGGCTTCAGTTCAGGATTACCGATGGTCACCGTCCGCTGCGTGTCGTTCGCCGTGGGGGCGGCAATCAGGTTGGCGAGAAACGGACGGCCATAGCTGTTGGACCAACTCGCGCGCGCCTTCAGGTTCGACGTCAGGTCGTAAGCCAGATGCAGGCTCGGGAAAAATTTGTGGTATTTGCCGTCGCGCGAGAGCTTGTTGTAGTCGAGCGCCGCGCGTTTGAAGTGGTCCGGCTCGAGGGCAGGGGCCGTGGTGCGGCCCCGGAAGTAGGTGAACGTGTCGGTGGTCACCCATTCGCCGCGCACGCCGGTGAGAACAGTCAGGCGGCTGAACAGTTTCGTGGTCCCCTGGATATACGCGGCATCAACCCCCTCTTCCAGAAGACGCCGGCTGGTGTACTGCTGCGTCGCAGTATAGTTGATGTCTTCGGTCCAGAGGGCCGGGTTGCCCAGGGTCGTGCTGATGTACGCGGAGTCCACCACCGGCATCCGGCGGCCATCGGAGTTCTGCCGTTCAAACTCCGTCAGCGGCATGAGGAGATCCGTGGGCAGCACCGTGCCGGCGGTTTGGAACCAGCGCCGCGGATTGACCTGCCGGTTGTTGACGCGGCGATTCACCGTATCCAGCCCGGTCTTGAGCGTGAGGGGAAGTTCGATTGGCACGAGGTAGGACGCATGGACGTTTGCGCTCACCTCGTTCGTGTCGGTGACGGTATCCCTCTTGGTGAAAATGGCCGAGGTCTGCGTCGGCGTGGAGGCGCTCGCGGCCGTGGTGATGAATGGCGTGTAGCTGCCGATGTTGTAGGGATCGGGTCCCGCGGTCCACGTGATCGTCTTCCCGCGGGGATTGGAGAAGTCGAAAACGAATCCGATCGGATCCTTCGTCCGGAGGTCGAGCTGGCCGCCTTCGCGATTGCGGCCGGCGCCCAAATCCCAGTGGGTGTTGCTCCAGCGATACGCGTGGTCGACTTTCAAGCGGCCCCAGTTGTGCTCGAAGGCCAGCGTGCCCGTGGGATTCTTGCTCGTGAACGAAACCTTGCGCACGCTCATCTTCATTTGCGCAGCACCCACCGGCACGCCGAGCGTTGCCGTGGCGACGGGTAAAAACTCGATCCGCTGCTGCGTATAGCCAGGCCTGATGCCACCATTTGGATTCGTCACTGGATCATTCACCGTGATGTTCGCGCTGATCCACGGATTCATTTGTGTATAGTTGAAGAAGGGTTCCGAACCTCCGTTGTATAGAAATCGCAGGGAAACGAGCGTCGATGGCGACAGCCGATAGTCGGCGCGCGCGCTGATGGATTTGATAAAGCGGTCGTTGAATCCGCTCCAGCGGGAATAATCACGCGGTTGCGCGACCGGATTCGTGGTGGCCTCGTACAACACGCTGTCCCAATCGTGGCCGTTGATGACACGTTGATAGGCGCCACCCACGACGAGCCCGAGGTTTCGGTGGCCGCCCCCCACGCTCAGAATTTCCGTCCACGAGAAGTTGCCATCGCCGCGCATTGGACGTTCGGACACCGCGTAATTGCGATCGGACCACGAGGGAAAGTAGCGGGCGCCGAAGCCGTAGCTGATCCGGCGATTCTCCTGCATGGCAAGCGGGGAACGCGTCTTGAGGTTCAGCTGGCCACCGAGGGAATCGGCCCGCTTGTCCGGCGTCTGACCGGCGATGATTTCGACCTGTTCGTATTGCGAACCCGAGAAGGCGTGCAAGCTGGCCGAACGGCCATCGCCGCCCACGCCGGTCGACGACATGCCGTCGATATTCAGCCGCGTATAGCCCACCGGCTGGCCGCGGATGCTCACATTCATGATGAGGTTGTCCTCATCCACCGTGTAACTGATGCCGGGCAGCCGCGACACCAGTTCGCCGACGTTCTGGGTCGGCAGCAGGCCCCACTCATCGAACGCGACGACGTTCTTCACGTTCGGCGCATTCCGCTGCTCGGTGATCGAAAGTGCCTGGCCCTCGCGGACTGATTCCACCGTGAATTTCTCCAAGGTGATCACCTCGGAGGACCGCAGCTGCAAATCGACCGGCATGGCCGCGCCCCCCGCGCTCACGTTCACCTGCGTGCGCTCGTCGTTGAAACCGGCGTAGCTGACGACGACGTCAACGACGCCTGCCGGGACGTTCGTGATCAGAAACCGGCCGGCCTCGTCTGTCAGCACGGTGCGGTTGGCGCGGGAAACGGTCACCGTGGCGCCCTGGAGCGCATTGCGCGTGCTGCTGCTGGTGACCGACCCGGCGATGCTGCCCGCGCCGGCGTCGGCGGCGCGTAATGGAATCGTGGCTACAAAGACCAGGGCAAACAGGGTGGTTGCGGAAAGCAACCGCCGCGGGAACAGGTGAAGACAACGACTGGCGGTGATGTGGTGCATCGTTACTGGTGTGTTGGCCATGCCGACAGTTGGGGTGCCGACGGGATGGGCCCGGGGTATGGTGGCGGCACTTCATCACCCCACCTCCGGCAAGTCACGCCGGATCGGAATCACGGCAAACCGCTGCCGCGGTTCAAACCCGGCGTGAAATTTCCCACTGGCCCAGGTTTTTCCCCTCGAGGTTGAACAGGCGTATATAGAGGCGCTCCGCGGTGACGCGCGCGTGAATGAACGTCGCGTTCGTCGCGGCCGGACCGCCGCCGACGAGGAGCGGCCACGGCTGCTCTGGAGTGGGCTCGTGATAGGCATGCTGGTGGGTGTGCCCGCTGATGGCGAAATCCACGCGGCCGGCGCGGAGCAGAGACTCCCATTTTTCCCGCGAGTCCGCGCTGGCTCCGCGACCGCGCAGCGGAATATGCGTGAAGAGAATCCGGAACGGCGCCAACTGAAACTCCGGTTGTGCGACGTTTGCCGCCAGCCACTCCCGCTGCGTCGAACGGTAGCTCGCGAAATCCACCAGCCCGCCGTACTCCGGGTCGTTGTCGGGCTTGTCCTCGCCGGTATCGAGCACGAGGCAAGCGGCCGGCCCCTGCTGAAAACGATGGTAATATTTGCCGGCGGGCGGCTCCAGAGTGCGTCCCAACATCCGCGCCACACTACCGCGCACGTCGTGATTGCCGCGGGAGAACACCAGGGGCCGCGTCGCCGCGTACTCGAGTCCGGCGGGATGCAGCGACTCCTGGATGAGCGTTTCCTCCGACATGATGAAATTGAACATGTCGCCGTTCCAAACCAGGAAATCCGCCGGATGGTTCGGCAGGTGACCGATGAGCCTGGCCAGCGTATCCTTGTTTTGGTGCGTGTCATTCCAGACGATGAAACTCGTCGTGGCTGCCGCTCGATTGAGCGTGGTGAAGGAATAAAGGGGACCCGGTTGCGCGGCGCCTCGCCCGACGCTGTAAGGATGGCTGAAATCGAACGCTGCCGTCTGGACGCGGTAATGGTACGTTCGGCCGGGTGTGAGCCCCGTGAGGCGGACGCGCAACACGCGGTGGTCGTACGGGAGGAGGCCCTCGACCTCGCCGCGCGCCACGTATCCAAGAGATGGCGACTCACCATATTCCACCCAGCCGGTGGCGGGGCCGCTCGTCGTCCAGAAGACGGTCACGGCTGTTTCCGAGGCGTTTTGCAGGACGGGTGGCGTCGTGCCGGCAAGCGGTAGCGGCGGCGCTTTGGGTTGGGGCTTCTTGCGCGTCTGCGCGAACGTGCGGGCGGACGGCGCCGTGAGCGCGATGGAGGCGAGGGTGCTGTGCTTCAGGAAAATGCGGCGGTTCATTTTAGGGTTGGAGGTATGTCTCGAAAACGATGATTCGGGGCCACTGCACGCATCGTGTCGATAGCCGGCCGTCGCGTTCGGCATTTTCTTGAACGGCGTGAGCACGACGCTCGATCGGGAATATTCGGGCGCCTCCGGAGACATCATGGACGGTCCTTATGAAGTCCGAGGTCGCGTCCCGCGACGTTTCATTCACCGCACCCGCAATGCTCATAGAGCGGCCGCCGTCGCGCGCGGCTCCGGCAGCAAGGCGCTGAATGGCACAAAAACCAAAGTGAAGTCCTTTGATATATAGTAGAGTAGGGTGAAGCATGACCGACAGCAAAGTCGCTTCAAACCTCGGACGACCGGAATTACGGAAGAAAGAACTTTTGCAGTGGCGAAGCGGATGGCCGTCTCATCGCGTCCGCTTATGTTACATCCAGCCATTTCCCGCCGGCGGGTCGCATTACTGGCCGGAGCCTTATTGTTTCTCCATCCGCTCTGGGCGCAGGACGGATATGTGTTCACGACCCTGACGCTGTCGTCCGCGCCAGACACGGGCGAGAGGCTCGAGAGTTTTTCGCCAGCAGACATGGCATTTCATCCTTCCGGAGATCTTTATTTCACGGGAGGAGCGACCGTGAGCAAGGTCTCGAAGACTGGCGTGGAAAGAATATCGTACTATGGAGTGGGCAAAATATCGAACACTGGAGAGGTGACTTTTCTCATCAAATTCGGCACCGAACGGCGCATCCTCGATGGGCCCTTTGAATCCGCACTCTTCATGAGCCCACAGGCGCTTTGCTTTGCGGCGGACGGTACGATGTATATTTCAGACGGGCCAATCATTCGCCGTATTTCACTTACCGAGTCGAGCGTGACAACGGTGGCGGGGCGGTTGTTGACCACGTTACCGCCGAACAACGGATTGGACGGGGTTGGCCCGGAAGCGATTTTCATGAGCCCGGGCTCGCTCGCGATGGATCGGGCCGGCAATCTGTTCATCCACGATTACGGTAACGCGACGATTCGAAAAATTACACCGGCGGGTACGGTCTCGACGCTCGCGGGGCAACCCGGCCGCTACGGCGCCGCAATCGACGGTGTGGGCGCGGAAGCGCGCTTCGGCGGGCAGCGAGGCTTTCTAACTCCCGGCGTTCCGATTGTGGGCAGTGGACCAGTCATATCCAGTTACGCGCCCGCCGGACTGGCGCTCGATCCCACTGGCAATATTATACTCACC
>JBBRCR010000193.1:0-14083 GCA_038204695.1 Opitutales bacterium | reverse complement strand
GGTCGAGGTGGTGCACGAAGACTGGGCGCTCGACTGGAAACCGGAGAACGCGAAGAAAATCATGAACGCTGCAATCACGAAAGCAGGCCGCACGATAGATGCCGTCGTGGTCTCCAATGACGGCACCGCCGGCGGCGCGATCCAGGCGCTGCTGGAGGAAGGGCTCGCTGGCAAAGTGCTGGTGACGGGCCAGGACGCGGACCTGGCGGCGTGCCAGCGAATCCAGCGCGGCACGCAAGCCATGACGGTCTACAAGCCGCTCAAGAACCTCGCCGCGCTCGCGGCACGCGTCGCCGTGGATGTCGCCAAAGGCCGCCGCCCAGCCGCCACCGATGCCCTCGACAATGGACACAAGAAGGTACCATCGATTTTCGAGCAGGTTGTGCTGGTGGACAAGGCGAACCTCATGTCGACGGTCGTCGCCGACGGTTTTCACAAGGCGGCGGACTTGAAGTAACACCGCCCGCACGGCACCCGGCCGGTGCCGGCAACCATTCCATGCCACTCCTCGAAGCGCGCGGGCTCACGAAACGGTTTCCCGGCGTCGTTGCGCTCAGGGAGGTCGCGTTCGATCTGCACCCCGGCGAGGTCCATGCGCTGTGCGGAGAGAACGGGGCGGGCAAGTCCACGCTGATCAAGCTGCTCGCCGGGATTCATCCCCACGGCAGTTACGAGGGTGAACTTCTGGTGGAGGGAAGGAGCGTCGCGTTTCGCAGTATTCGGGATGCGGAGACGGCCGGCATTGCGGTCATCACCCAGGAGTTCGCGTTGGTGGATGAGCTCAGCGTGGCGGAAAACATTTTTCTCGGACGTGAGCCAAAACGCGGCGTGCGGATCGACTGGCTCGAAATGCACCGGCGCGCCGCTGTTCTGCTCGACGATTTTGGATTGCGGATCGCTCCGCAAACGCGGGTGGGAACGCTAGGCATTGGCCAAAAGCAGTTGATCGAGATCATCCGGGCGATGGACAAAAAATTGCGCGTGCTGGTGCTCGACGAACCCACCGCGGCGTTGACCGAACAGGAGGTCACGGTGCTGCTCGATCACCTGCGCCGGCTGCGCTCCCAGGGCACCGCCTGTATCTACATCTCGCACAAGCTGGATGAAGTCTTCGCGATTGCCGATCGCATCACCGTGCTGCGCGACGGTGCAAGCGTGGCCACGCTCAGCACCCGGGCGGCGACGATTCCCCTCGTGATCAAACACATGGTAGGGCGCGAACTCGCCCAGTTGTTTCCACGGCGGTCCGAATCGACAGCGGACGCCTCCGAAGCATCCGAGCGGTCCGGGGGGCCCACCACGCCGCTCCTCGCGGTTCGCGATCTCTCGGTCAGCCGCGCGCACGGCCGGTCCCCCTTCCTGCGCGATATTTCGTTCGAGCTGGGGGCCGGCGAAGTGCTTGGCTTCGGCGGATTGATGGGCGCGGGCCGCACGGAATTGCTCATGCATCTGTTCGGAGCATGGGGTCACCGTGTATCCGGCGGAGTCCGTCTGAAGGGCGAAACCTACCCGCGACCAACGCCGGGTGAATCGATTGCGCGAGGGCTCGTACTGGCGAGCGAGGATCGGCGGCGTCATGGCCTCGTCCTCGGCCAGAGTGTGGGATTCAACCTTTCACTCTCGAGTCTGCGGCGCTTCCGTGTCGCGCCCGGCCGGATCGATCACACCGCGGAACATCTTCGCAATCAGCAGTTGTTCGACTCACTCCGGATCAAGGCGCGGGATCAGCGCACGGTGGCATCCAAGCTATCGGGCGGAAACCAGCAAAAGGTCGTTCTGGGCAAGGCGCTGATGACCGAACCGGTCGTCATCATGCTCGACGAACCAACGCGCGGCATCGATGTGGGTGCCAAGGTTGAAGTCTACGAACTCGTCCGCCGGTTGGCCGCCGAGGGCAAGGGAGTTCTCCTCGTGTCAAGCGAACTGGCGGAACTGGTCGGCCTGTGCGACCGGATCATCATGCTGGCCGAGGGCCGAATCGGCGGCGAGTTTGCCCGCGGCGAGTTCACCCAGGAAAAGCTGCTCGCCGCCGCCATGGGGCGGGCCGCCTGAATCGCGCCTTTCTTTTCATGAACGTCCGCCGATGGCTCCAGAACGTCGCGATGCCGGTCGCGTTGCTCGTCATTGCGACGTATTTCACGTTGCGGCTCGATCGGGGTGCATGGCTGGGCGACGAGCCTTTTGTCTTTCTCGGGCCGCGGAACCTCACGCAGCTGATCGTGGAGTTTTCGATCATCGGCACGCTGGCACTGGGCATGTTCATGATCCTGCTGACGGGACAGATCGATTTGTCGGTCGGCAGCGGGGTGGGATTGATCGGCGGCATTGCCGCGGTGCTGGTCTTCCAGCACGACTGGCCCGCCGCCGTCGCGCTCAGCACGGCGCTCCTGGCCGCCATGGTTCTCTGGATGTCGATGGGGGCGTTGATTGTGCGGCAACGGATTCCGTCCTTCATCATCACGCTGGGCGGACTGCTGATTTTCAAGGGACTCTTCTGGCTGGTGATCCAGAATTCGACGGTGCCGGTGGTGCGCGGGGATCGCACGAACCTGTACTCGCTGCTTACCACGTATTATCTTTCTGATTACATGGGACTCGCGCTCGCGCTGGCGATCGGCGTCCTGCTCGGGATCATCGCCTGGCGCAGCCGCGCCGGACGCCAGCGCCACGGACTGCCCACGCGCCCGCCCGGGGCGGAACTCGCGCTCTGGGCAGGAGTGAGCGCCGCCAGCATCGGGCTGGTGGTGATTTGCAACCAGTTCCGCGGTGTGCCCCTCACGCTGCTCGTCCTCGCCGGGACCGCGGCGCTCGTTTACTTCCTCACCGGGCACACCCCGTTCGGGCGTTATCTCTATGCAATCGGCGGCAACGAGGAAGCCGCGGTCCTTTCCGGTATTCCGGTGAATCGCGTGCTCGTTGGCGCGTATGTCCTCATGGGCGTGGCCGTCGCACTCACCGGCTTCATGACCACGGCGTATTCCGGCGCCGCGACCACCACCGTCGGCGACCTGATGGAACTGGATGCCATCGCCGCGTGTGTCATCGGCGGCACGGCGCTGAAAGGCGGGCGCGGAACTGTGGGGGGCGTCATCTTCGGCGCACTTGTCATGACCGCGCTGCTCAACGGCATGACGCTGCTGGCCGTCGCACCGGAGACCAGGTTCATCGCCCGCGGTGCGGTACTCACGCTGGCGGTTTGGATGGATGTGAAACTGGGCGCCGGTCGGGAAGCGTGAACGAACCGCCCGCGTTTCACCCGGCGGTACGAATCTCGCGCGAGCGGCGACCGCTGGCCGCACCACGTCGACCCTTCGATTTTGCCGGGCCCCGACCGTCGTTATGATCGCCTTCACTTTCGCCTTCGCCTTCGCGCGATCGCGAATTGCTTTGCGCCTCACCCACAATTCAGCGCCATCCGTGTCGTCAATTTCATCCGCCCCACGCCTCAGAAGAACTTCCTGGCCTTTTCGAAAAAGGTCCGCGACGTCGGCTCGTTGGCGTCGCCGCTGATGCGCGCAAAATCCTCCAACAGCTTTCGCTGCTCGGCGGTGAGCGATTGCGGCACTTCCACGTGCATGCGCACGAGCTGGTCCCCCTGATGGCTGCCGCGCAAACTCGGCATGCCCTTGCCGCGAAGGCGAAACGTCGTGCCACTCTGCGTGCCGGGCGGAATCTTCAGTGATGCTTTGCCGAAGAGTGTCGGCAATTCAATCGTGCCGCCGAGCGTGGCGAGCGTGAATTTGATCGGAATCTCGCAAAACAGATCCTCACCCTGTCGCTCGAACAACTCATGCTCCTTCACCGTAAGCACGATGTAGAGGTCGCCCGGGCGTCCGCCGGCGATACCCGCTTCGCCGTTGCCGGTTGAACGCAAACGCGAGCCGGTATCGACGCCCGCGGGAATCCGCACGTTCAGCTTGGTCGTCTTCGGCACCCGGCCTTCTCCCCGACAGGCGGTGCAAGGTTTCTCCACCTTCGTGCCCGCTCCGCCGCAGGTCGGACACACCTGGGTGAACGTGATGATTCCGCCGGAACGGCGAATCTGCCCCGCGCCGCGGCACGTGTGGCAGGTCGTGCGCTTTGAACCAGGCTCCGCGCCCGACCCGTCGCATCGCTCACACGTCATGTTCTTGCGAAACGAAATCTCCTTTTCAAATCCGCGCGCCGCCTCCTCGAGCGTGATCTCGAGGTCGTAGCGAAGATCCGCGCCATCACGGCTGCTTTCACGTCCACCCCCGCCGCCCCCGAACATCTCTTCGAAAATACCGCCGCTCCCGCCGCCCTGCTGCCCGAATACTTCCCGGAAAATATCGAACGGATCGTGGAATCCGCCACCCATGCCACTCGGCCCGCGCATTCCGCCCGCCCCCGCTCCCTCGAACGCCGCCGCCCCATAACGATCGTACGCCGCACGCTTGTCGACGTCGCTCAAGACCTCGTAGGCATGCGAGACCTTCTTGAACATCTCCTCCGCCTCCTTGTTGCCCGGATTCTTATCCGGATGGAACTGCACGGCCTTCTTGCGGTAGGCTTTCTTCATTTCCTCGGGGGTGGCGGTCTTTCCCACGCCGAGTAGTTCGTAATAGTCGTCCTTGGCCATGTTGATCTGGAAGTTGATAAAGCGGACTCAGCGGATGTGCCGCTGAGATCGCCCGCGGGCAAGTGCACTCCTGCGCGCTCAGCCTTTATTTGGCTTGCCACTCGACACCACCACTGACGCCGGCCGCAGCAATCGGCCATTCAGTGAGTATCCCGTCCGCACAACCTGCGTGACGTGCTCCTCCTTCACATCGGTGCCGCCCTCATGGGCGATCGCTTCGTGCTGGTGCGGATCGAAAGGTTGGCCCGCCGGGTTGATTTCCTTCAAGCCGTGGGTCGCGAGTGCGCCCTTGAGTTGCGTGAGTACCATTTCCACCCCGCCCAGCAGGGATTTGACGTCAGCGCCCGGCTTCTTGGCCGCGCTGATCGCAAAGCCCAGGTTGTCCAGCACGGGAAAAATATCCTCCAAAATTCGCCCTGTCGCCGTGGTCCTCAACTCCTCCTTTTCGCGAATCATCCGGCGGCGAAAGTTCTCCAAATCCGCCGCCGCGCGCATGAAACGGTCGTAGTTGGCAGCCGCCTCGGATTTGGCCGCGGCCAGTTGCGCTGCGAGATCGGGTAGCCCTTCCGCGGATTCCGCGGCGGCCCCCGCCGCAGCGCCTTCCGGAGCACCGCTTGATTCGGTCGCCGGAGCGTTTTCCACGCCGGTGGCCGCGGCAGGCTGATTGTTCAATGTATCGTTGGTTTCGGGCTCAGGCATGATTGCAAAGGCGCAGAACTAACAACGGGTTTCCCGATTGTTCAAGCGGCGAGTACGCCGCGCGCGTGCATCAACGGGTTTCGGCGAAGACAGATCGCCCGACCCTGGGCGCACGGTCGGCGCGCCAATCACGATCCGCTGGCAAAATTTTCCGTGAGCAAAAGAATCGCCGTCACTTCCGCCGTGAACGTGAAAGCACCGCCGTAGGGCACCAGAACATTATCGCCCCGCAGCAGCTTCTGCCCGAACGGAGTCCGCGTTCCCCCGCCGCCATTGCTGCTGGCTCGCACCGTCCCACTCGCGATACTCAGCAGTCGCGGTTGTTCGCCGGCGCGCAGATGAACGCGCTCGCCGCTTCCGAGAACGCACCGGCGGATTCGAAACTCGGCACATTCTGCGATGACGCCCGACGTGGGCGCGGCGCGAACCGGTGCCGGCTCGAAGTCATTCCAGTCGATGGAACGCAACGACTGCTCGAGGTGCAGCTGTCGCGGCCGCCCATCCAGTCCGACGCGCCCCCAATCATACACGCGATACGTCGTGTCGGAGTTCTGCTGAATTTCGAGAATCAAGTTGCCCGCGTCGATCGCGTGGATCTGACCGCTCTGCACCAGGATCGAATCGCCGGCTGCGACCGAGAAGTGATGGATACAACTTTCCAGTGTGTTATTCGCCAGGGCGCGTTCAAACTGCTCGCGGGTGACGCCGCGCTTCAGCCCTACGATTAATTCCGCGCCGGGCGCAGTTTCGGCGATGTACCAGTTTTCGGTCTTGGGCTCGGCCTCGAGTTCCTCCGCCAGCGCCGCCGGCGGATGTACTTGCAGGCTTAGCCGCTCACGGCAATCGAGCCATTTAACCAAAATGGGAAATGGTTTCTCGGCTGGCCAGTCCGGCCCCATCACTTCGGCCGCGTGCCGCCCCAGGATACTGCGGAGCGATTGTCCGCTGAACATTCCAGCTTCAGCAATGGATTGAGCCTCAGGCCGGTCGACCACCTCCCAACTCTCGCCGATCGGCCCCGTTCCGGGCAATGTGCGACCGAGCGCGTCCTCGAACACGCGTCCGCCCCACACGCGGGTCTGGTACAGAGGCCGGAAGCGGAGGAGTTCTCGCATGAACGAAGACGAGTTTTTTGTTAAAAGACCGCGGGGGTGTTTACATTTGACGGGCTGGCTTGATAGCGTCCAATCCGCAGAGGTTTCCAGCTGGATCACCAAAATGCCCAAGTCGGAGAGTTCAAACCCAAACGGCGGTCCGTCCACTCATGCGGCGCGATATCGCCCGAATTGGATTGCCGCGTTGATCTGCCTTTTTCTGGGTGCATTCATGCTGGTGGCGTTACTCGACTATGAGGCCGCCCAGGTTGGGCTCCCGTTCCGATCAACGACCGTGATCGGCAAGAACTTGATGGGTTGGGTTGGCGCCGACACGGTATGGATTCTGTTGTTCGCGATTGGCGCGAGTACCTGGTTGCTGCCCTTTTTCTTCCTGTGGTTGCTTTATGTTTCGATCCGCAACTCGAAGCATCTCTCCGGCACGCGGACGGTGGCTATAATCGTCGCGTGTGTGTCCTTCGCGGGGGTGGCTTCGATGTTCGACGAAATGATGTGGGGCGCGGACCCGGCAAAATGGGGCAGTGATTACTTCCCCAGAGGTTTCGGCGGGATTGCCGGCGCGAGTATCTATCATCAACTGCTGGCGGACGCCCTCGGGAAATTTGGTTCGGGACTCCTTCTCGGTACAATCTACTGTGGCACGCAGTTGTTCATCTTCACGCGCGATATCGGTTCGGAACTGGAGAAGATCGTGACTCACTTCGGTGTCTGGTGGAGGGAGCGTGCGAAACGCAAGGCCGAGGCAGCGGAGGAACTCCAGAAGCAGAAAGAAGCAGCGGCAAAACAGAAGGCCACGACCGGTGCAGCTTCCGCGGCGCTCGCGGCGGCGGTCCAGAATTCCCCCGTTGGTCCCAGCGGAAAGAAAACCTTCGTCGCAAGAACGGCCGAAGACCCTCTGGCTAAAGCAGCCGCACTCCGCACCCCGGAGCCTCTGGCCGAGCCCAAGTCCGTGAAAGTCGTCGGAGTCGTTGCAGCGCCAAGCCCGCGCGCCGACTCGAGCTCACCCGGCGCGAATGGCCGCGTGGAACTGAACATCGTCAAACCCGAGGAGCCGAAGAAGGCCAAGGCCCTGCCGCAGAGTGAAGACGCCAACTACCAGTTTCCACCGCTGAAGCTGCTGAAAGAACAGGCACCGCCCGCCACCGGCAATACCGAGGAGGAGCACCGGCAAAATGCGGAAAACCTGTTGCGCATCCTGAGTGAGTTCGGCGTCGACGTAACGCTCGGCGAGATTCACGTCGGACCGGTCATCACGCGGTACGAGGTGGTTCCCGCCGCGGGCGTGCGGGTCGAAAAGATCGCCGGGCTCGACAAGAACATTGCGTTGGGCATGCGGGCGCAGTCGGTCCGAATCCTGGCGCCGATTCCGGGCAAGGCGGCCGTGGGAGTGGAGGTGCCGAACCAAAATATGACGCCGGTCGGCATGCGCGAATTGCTCGAGAGCGTCGACTGGGCCGAGGCCAAAGCGGAGCTGCCGATCGCGCTGGGCAAGGACGTATCCGGAAAGCCACTCATTTCCGACCTCGCAAAAATGCCCCACCTGCTGATCGCCGGAGCGACGGGTTCGGGCAAGTCGGTTTGCATCAATTCCATCGTCGCCTCGGTGCTCTATTCGAAGAGCCCGAAGGATGTGCGGCTCATCATGGTCGACCCGAAAGTGGTCGAGTTGAAGATTTTCAATTCACTGCCGCACATGCTGATTCCGGTGGTGACCGAACCCAAAAAAGTGCCGGCCGCCTTGAAGTGGCTGCTGGGTGAAATGGAGCAGCGGTATCAGATCTTCGCGAAGTGCAACGTGCGGAACATTGTTGGTTTCAATTCGCGCAAGAAGAGCGGCAAGCCCGAGATTCTTCCGCCGATCGACCCACAGGGATCGCTCACCGGTGTCGATCCGCTGACAACGGAGGACATCGATATTCCGGAGCGGCTGCCGTATATCATCGTGATTATTGACGAACTGGCCGACTTGATGATGGTCGCGCCGGCGGAAATTGAAACGAGCATCGCGCGTCTGGCGCAGCTCGCCCGGGCAGCCGGCATTCATCTGATCATCGCGACGCAGCGCCCTTCCGTGAATGTCATCACGGGTGTCATCAAAGCGAACCTGCCTTCACGAATCGCGTTTCAGGTCGCATCCCAGGTCGACTCGCGGACCATCCTGGACACCAAGGGTGCCGATACGCTCATCGGCCGCGGCGACATGCTTTTTTCACCACCCGGAACATCCCGGCTCGTGCGCGCGCAAGGCGCATTTGTCTCCGACGACGAGGTCCAGGGCATGGTGGAGTTCCTGAAGCGCAACGGTCCGCCCCAATATGCGCAGGCGGTCCAACAACACATCGATCGCGCCGCCCGGGAGGACGACGACGAGGATGAAAGCGGCGGGGACGATGGCGACCTCGGCGACGACGAGGAGTTGTATCAGCAAGCCTTGGACGTGCTCAAGTCCACGCGCCGGGCGAGCACCTCGATGCTCCAGCGGCGCCTGCGGATCGGATACAACCGCGCCGCCCGCATCATGGAGATCATGGAGGAAAAAGGCATTGTCGGGCCGGAGAACGGGTCCAGTCCCCGCGAAATACTAGTTGACCTGGACGCGCTGTGAGTTGTGCGTTTGCGGTCAGTTCCTCCTTCCCCTCCAGCATCAAAAGGCCCTAACTCACTCTCATGCAGACGATCGGCGAACGGCTCGAGGAAGCCCGCAAGAAAAAAGGAATCTCCATCCGCGAGGCGGCCGAAGCCACGAAGATCCGGGGCGATTACCTGCAGAAGTTCGAGAGCAACCACTTCGATATCGGACTCACCGAAATCTATACGCGCGGATTTCTGCGCACCTACTCGAATTTCCTCAAGGTTCCGGCCGATCGCATACTGAGCGACTACGCGGCGTTGGGTCGCGGCGAAGTCAGACCCCGCCAGCCAAACCGCGAGGTTTACGGCCGAATGGACATTTCAGTCGCGACCGCAGTCGAAAAATCCGAGCGGAGTCCAGCCCCGGACGAGGCGGCGGCCGAACCAGCATCGCCGCTGGCGCAGCCCCACTATCCCCGGACCGGCAGTTCGCTGCCCACCGGCCCTGATCCCGCCGTTATTTTCAAATACGTCAAATGGGGCGGACTCGTGGTCATCGCCATCATCGCCATTTTTGTCGTGAAGTCTCTCATGACGGGCGGCAGCGCGGAGCCGCCGTCATCCAGCCCGATCGCCCGTTCAACTCCGGCCGCAGGCGAACAGACCATCACGCTGATCGCTGCCGACACGGTCGTGGTACGCGTGTGTTACAAGAATCCCGACAATTCAGAGGGGGCCGACATTTTCCGCGGCACGTTGCGGGCAGGGCAGTCGCAGGTGGTTCCATGGAACGCGCCCATTTACGTCCACGCGAGTGCGGGCGAGAACGTGACGGTTGAGTTCAAGGGTCGGCGCTTCCCCACTGGCTTCACCGGCACGGGTCGAGCCAAGATGGAGCAGCCTCCGGCCCGGTGAGCGCCGCGCGTTGGCCGGAACACGCTCCAGTCACGCGCCTCCGCATCTCTCTTACCTGAGACCGACAGGTGGGCCGAGCACCTCGCGCAATACAATCGCGCGGCTCAGACTGTGCGGGTCGGCAAGATCGGCGAGCAACCGCGCTCGGGCAGAAGTCAGCAAACCAGTTTCAGAGCGAGCGACTTCGTCACGTTCGGACGCGAGATGGTCGGCGCGCCGCTTGATGTTGTGCCTCGTTTCCGCCGCCACCCGCAATTGTTCCTCGAGCTGCACCTGTCGCTCGAGTTCGGCGCGGTTGAAGTGCGCCGGGCTGGTGAGCACCGGCGGGGGTAAAGGCGGCGGAGCCGGCTGCAAGCGCCGTTCAACCTCCTCGAGTGCGCGGCGCAGGGTGCCGCCGCCGCCAAAAGGATCCAGGGGCGGCGTGCCGGTGGACGCCTCGCGGCGTTGCTGCGGCAACGGATGGTCCACCCGCGGCGGCGCGGGTGTCGTTTCACCGCGGCGTTCAGCGATCTTGCGTCGAATCTGCTCCTGGATCTCCTGGATCCGGCGTTGCTGTTCCGAGTCGTTCGACTCGCCGCGATTCTGCTCCTGCTGCTGACGGGCGCGCATCACCGCGCGAACGATCGAGATGAACACGAACAGAATGACGAACAGCGGAAGATTGCGGAGTATCCAGTCCATTCGGAAGAGGGGAAGAGGTTGAGACTGGGAAGACTGGAATGTTTCAGGAGTGGAGGAGGAAAAGAGGGTGAGACGCGGGCGACTTGGAAGAGGGGAAAACGGGGAAGTCTTCCCCGTCTTCCAAGTCTTCCCCGTCTTCCATGTCTTCCATGTCTTCCCCGTCTTCCAAGTCTTCCCCCGTCTTCTACTTCTTTCCCTCCGGGTGCGCAATCGACGAGCGCATCGAAGTGTCGGCCTGGACGTTTTCCATCCGGTAATAATCCATCACGCCGAGCCGGCCAGCGCGGAACGCCTCAGCCATCGCCAGGGGCACCTGCGCCTGCGCCTCAACCACCTTGGCCTGCATCTCCTGCACGCGGGCTTTCATTTCCTGTTCGAGGGCCACGGCCGCGGCGCGTCGAATTTCCGCCTGCGCCTGCGCCATGTTCTTGTTTGCCTCGGCCTGCGCCTCCTGCAGCTTCGCGCCCACGTTCTCGCCCACGTCGACGTCCGCGATGTCGATCGAGAGGATTTCGAATGCCGAGCCCACATCGAGCCCGCGGGCAAGGACCGTCTTTGAAATGCTGTCGGGCGACTCGAGCACCTGCTTGTAACTCTCAGCCGAGCCAATCGTGGTCACGATTCCTTCGCCAACGCGCGCAATGATTGTGTCCTCCTTCGCTCCACCAACGAAGCGTTCGAGATGCGTCCGCACCGTCACGCGCGCCTTCACCTTCACCTGAATGCCGTCCTTGGCGACACCATCGATGGTCGTGCGGCCACCTTCCGGATTGGGGCAATCGATCACCTTCGGATCGACCGAGGTGCGCACGGCCTCGATCACGCTCTTGTTTGAACCTTTTGTCGCCAGGTCGATGGCGCACGCGCG
Organism: Opitutales bacterium; assembly: GCA_038204695.1. GTDB lineage: Bacteria > Verrucomicrobiota > Verrucomicrobiia > Opitutales > Opitutaceae > ER46. Next base: position 2,634 of record JBBRCR010000193.1, on the reverse strand, counting down.
GTCCCAGTTCAACGCGATGCCGGCCTTCTGCGCGGCCACGATCGCCTGCGTCGTTGGCACTATATTTCCGCCCGCCAGGAAATGGGCGGCGATCTTGTCGGCTTCCAATGGAATGCCGGCCTTGACCGCGGTGATGCGGGCATCGACGACCACACTGTACGGCACGCCACCGAGACGCATGCCAACGAGATTCAGCACGCTGACGGGCGCTCCGTTCAGCCGCGCCTTCAGCCAGGTGCCGAAAAACGAGAGGAAGACCGCCGCGACAATGAAGATGACGACGACGACCGGTACCCAAAACACGAGCGGGGAGATGTTGTTCATGGAATTTTTGTCTCTGACACGATGAGCTGAAAATTATCGACGCCCTCGACCGTCAGCGCCGCACCACGCGTGGCGTGCCCGGAACGGCAATACGCTTCGTAACGCCGCCCGGCCACCGACACGTAGCCCGAGGGCGCGAGCGTCGTCAAGGCCACGGCGGGCAGCCCCACCACTTTCGCGGCCTCGGCCGGTGGCGGCTGTGATTGCCCGGTGTTCGTCCACTGCACAATCAGCCCGCGGCCGATTTTCGAGCGAGGCAGCCAGACCAACTCCACATACAACGCGAGCGCGAGCAGGACGCAGGCGGCCGCTGTAGCCAGACTGCCAATACCCGGGCCGTACTCCGAAAACGCGAGCCAGCAACCGGCCAGCAATCCCACCGCCCCAATCGTCCCAGCCACTCCACCGGGCAGGAAGACTTCTCCGGCGAGCAACAGCGTGCCGACAATAAAGAGCAGCACAATCGCCGTCATGCGGCCTCCTCCACGAGCAGGGCAAAATCAGTGTGCCCGCGGACAACCACCCGACGGCCCGCGTCGACCGTGCCCAATTCCACGCGCGCCTCGTAGCGATGTCCGCTCACTTCAATTTGGCCGCCCGGCCGCAGCGCGGTCACGGCAATACCTTCGCGGCCCACGAGCGCCGCAAGACTATCGACTGCATCCGCATTGCCGCCGGCCATCTGCGCTGCCCCCGCTACCGTCGATTGAACCACCAACCGGTCCAGAACCCAACCGTGCGGAATGAAACGCGCGAGCGCCGCCGCCAGTACAATCGCGATCCCCAACCCCACGCCCAAATTCGCCAGCGGGGTGGCAAATGCGTCGGCTGACCACGCCGCCGACAGGGGCTCGTTCGGCCACAGATCGGCCATGGACCACACCAAGGCGCCGAGCATCAGAGCCAGGCCCGTGATCGCCGCAATGAGGATGCCGGGAAAAAAGAAGAGTTCGAACGCCACGAGCACCAGTCCGAGCATGAAGACCAGCACCGGTTCATGTCCCGACAACCCGGCAATGTAACTGCTCAGGAAAACGACGCCGAGGCAGACGATCCCCACGATGCCGAAAATCCCAAAACCCGGCGTTTTGAATTCGATGAAAAGCGCGAGCATGCCGATGCCCAGCAGGACTGGCGCAATCGTGTTCAACCAAACCGCGAGTTGCTCCGACCACGTCAAGTCGAGGGTCGTCACCTTCTGCCGCGCGCCGAAGCGCGTCGTGATCAACTCGTCCACATCTGCGGCGATCCCCGCCGCTAGCAATGGCATCGGTGGCTCGCCATACGTTTTCGACGCTTCAGCCGCGGTGAGCGAGAGCAACTCGCCCTTTTCCTTCACCACCTCATCGCCAATCTTCAATTCGGTGTTTGCATCAATCATCGCCGAGACCACCCGCCCCCGGTACCCTTTGCCTTCGCTCGTCGCCCGCACCCGCGCCTTGAGGTAACTGACAATTTTCTGGCGCATGGTCGCATCGATTTCCTGGCCGCCAGACGACACCGGCGCCGCGGCCCCGATAATGCCCGACGGGGCAAACCAAATCTCCTCCGTGCTGGCCGCAATGAAAGCCCCCGCCGACATCGCCTCGTTGTTCACAAACGTGACCGTCGTGCCGGGAAACTTCCCCAGCGCCTCCATGATTTCCAAGGTGGAATCGAGCGCGCCGCCCGGCGTTTTCATGTCCAACACCACCGCCCGTGCGTCCGCCGCAATCGCCTCTTTGATTCCGCGCCGCACCACGTAAAGCACGGCGGAGCCAATCTGCTCGCGCACCGGAATCACATACACCCCCGCTTCCACGCCCTCGGCGGCGGGACGACGAGCCGGTGCGGCCGGCAGCAGAGCCGCGGCCGATATCCAGACGCCGAGGAGCCGGTACAGCCAATTCGTCATTCGGGCGAATCGTAGCAGCCGCGTGGGGCAAGAGCAAGTGCGACCCCACGCCAGCGCCGAATCGACTTTCCAACAATACTCTTGGCGTTGGCCATGCATCGTGAACATTGGCCGGAGGCCATGGAAAAGATCAACTATCTCGGGCAGACTCTTTCGCGCTGGCGCGTGGGCAACTCCACTTTTCTGGCCATGCCGGAGAAAGGTGCGCGTCTCATGAACTGGAACGTCACGCTCGGCGATGGCTCCGTGCGCGATATCATCTACTGGCCCGAGGACGCCGACTTCAACGACGTGGCGAAAGTCCGCGGCGGCAATCCAATCCTCTTTCCGTTCAACGGCCGTTCATTCGACCACGGCGACATTTTCTTCTGGCGCGGCGCCGATGGCGTGCGCCGCCCGATGCCGATGCATGGACT
>JBBRCR010000192.1:0-14137 GCA_038204695.1 Opitutales bacterium | reverse complement strand
AGAACCTAGTGATTCTGAACTACTATTCTAACTGCGACATGAGTCTTTCAACCCATGCCGACTTCTTTTGAATTTCTTGATTGGGGGTCCCAATCAATCGCACAAAATAAATTTCAAAGAGCCTCCCTCTACGGGAAAGGTTTTAACCAAAAACGTCGGTCCTGCATTCGTCAATCTATTTTCCGGAATTCTTACTTAGAGCCCTCCGGAATTACGTACCAAGTACCGTCGCTTATTGCCCGTACCGCGTCCCTGTCGAATTTTGTTCTCCAAGTTGCGTCGGGTGGATCACGAAGCACTCACCCGGAACTCGCGTCAATCGTTTTTCCCAATCCTTCTGATAAATTTTCAGGTTAGGCCCGTTGCGTGTGCCGGACCCACCGCGATCTCGCCTTGGTTCTGACCGCTTGGACCGCCTCTCAAAGATATGTACGCGCGCGTCCCACTTGCAGCCGCGCCATATCTGTATCCGCTTTCTGGATAAACGTTGGCGGATGACGGTTCCGCCACCGAGAAGCCTTGCGTGTTACGCTCCGTCGAAAAACCTCCTGAAGTATGCTTCGCACGCTCGTTTCCGTGCCTCCCGCGTTCCGCCGCTTTCTTGGGTCAGTGCGCGACCGCGGTCTTCTCACCCGTGACGCGCCAGCCAGTTTTATCGGCAGCGATCCCATTGGCCACCGCCTCGGTTCCGGAGGTGGAACCATTGCGCTGCTGCATGAGGCGTGGACTGCCACTGGGCCGCAGCGACGGCCTCTTGGTGATTGGCTGACCGCCGCTCCCTCTCTCGTCATGCATGGCGGCGGGGAAAGCCGGCGGCTTCCGGCTTATTCCGGGATTGGAAAATCAATGCTGCCGGTACCAATACTCGACGTGGGAGCACCCCACAGGTTTGATCAAACACTCGCTGACTTCCAGCTGCCCCTTTACCGGCAAACGCTCCAAGAAGCGGGCTCCAAAGCCTGCGTTTTAGTCGCATCCGGCGATGTTTGGCTCGAGTTCGACCCGCTCCGAATCCCGCCCGCAACCTGCGATATTACAGGCATCGGAATGCGCGTGACGCCGGAAGTAGCCTGCCATTTCGGCGTCTATTTTGTCGCCAAGTCCGCAGCCGACAGCAACACGGCGCTGCCGATTGCATTTTTCCTCCAAAAACCACCACCCGAGGTCACCTATCAGCACCTCTCGCGCTACGACTTTTTAGTCGACACCGGGCTGTGGCTGCTCAGCGCCGAGATGGTTCGCTTTCTTTTCCGGCTCTCCGGTTGGGACGAAAGGCAGCAACGATTTACTACTCCAAATGGGTATCCAGCGCACTTGGACTTATACTCCGAAATCGGCCCGAACCTCGGCCGCCGCGGCCAAGTTCCGCAACGTCTTGGTCGCGCGGGTTGGTCTGATCTTACCGTTGGAGTCATCCCACTGGATAATGCGCGATTCTTTCACGTCGGCTCCAGCCGGCAGCTATTCGACTCCTTTGGGCACCTTTCCCTGGGCAACGGAGTGACGAAAGTCTACCGCAGCGCCAGTCCGTCAAAGAAGGTGGCAGTTCCACCTCGCGCACCCGTCTGGCTCGACGGCGTTGCCACCGAGGGATCGTTGGTCCTCGGAGGATTCAATTTGGTGACCGGACTTCCGAGCACGGCGGGTGAACTACGGCTGGCATCCGAGCAATGCCTTGATGTTTCGCCGGTCCGTCAAATTTACTACGCCTTTCGCCCATATGCACTCGATGACAACCTACGTGGTTTGCCCGGCACCGGCGCAACGATCTGTGGGCACGATGCCAAAGATTGGCTCGTCTGCCGCGGTTTCGATTTAGACAGCACCGATGTATTCGATGCCCCAATTTACCCGCTTGTGGCGGCAACGTCGATCACCCAGGCACTGCTCGATTGGTTTTTTGCTGCCAAGCCCGATGGTCGAATCACGGAACTCATTCAGAAAACGCAGAAACTTTCTGCCGCCGAGATCCCAAACCGGTTCAACTTCCATAGGTATTTTGCCGACCGAAACGTCAAACATGCCGCAGCTTTGCTGGCTGAATTCCAAAGCTGTTCCGAAACCGGGGACACCCGAGTATTTGCGCAGGACTTTGCGGCCATCTTGAAGTGTTGCCAGAATGGAGGCGGCCAATTGAGAGACTGGCTCCAAGCCAACCATTCGTCGGTTTTGCGGCGAGTCACCCGGCCTGAATACCGCTCCCGCTTCCTGATGTTCATGGGCGAACTCGGAGCGCCTCGTACGCAGAGGTTTTCCGCCGATCAAGCGTACGCAGAACTACGGAAAGCGATTGTTTTCTCCGCTCGGCGCTCGCCCGCGAGGCCGCGGCTGGCGTTGAAGGAGGACCAAATTGTGTGGGGTCGCAGCCCTGTACGATTGGACTTAGCCGGCGGATGGACGGATACGCCTCCCTACTGCTTGGAGTTCGGCGGCGCGGTCGTGAACGTGGCGGTGCTACTAAACGGCCAACCTCCGATTCAGGTGTTTGTTCGTCCGATAAACGAACCAATGATTAACCTCCGGTCCATTGATTTGGGCTCCAGCGAAGTCGTCCGAACTTATGACACGCTCGGTGGATTTCGAGATCCACGGTCCGGGTTCAGCCTGCCGAAGGCAGCATTGGCGCTTGCTGGTTTTATGCCGGAGTTTTCCTCCGGCAAGTCCCATGGTACACTAAGAGCGCGGCTGAAAGCTTTTGGCGGTGGACTTGAAATTTCCCTTCTGAGCGCTGTGCCCAAGGGTTCAGGGTTGGGCACCTCGTCGGTCTTGGGCGCCACGCTTCTGGGTGCGCTCAATCGTGCATGCAGCCTCGGTTGGGATGAGGTCAATCTTTACCACCGGGTCCTCGCGGTGGAACAACTTCTCACGACGGGAGGTGGCTGGCAGGACCAGGCAGGCGCATTATTCCGCGGACTCAAATTAATTCAGACGATCTCCGGGCCGGCCCAAACGCCAAACGTGCGGTATCTCCCCGGCCACCTTTTTGATGCGAATCACGCGAATTGCACCCTGCTTCTCTATTACACGGGGATCACGCGGCTGGCCAAAGGAATCCTAAAAGAGATCGTGCATGACATGTTTCTGCGTAGGTTCACCACCTTGCAGACCTTGACCCTTATTCGACAAAACGCGCACGAACTGTTTGCGGCACTCCAGCGAGCAGATGGCGGCGAACTCTGCCGCTGCATCAGCCGATCATGGGATTTGAACAAGCGTCTGGACCCCGGTACTACAAACCCGGCAATCGAACGTCTGCTGCGCGAGTGCGGAGATGATCTCATTGCCGCGAAATTGCTTGGGGCGGGCGGCGGAGGTTACATGCTCTTGTGTACGCGGGATGCCGCCGCGGGCAATCGGATCCGAGAGCGCCTCGAAGTACATCCGCCGAATTCGCGCGCTCGCTTCATCGAGTTCCAATTAGCGGACCAAGGACTCGAAGTTACGGTGAGCTGATGCCGCAAAAGTGCGGGAATTCCGAAATGTGACGGCTCAAGGGGGCGGCAGAATTCGACGATTTTTGAATAAAACACTCCGATTTTGGTTCTTTTTTGGCCGATTCAGGCTCATTTTCGCGGACTTCGCATTCATGGCCCGAAATCCGAGATTGCTTGGTTGCTCGCATTACTTTTGAACGGCCGACCTCTAATTCCAACTAACCCTTCCAGCCTACTCAACTCAACCAAGGCAGCCTTTTGGACCTTAAACAGATTAAACAAATCATCGAGCTCATGAAGCGCTCCGAGCTGACTGAGTTCGCGGTCGAGGAAGAAGGTTTTAAGCTAAAAATTCGACGGGGGACAAACGGCCTGCCGGTAGTCACGAGTTCTCGCGGATCAAGTGCGCCGTTCTCTGGAACAGACAACAACCCGCCGCCCGCACCCACACCGCAATCCCCCGCCGTCGCAGGAGCGCTGCGCGACGAACCGGGAGTCACCTATGTGAAGTCGCCGATGGTGGGCACCTTTTACGGGGCGGCCTCGCCTGAAAGCAAACCGTTCGTCAACATCGGGACGAAGGTGGTCGAGAACAGTGTCGTCTGCATCATCGAGGCAATGAAGATCATGAACGAGATCCAAGCCGAAGCCAAAGGCGCGGTGGTGGAGGTTCTCGTTGAAAATGGTCAACCTGTTGAATACGGCCAACGCCTCTTCAAGTTGAAGCAGGGCTGAGAGCTTCGGCAGTACACCTTTTCTGACGCGTCACCGTTTTTCCTCGGCGCGCAGGGGTGAGCTGCATCACATCTTCAAGCTGCCCCGATGATTCAAAAAATCCTCATCGCCAACCGCGGTGAAATAGCCCTTCGCATCGTGCGCGCCTGCCGCGAGCTTGGGATCAAATCGCTCGCCGTCTATTCGGAGGCAGACGTGCAGTCATTGCACGTGCAACTCGCCGATGAGGCCATCTGCATCGGCGGACCGAAAAGCGCCGACAGCTATCTCCGCGCCGACCGTATCATCAGCGCGGCCGAAATCGCCGACGTTGACGCGATCCATCCCGGCTATGGATTTCTTTCCGAAAACGCAAAATTCGCCGAACAATGCGAGTCCTGTAATATCAAGTTCATCGGACCCAAATCAAAATCCATCAAAATGATGGGCGACAAGTCAGTCGCCAAGGACACGGTGAAGAAAGCGGGGGTACCCATTGTCCCTGGATCAGATGGACCGGTCGAGAGCGAGGGCGATGCGGTGAAGGTTGCTCGGAAGATCGGTTACCCGGTGATTATCAAGGCGGTCGCAGGAGGGGGCGGCCGAGGAATGCGGATCGCCCACAACGATGTTTCCTTCGCCAAGGAATACCACGTCGCACGCGGTGAAGCCGAAAAGGCCTTCGGTAATGGCTCCGTTTACATCGAAAAATACGTCGAAAAGCCACGCCACATCGAGTTTCAGATTCTGGGCGATAGTCATGGCAAAATCGTGCACTTGGGCGAACGCGACTGTTCCGTGCAGCGGCGGCATCAGAAACTGATCGAGGAGTCCCCTTCGCCGTTTCTGACTTCCGACCTTCGAAAGCGCATGGGCAAAGCCGCCGTGAAGGCGGCTGAAGCAGCCGAGTACGAGAACGCCGGTACGATCGAGTTCCTCGTGGATGCCAAAGGTTCCTTCTACTTCATCGAGATGAACACGCGCATCCAGGTTGAACACCCCGTGACGGAGGAAGTCACCGGCATCGACCTCATCAAGGAGCAAATCCGCGTGGCCAACGGGGAGAAGCTTGGTTTCGACCAAGGCGACGTGAAGTTTGAAAAGCACGCGATAGAATGTCGGATCAATGCCGAAGATCCCGCGCGCAATTTCGCGCCCTCTCCCGGCACCATCGGCTTATACTACGCACCCGGCGGGCACGGCGTTCGCGTCGATTCACATGCGTACAGCGGCTACACAATTCCGCCGTATTATGATTCGATGATCGGCAAGTTGATTTGCTTTGGTACGACCCGGAAAATTGCGTTGGAGCGCGCCTACCGCGCCCTCAGCGAGTACCTGATCCGCGGCATCAAGACCACGATCCCCCTTCATCGCGCCATCATGGCCGACCCCGTCTTCATCGAGGGCAAGGCGACCACCGCCTACATGGACGAATTTCTCAGCCGAACGGCCACGGATTTATTCTCCTGATCGCCAGCGACACGGCGGCCCGTCCGCCGCCGGCCGCTGAAGCTGCGCTCGCGTTCAGCCGCCGGCCGTTCAAGCCAGAATCGTCCGCTGCGCCAGCCAATAAAGCCCGGCCAACGCGACAATCGCGGAAATTGCGGGCACCGCCGTGCGCAAGAACAACTTGGTTTTCTGCGCCTGCCAGAATAACGGCAACACGATCGCAGCGACCGCAAGCTGGCCTGCCTCAACGCCAAGATTAAACGCCACTAAAGGCATCGCGATGCCCTCTCCGCCACGGCCCACTCCGAGATCGCGAAGAACGGACGCAAAACCGAACCCGTGAATCAGCCCGAATGTGAACGTCACGAACCAGCGCCCGCGCGGTTCAACCCCGCGCCGCCACAGGTTTTCCGCCCCGACAAACACGATTGATAACGCAATTAACGGCTCCACCAGTTTACCGGGGAGATGGACCAGGTTCACCGTCGCGAGCGCGAGCGTCAGCGAATGGGCGATCGTGAAAAACGAGATGATGGCGACGCTCGAGCGAAACGTCCGGCAAACCACCAGCAGCGCCAGCAGGAAAAGCAGGTGATCATAGCCAGTCCAGATGTGCTCCACTCCCAGCAGCACAAATCCCCAAAATGTCGGCGCACCGCTCGCGGCCGGTGACTCGGCACTGGCGGCGACAGCCTGGGTGCCCAAAGGCACCTCGATCGTGCTGTCGCGGACACTCAACAACTTCTTCGTGATCGTCGATCCGCGCGAATCCATCACGATGACGAACTGACGGTGGCCCGGCGGCAAACCCGCGATACTCCGTGCCCGCAACACCACCATCGGAACGTCAGGCCGCAGAAACTCCTGGTGAAAATTCAACGCGTCTCCGGAAGAAAGTTCAACGCGCACCAGCCGCACCGGCAGCATTTCGATCCCCGCCTGCACTTCCCATAATCGAGGGGCCACCAACTGGAGCGCGTCCCGCGTGGATTCAAATTGTATATCGTTCCACGGCTCGCCCGTGCGCGCTGCTACCGGCAGTAGCATCTCGGCGTCGGCCGGCGCAAACCCCGTGACGAGTTCCACCCGATCGGGAAACAACTGCACCTGCGCCGTACTAATCCCGGGGTCATGGGCCTGAACGCAGACATTGCCCCAACTGGCAGCCACGATCACCCACCGTGCACAAGCCAACAGCAGCCTCGCCCGATGGCGGGCGGGTTCCACAACGTCACCGCGGAAAGTGGCGGCATGCTGCGCTACGTTCATTTCGCCGGAGCGAAGCAAACCCAGGCGAAAACACGCAAGGAGTTACGCGCCGCTCAGGATGCCACTTTGCCCGCCCAGCTGGGGAGAACGATATACAGCCAACAGTCGCATTGCCGCATTCGGCAAATCAGATACTTCTCGCGACGCTCCGGATGGAAGCCAGATTCGTCCCGCTTCGTGCGGCATGGCTGCGCCTCAGATAACCTGGTCTCCCCCTGACCCCCGAGACGAACTCGGGTTGGTGGCGCTTGACTATAATCTCACGGCCGAACGCATCATCTCCGCGTACCGCCACGGCATTTTTCCGTGGCCGGATTCCACTCCGTTCAGCCCGATTCCATGGGTTTGCCCACCGCGCCGCGCGATCCTCGAGTTCGATGCGCTGCATGTCCCGCGCAATCTCCGACGATCAGCGCGCACGCTTGCGCGCTTGCGGTTCTCCATCGATGCCGACTTCGCCGCCGTCATTCGCAGTTGCGCCGCCGCCCCGCGACGGGGCCAGCGCGGAACCTGGATCGCGCCGCCCATGATCGCCGCCTACATCGAGGTGCACCGGCGTGGCTTCGCCCACAGTGTCGAAGCCTGGGATGGCGACACGATGGTCGGCGGGCTCTACGGCGTGACGGCGGGCGGCGTTTTTACCGGTGAGAGCATGTTTCACCGCCTCACTGATGTATCCAAATTGTGCGTGCTGCACCTAATCGGGCATTTGCGAACCCGGGGCGCCACGTGGTTGGATATTCAACAGCTGACGCCGCACTTCGCCTTGCTTGGAGCTCGCGAGATCACGCGGGAGGAATACCTGAAAAGGCTGGCCACGGAGCTGCGCGCGAACCGCCGACTGTTTCCCTGAGTTCGCGTCCGCGCCTCAGCCACACGGCCGGATTAACAAAACGTCGCTCCACTCGCCCATCGTCCGCGCATTGATTGACCAGTTCGGGGTCAACCGCTCAAACGCGGTTCGAACTGTACTGTTTTCGCCCGCCAGAATTCCGCTCAGCACCAGCGCGCCGCCGGGGGCAACCGCGTCCACCAACTCGCGCGCGAAACGAATCAGCACGTCCGCCTGAATATTGGCGACTACTACATCCGCCGCGATGCCCGCCAACCCCGTCGGCAAATCGGCCGGGAAAAAACGGACCCGCCCGGTGAGACCGTTCACCGCTGCATTCTCCGTACTAACGCGGACGGCCTCAGGATCGTGGTCAAATCCGGCCACGTCGGTGTATCCCAGCAACGCCGCTGACAATGCGAGAATGCCCGACCCGCAGCCCGCATCCACGACCCGGCCCGTTGCGCCGCGCTCCCCGGCCAACGCGACCAGACGCTCAACACAGAGCCGCGTCGTCTCGTGATTGCCGGTCCCAAACGCCAAGCCGGGATCCAGCCACAGCACCGCGTCGCCCTCGGGCAACGAGAACTGCTCCCGCGCCCAAACCGGCACCCAATGCAGGCGGCCGAACTGCCACGCTTTGAAATGCGCTTTGTAGCTGTCGCGCCAGTCCGCATCACTCAACGTGCGGAGGTGCGGCTCGAGCGCGGCGCCCACGCCCGCGTTTTTTAGCGCCGCCCCGACAGAAGCCCACGCATTGCGAGCCTCCGTTTCGTCCGGCAATATGCCAATGACCCATGCGCGTTTCGTGGGCAGATCTTCAAGGATGCTCCAACGGTCGAAGCCCGCTTCAAGCAACGCTTGGTCCGCCGCGTCAGTCGCGGACGCGGGGATCTCCGCCTTCACTTCGATGAGACTCATCGCGGTCACCGTCGCCGCCCCGGCCATCGGCGCAATACGAATCGACGATCAGCGGCCAAACACTCCCCGGATTGTCATTGGCCGGACCATCTCCGCCGAATTTCCGCTTCGCGACCGCGGGCGCTTGAACGTCCGCCAGGGTGACTGCCATCCGTTTCGCCGTCGGATCGAGTCCGTCCAGCGGAAGCAAACCCTGCAAGGCGCACCAGAGTCGCGGGACGCGCTTCGGGCGCGTCTTCATGACGCTGCGGCCTCCGGCACCGTGATTGCAGGGTTTTCTCCTTTATCGAGCCGACGCGTCGCATACATCACGGCCGCAAGCAGCGCGAATAGCCCCGTTGTTCCTGCCAGCAGCGCCAAGTCCTCCATCCTAAGCACGAAGTAAAGATAGCCGTACACGCCGCCCAACATCACCCCGACGAGCGTCGCGCGCCACGCGCTGCGCAGCACGCTCCAGCTGTAAAGCCCAATCAGCGCCACTGACGAAGCCGCCGCCGCAATATACGCGCTGACAAACCCGATGAACTCCGAAAGCGAGAGCAGGCCGAGGTAGAACAGGCACAGAGCGGCGCCGACGAGCAAATAGTTCAACGCGTTCAGTCGGATCGCGCACACCGTTTCGAACAGAAAGAACGCGGCGAACAGCAGCGCCAGGAACAACACGCCATACTTGATCGCCCTCTCGACCGTGCGATAGGCCGTAACCGTTCGCATGACGCTGACCCCGAAAGCAGAGCCCTCAATCGTGGCCACCGTCGGCGGCGGCACCGCCCCCTGGGTCGCCCACATCTGCGGAAAATCCCGGCCATAGTGGCTGACCTGCCACGTGGCATCGAACCCATCCGCGCCGACTTCGCGCCGCACCGGCAGGAACGCACCCACGAACCCTGGATCAGGCCAGGGCGAACTCAGCTGGACTTTCGTCTGCCGCCCGCACGGCACGACCGTCAGGCTCCCACTGCCATTCAGGGTAAGCTCGAGCGAAAAATCCACCGGTGCCGCACCGCTGCTCATGCTGACCGGCGCGTGCAAACCGGAGCCAAAACCCTCGAGCCGCGCACCCGTCTGCAGCGGCACATCGACCGCGCCCCACTTCAGGGTGAGTGTCTCGCGGGTTCCGCGCAGATCGCTCAGCGCAACGGCGACGCGCGCCCTTGACCACTGCACGTCCGCTGCCGCCATCGCAACCGGGTCGAAGCTCGGCGGCGCAAACCGCCCGGCAATCCGCAATTTTGCCGCATAGACGTTGGTCCGATAAATACCGCGGGCCCGCTCGGACGGCTCCAGCGCACCCTGTACCTCGAGTTCTTCCGGCAGGAAAAACGCCTCGCCCATAACGGTGCGCACCACGCGTTCACGGGTTCGCCGGCCGTCCGCCGCGGTAATGTTCGTCCATTCGTCCGTCTCCTGTTTGAAGCTATAGGGGACGACGAGAACCGGACCGAAGAGGCGCTGCGACTTGCCCCAGGCCTCTGTGATCGAGGCCACGGCCGAATCGTGACGCGCCAGTCGTTCGCGCAGAGTCCTTTCGACCATGCCCAGCGGCACGAGCAGGAGCCCGACCAGAATCGCCACCAGCAGCAGTTTGAGCGCGGTCGCATTTTGGCGAACGATATTTTTGGATACAGCAAGAAGCGGCGGCTGAGTCATGCCCCCAAGTAAGCCGAGGGGGCATGAAGTCCGTGTGAACCCCGCGTGAATTCGCGATGAAATCGCATCCCATCACGCGGTGTTCCCGCCCGGCATCATGCTATGCGACTGGAAGCTCCAGCCACGCGCGCGCGCCAACCTCCGCCCGGTTCTCCAGCCTGGCCTCGCCGCCATGCAGATGCGCGATCTCGCGAACAATGCTCAAACCCAGTCCGCTGCTCTTCCGGCCCGTATCAGGTCGCGGCAGCGAATAAAATCGATCGAACACGCGCTCTAACGCAAACGCCGGGACACCGGCACCCGTATCCTCGACCACCACCGTGGCGCGCTCGCCGGAGTTCGCCACCTGCACGTTTACCCGGCCACCTGCGGGGGTGTGCTCGAGCGCGTTTTGCACCAGGTTGCCGAGGGCTTGGGTGAGCAGGAATTTTTCGCCCCGAACCCGGACGCCCCCTCCTGCCGCCAATTCGAGAACAACTCCACGCTGCGCCGCCACCGCTGACGCGGCAGTCACCGCTTCGGCTGCCATTTCGCGCAAATCAAGCAAGGTGAACTCGACGCGTCCATGCCGGGCCTCGAGCGCCGCGAGTTCCAGCAGGCGATCGACCAGGCGCTGCATCCGATCGGACTCCGCCCGCAGATTCGCGATGAACCGGGCCCGCTCCGCGCGCGGCATGTCCTCGCCCAGCAGTTCAGCGGCGCCGCGAATGCTGGAAAGCGGCGCCTTGAATTCGTGGGCCAGCGCCTGCGTGTAGCGTTCAACATGCGCCTTCCCCTCCAGCGTCACGCGCATTTCTTCGAACGCGCGAACGAGGGCGGCAATCTCCCGCGCTCGCGACGCCGGTGGCTCCGCGCGTCGGCCATCGCGCACCGCCAACGCATACTCCGTCAGGCGCTCGAGCGAATGCGTCAGCTTGGAGGAAATCCACCAACCCGCCCCGGTCATGACCAGCGCGACCGCGCCGGCCGACCAAAGCAATTCCGCGCGCGCGCGACTGATCCCTTCGGTCACCGTCGCGAGCGGCCGCCCCACCCCGACCCAGCCGACGATCTCGCTGCCGCGACGAACACTCGCGCGCACGCGCAGCTCTCCGGCCGCGATCGCGACACTCGGCTCCGACTCGTTCTCCGAAGCCGTCGATTCTCCGCCGCGCACCGGCCACTCGTAAACCCGACCGACATCGCGGCCGCCCGCGGCATCGAACAGCACGCGCCCGTTTACATCGCACGCAAAAACCCGCAATCGATCCGTCTGCGCCGGCAACGGAGAAAGCCGCTGGGCCCAGGCGGCGTCACCTGGACCCTCGCCGGCAAACGTCGCCAGGAAAGCAGCCGTGTCCCCCAGCGTCCGGCGCATCGATTCGATGTAGCGCAGCCGAACGTCCCGCAGGACGAGCGTCATGAGGATCGCAAAGCCCACCGCGGAGGCGGTGACATACACGCCGAAGACCGCCGTGCGAATTCTCATTTGTTCTCAGGTTCGCGGACGCCCGGGGTCAGCCTGGCTCCGCTCGCAGCGAGTATCCGATTCCCCGATGCGTTTGGATCGGATCGCGATCGGCGGCCACGGCGTGAAGTTTCGCGCGCAGCGTCTTGATGTGCGCGTCGACGGTCCGGTCGAGACTGGCGCCCGGATCCTCCCACGCGGACGCCATTAATTGTTCCCGCGTGAACACGCGGCCCGGTTTCGCCGCCAGTGTTTTCAGGAGCCGATATTCATAACGCGTCAGCTGCAATTCCGTCCCCCGGAAGCGCACGGTGCACCGGTCTTCGTCGACCTCCAGCTCTGAGCGCATCGCCGGAGCGTCGACCGGGCTCGAAGCGGACGGCGCCGGCTCCTCCTCGCCGCTCCGCGCGGACGCCCCGTTCGTGCGCCGCAGAATCGCCTTTACCCGCGCCGTCAATTCGCGCGGGCTGAAGGGCTTGGTCAGGTAGTCATCGCCCCCCAGTTCCAAGCCGAGCACCCGGTCCAGTTCGGTGTTGCGCGCCGTGAGAAACAGCACGGGCACATTCGAGCCGGTACGGATCTGTTTGCAGAATTCCAACCCGCTCCCGTCGGGCAGTCCGATGTCGAGCACGACCAGCGCGAACGGCTTGGCCTGCAACGCCGCCATCCCGGCGCGACCGGTCGAGCACCATTCCGGCGCGAAACCCTCCGTTTTCAGCGCGTAGATCAACGTGTCCGCAATCGCCGGCTCATCTTCGATGATCAGGATGCGCGGTCGCTGGTTCATGTCCGATTACGGCGACTCACCGCTCAATCGCCTGATCACCGAAGGCAGCAGCGCATGCTCCGCCTGGTGGATTTTTTCGGTCAGCATCTCCAGCGTATCATCTTCCTCAATGCGCACCGCCGCCTGGTCGATGAGCGGGCCGCCATCCACGTCGAGCGTCACATAGTGGATCGTGCAGCCCGTGATCTTCACGCCGCGGCGATACGCCTGCCCGATGGCATCGAGTCCGGGAAAGCTCGGCAGCAGGCTCGGATGCAGGTTGATGATCTTGCCCTCGAACTTGGAAAGAAAGGGCAGCTTCAGCACCCGCATGAATCCGGCCAGGACGATCAGGTCGGGCCGGCAGGCCAGAATCGCCGCGAGGTAGTGCTGCTCGCCCTCGCCGTCGAGCTTGGTCTTGAACGGAGCCGCATCGAGGAAGTGCGCCGGGACATCAAATCGTGGCCCCAGGTCGAGAATTCCCGCGGCCGGCCGATCCGAGAAAATCTGAACAACCTTCGCACGGCCAAGCTGCCCCGCCCGCTGAGCCTGCAGGATGGCCTCGGCATTCGAGCCGCGGCCGGAACCAAGAATGATGATACGCATGGCGTGTTTCCGGTGATGGGTGTTCGCACGTTCACACTTCCCCCGCCGCCTTGATGCGCGCGATTAGATTCGTCGTGCTGAATCCCGGCAGGAAGGGCACAAAGCGGATGTCCGCGCCGACTTCCTCCAGCGCGGCGCGTTCCTCCGGGTTCAGTTTGTCCAGCGTATAGTCGCCTGCCTTGCAATAGACGTCGGGCCGCAGCGCCCGAATCTCCGCGGTCAGCCGCGGCGCACCAAAAATCACGACGGCGTCGACCCACGCAAGCGCCCCCAGCGCAAAGGCGCGCTGCTCCTCGTTCTGCACCGGGCGGCTCGGGCCTTTCAGCGCACGAACACTCGCGTCGGCATTCAACGCGATGAACAACGCATCACCGAGCGCCCGCGCCTGCCGCAGGTAATACAGGTGCCCGGTGTGCAGCAGATCGAACACGCCGTTCGTCAGGACGACCCGGCGGCCGGCCACGCGCACTCGGTCGCGCTCGCGCACGGCGGCCGGCAGCGTCAGCAATTTTGGGTTGTCCAGCGTCACGCGTTCACAAGCCTCACGATTCGCCCGCGGTTGTAAATCCGCATATCGGCCCCGCATGAAAACCCGTTTCGTCCTCCTCCTTTCACTCACCCTCGCCCCACTGGCGCTCGCGTCCCGCGAGAAACCGGTCATCGGCCTCTCCCTTGACACGCTGAAAGAGGAGCGCTGGCAGCGTGATCGCGACACGTTCATCGCGGAGGCACAAAAGCTCGGTGCCACCGTCATTGTGCAGTCGGCGAACAGCGACGACACCCGCCAGGTGCGCGATGTCGAATCGCTCATCAGCCGCCACGTCGACGTCCTGGTCATCGTGCCGCACAACGGCGCCGCCATGACCCGCGCGGTGAAATCGGCGAACGACGCCAGGATCCCCGTCATCGCCTACGACCGGCTGATCCTCAACGCCAACATCGATTACTACCTCACGTTCGACAACGTGAAGGTCGGCGAAGCGCAGGCGGGCTATTTCGCGGAGCGCCGCCCCAAGGATCGCAAGGCGCGCATCGTGCGTATCTAC
>JBBRCR010000191.1:0-14212 GCA_038204695.1 Opitutales bacterium | reverse complement strand
GGGCTGCCGCCCGGCGAAATCACGCTGGCCGAAGCCTTGAGGATGAAAGGCTACGCCACGGCCCACGTGGGCAAGTGGCACCTGGGCATTCATGAAGGCAGCCGGCCCAACGATCAGGGTTTTGATTTCAGTCTGGGGCTGCCGTATTCAAATGATATGGACGGGCGCGCGGACCTGCCGCGCGGTTCCTCCGGCTCGCCGAACCCGCCCGCCGATGGTTGGAACGTCCCGCTGCTCCAGAATGGCAAGGTGGTGGAGCAGCCCGCCGATCAAGCCGCCCTGACGCGCCGCTATACGCAGGCGGCGGTCAATTTCGTGCGCGAGCACGCGAGCGCGCCCTTCTTCCTCTATTTTGCGCACACCTTTCCGCACGTGCCGCTGTTTGCCTCGCCCGAGTTCAAGGGCCGCAGCCGTCGCGGCATCTATGGCGATGCGGTGGAGGAACTCGATTGGAGCCTGGGCCAGATGCTGGCGGCCCTGCGCACCGCGGGCATTGCGGAAAACACGCTGGTGGTGTTCGCCAGCGACAACGGCCCGTGGCTGACGCAGCGCAACCAGGGGGGCAGTGCCGGGCTGCTGCGCGAAGGCAAAGGCAGCACATGGGAGGGCGGGATGCGCGTGCCGGGCATCGCCTGGTGGCCGGGACGTATCCAGCCGGGCGTGACGTCGGTTCCCATTTCGACCCTCGACCTCCTCCCGACTTGCCTGGCGCTCGCGAATGCGCCGTTGCCGCACGATCGCGTCCTCGACGGCCAGGATATAAGCGGCCTCCTCTTTCGCGGGGAGGCCCTGTCCGAACGGCCGTTCTTCTACTACCGGGGGGAGCAGTTGTTCGCCTGTCGCCTGGGCAATTTCAAAGCCCACTTCTCCACGCAAGCCGGCTACGGCCAGCCGAAGCCTGACGCGCATCAGCCGCCGCTGCTCTACAATCTCGCGATCGATCCTTCGGAGAAAATCGACGTCGCCCCGGCGCACCCCGAGGCGCTCGACGCGATCAAACGCGCGGTGGCGGCCCACGCCGCCACCCTCGAACGGGCGCCGACTCAACTTGATTAGCGCTTGATGAGGCCCCGCGCCCGGCGCGCTCAATCGGTCCGCGCTTTGTAGTAGGACGCCTGGAGCCGATCCCAAGAAGCGATCACGTTCTGCTTGGCGCTTTCCCATGTATCGGCGGTCGCATGGCTCAAGGCGTCGAGCTTCTGCTTGTAGTCCGCCTCGGAGTCCTTGAGTTCGGCCATCGCGGCCTTGCGGCTGGCACTGGCTTTGGCGTCCGCATAGGTCGCGTGCAATTTGCTCACTTGAGCCTCCATCTTCGAGCTAAGGGCCTTTGCTTCCGCGGTGAAGTCACCGCGTTTCTCGAACGTGTACGACTTCACGTCCTTCCAGGCGTCGCTCAGCGTATCTCTTGTTTCGGCGTACGCCTCGCTCGTTTTCGTGCGAGCCTCCGCGCGTTCCTCGCGGGAGCATCCAGCGAAGACAAGGGCGGCAATGGCGGCGGAGAATGCGCCGGATGAGACGGCGCGGAACAGGGTGGTCTTCATGATCTTTCAATAAAACGATGGACGTCGCCGATTTCGGATGAAAAAGGCACCGGCCACACTTGGGTTGGACCGGGCGGAAGGCTTCGTGTTCGCGAAAGATCGTCGCCCCC
Source organism: Opitutales bacterium (assembly GCA_038204695.1). Lineage (GTDB taxonomy): Bacteria > Verrucomicrobiota > Verrucomicrobiia > Opitutales > Opitutaceae > ER46. The sequence goes on along the minus strand of JBBRCR010000191.1, from coordinate 12,561 downwards.
GGAAATGGCGGGTGGACACCCCGCACCCCACCGGTGCCCGCGCTACGATTGACTCGCCGAAGTTGCGGCGGCCGACCGATGGTCGCGAACGCCCTTCGTCAGCCACTTCTCCAGGAATGCGGCGACGATACAGCCCGCCAACGCGTAGGCGCCCAGCAGCAGCCACATGGCCTCGGGTCGGTCCCAATAGCCGATGCTTCCCGCCAACATCGCCTGTTGCAGCGGCTGGGCGACGCCGTTCACCGTCACGGCTTCCGGTGACCAGCGCTCCAGCAGGTGTCCAGAAAACGCGCTCACCAGAGTTTTCGCCACAAACCACGGGATCAGCGAGAGCCCAAGGTAGGTGCCTTCCTGGCCTTTCGGTGCAATCGCGGCGGTGTATTCATATAGCTTGGGCGACCACACGACTTCACCGATGGTCACGAGGATCATACAGAGCAGCGCCATTGTATAATGCGCGTTGGCAATGCTCATGTCATAGAGTGTCCACGGTACCGCCATGGGAAACAGCGCAACCGATGAAATCATCGCGCCGTAAACCAGCATTTTGAAGACGCTGAACTTGTTCGCGAGTGGAATGACCAGGATCAGACCGGCCACGATGCCAATCGGATTGATCGCGTTGAGCGTGCCGATCGCCGCATCGGGTCCGATTGTGCGCAGCCAATACTTCGGCATTAATAAATAGAGATACGCGAAGACGGCGCGGACCCCCACGATCAGGAGCACGAGCACGAGCAGTTGCCACAAGGCCGGTTCGCGGATCATTTCGCGCCAGATTTGGAGCGGGTTTTTGCGGGGAACCTGCTTCTGCTTTCTCTGTGCCTCGAGCGGATCGTCCGGGCTGACCAGCTGGCTCTCATCTTTGATGGTCAGCTTCACCACGACGAAGCAGAGCGCGGCCATGACGACACCCAGCGTGAAAATATGGACGTTGGGCAGGTTCAGCAGCTTCCGGACAATATCAATCGAGAATCCGCCGGCGGCCGCCCCAATGTTCATGAACAGATACCAGATGTTGAACCCGGCGCTGCGGGAGCGTCGCGTCGTGAAGCGGTTCGTCGCGGCCTGAAAAATCGTTTGCAGCGCGGCCATGAACGGCGCCATCAGCAGGAAGATCGCGGCCGCGATCAGCCCGCGGTGGGGCAGCGATGGCGTCAGGCCCACCCACACCATGGCCAGCCGCAGGACGAGGTGACCGCCGAGTGCAAAATTCAGCGAGCGTTTGATCCCGAGCCAGTCGGTGGCCATGCCGGAGAACAGCAGCAGCAGCGACGTGGCCGAGGTGAAAAGCGTGATGGTATAGCCGGCCGAGCGATCATTCATTCCGAGATCGTCCGACAGGAAAACCGCCGCAATCGTGAGCAGGCCGAAATACGTGGTCGAGTCGAGGAAGTTGATGATCTGGATGCCCCAGTATTCGGCCCGCGTCTCCTTGAGGACGCCGAAATCCTTGAAGTAGCCGATCAACATTTCGGTCAAAGTTTTCCGGGGGACGGTGCGGCTGGTCATGGGCGCAGGCATTGAGGTGGCCCCGTGGCGCGATGGTGCGATGGTGCGGCGGTGGGGAGGGCGATGCAATCACTCAGGCGAAACTTTAGACTTGTCACGGTCTGAAGTTAATAATTATCACATGACGGTTCCCTCCCTTGCCCGTCGTTGGTCAACCCCCGACACCATGAATCCTTGTCTACCCCCCGGCCCCATGCGCCGTCTTTCGCCCGTCCTCGGATGTGCCTGCACGCTCCTCGTTGGAGCGCATCTTTCCGCCCAGCCCGCCAAGGCCGGTCCCGCCGTGACGCCGGCGGGTGATGAGATCGTCCGGCTGTCGGAATTCCAGGTCACCACGTCAGCCGACAAGGGCTATCGCGCCGGCAATTCGGTCTCCGCCACCCGGATCGACACGCCGATTCGCGACCTGCCGTTCTCGGTTAGCGCGTTCACTGAGCAATTCATTGTCGATATCAATGCCCGCGATCTCATCGACATCGTCAAGTATGCCCCCGGAGTCACCAGTGCCGGGCGCGACTTCAACGCGGGGAACACCCGATACAATATCCGCGGCTTCGACCAATTGATGCCCCAGCGCAACGGATTTGTGGGCACGGCCTATATTGACACGGTGAATGTCCAGCGGGTTGAGATCGTGAAAGGGCCGGCGTCGATCCTATATGGTCAGATTCAGCCCGGGGGCACGGTGAATGTAATCACGAAGACCCCGGGCCAGCGCGCCTTCGCGGCGACGAACGTGCAAATCGGCACCGACAATTTCTGGCGGGCGGCATTCGACGCCAATGTGCCGGCGGTGGGCGAAAAGCTGCTGGTCCGCGTGAATGGTTCATGGGAAAACGGCATGGAGAACGTCGACCCTGCCCAGAACCGGACGTGGGTCATCGCGCCGACCGTCGTATGGAAGGTGACCTCGAACTCGTCCCTGATGGTCGATTACCAATGGTTCCGCCGGCGGGAGGATCCTCCGGTGTTCATGAAGCCGAACATCCGGATTGCGGGTCTGGCGCTCGCGTACACGAGCCCGGACGGGAAATCGTTCACGCCGATCGATTACGGATTCGGGCCGGCGTATCCGCTGCCGAAGGAGTTCAATTATGTGCCGAAGCAGGATTTTCGGGATTCCGACTTCGAATCGGTCTATGCGGAATACACGATCAAGTTCAATGAACAGTGGAGCGCGAGGGCCAACTACAATTGGAATCGCCGGGCGGTAAAGAACCGGCTCACGGGCATCGCCGATGCGCGGATATATCCCAATGGCGTGACGCTCACGAGCACGGGCACCGGTTACACGACGCTCGGCGGCGCGGCCTCCGTTGATCCCGCCACGAGCATCACCTCGATTAGCGGGACGTTCGGTTCCTTTAGCTTCGATCCCCGGGATGGTGGGGTGACCAATAATCTGCGCCCGGGAGCCTGGGCGTTGCTGCCGCGGCGGGCGCGTCTGCAGGAGGAATTTGGCCAGGGCAACGCGTATCAGGCCGAGCTGGCGGGGAGATATAAGTGGGGGCAGACGGGCTGGAAGCCGCTGTTCGGCGCCTTCTTTTATAACACGAAGAGCCGCGGTCGCACGCGGGAGCAGGGCGATTTTTATCTGCCGTGGAACCTGCTCGACCGGAATACGTGGATCGATCGACCGTCCCCGACGGGGAGGGCGAGCCCCGCCCTCCGGCCGGATGGCTCCCACGACGTCGCGTTGCTGCCGGAAACATCCTCCAGCAGCAGTCTCGGCGAAGATACCGCGTATTATACGGCTCAATCGCTCAGCCTCTTCGATGAACGGCTGATGCTCATGGCGGGAGTTCGTTACAACCGCGTGAAGTCGAGCGGAGACAATCTGCGCGTGGCTCCGGATCCGAACACGGTGGCCGGTCGAAACGAGATCCGAAACAACGGGTGGACTTCCGTTTCGCGCACCATCTACCAAGGCGGTGGCGGGTATAAACTCGTGCCGGGCCTGATGGCTTACGCTTCCTACAGCGAATCGTTCGTGGTCGACACCCGTTTCCTCCAGTTCCGCGGTGAGCTCGACCGGCCGGCGAGCCCGAGCAGTGCAGAAGGTAAGGAAGCCGGGTTGAAAGCGGACTTCAAGGACGGGCGGATTTCGGTGACGGCGGCCGTGTTCGAGATCAACCAGTTCGATCGCGTGCTTAATTTTTCCGAGCGGGTGGGGGCGCAGTCGCTCACGACGCAACTCCAGGACACCGAGGATCGCAGCAGGGGCTGGGAACTGGAGACGACGCTCTCCCCCCTGGACAACTGGCAGGTGTACCTGAGCTACGCTGACATAAACGTCGAGCTGACGAGCGTGCCCATCGGGCTGGAGCCATTGCGGGGCGCGCGGCCCGAGGGCTCCGTCAAGCACGTATTCAATCTTTGGACGCGGTATACGATAGCCGGGAGTCCGCTCAAAGGCATGTGGATCGGGGCTGGCGTGAATTATACGGGAGACAAGGCGCAGCGGGTCGACAACCGGCTGTTAACGCTGCCGGATTACACGTTATGGGATGCAACCGTCGGTTACGATTGGAAGTGGGAGAATCGCCCGGTGAGTGCGACGCTGGCGTGGAAGAATATCTCGGATGAAGAATATTATCCGGCGAACCAACAGCGCGGTCTGCCCTCGCGGCTGCTGCTGAGCACGACGGTGAAGTTCTAGCCCTGCGCTTGCCCCACAAAATCGCTACCGCGTATGGCGTCACGCCAAGGGCGCGGTTGACGGGAAGGGCGACTTTCCAGTCGCCCGAGACCGGTCGACCGAACGTACTTCGGCGGCTGGAAACTCGCTTGGCGCTCGCAGCCACTACGGCTGATGAGCCGGCGTTGGCGCGGAAGTATAGACTTGGACGCGCAACGCCGCTTGCAGAATCGCGCGCCTGCCACATTTTGCCCGCGGCATGAACCGCGTCCTCTTCAGCTCACTCCTGTCACTGCTTGGTTTCTCGATTATGAATACTCTCCCGGCCAAAACCGAATCACTTGTCCTTGGCGGCGGCTGCTTTTGGTGCACTGAAGCTGCCTACGAGATGCTGCCTGGCGTGAAGAGCGTGGTGAGTGGATACGCCGGCGGCCAGGAGCCAAACCCCACCTACGAACAGGTCTGCGCGCACGCCACCGGCCATGCCGAGGTGATCCAGATCGACTTTGATCCCGCGGCGATCTCGCTCGAGCGGTTGCTCGAGTATTTCTGGCACGTCCATAATCCGACGCAGGTCGGCGGGCAGGGGAACGACCACGGGCCGCAATATCGCTCGATCATCCTGCATGCGAACCCGGCGCAAAAGGCCGCCGCGGAAAAATCGCGGGCCGAGGCGGCGAAAACATTCCGGGATCCAATCACCACTGAAATCGTGCCGCTCGTGAAGTTCTGGCCGGCGGAGAAAAACCACCAGGACTACTTCAAGCTGAATCCGAATGCCGGATACTGCCGGGTCGTGATTGCGCCCAAGATCAAGAAATTGGAACAGCAGCTCGCGACGGAAAAGAAGTAGCGTTACGCCGGCGTGCCCACATCCGACGTCGCCTCGGACCACCGCGGGGATCAGGCGGGCGGCGGCAGCACGAACAGCAGAACCGCCACGAGGTGACAGGCCGTGCCGCTCAGGGCGAACATATGGCGAACCACGAAGGCGTAGCGCAGCCGCTGCCAGACGTGAAACACGCCGCAGAGATAGCAGAGTCCGCCGCCAACCAGCAGCCAGAACGCCGCCGGGTGAAGGGTCGCCAGCAACGGGCGGATCGCGATGAGCCCCAGCAACCCGAGCGCCGCGTAAGCGAAAGTCGCCGTTGAGCGGAAGGAGCCGCGGCCAAAAATCCGCGCCACCGCGCCGAGCGCACACAGGCCCCACACCAGCGCGAAGAGGCTCCAGCCCCACGCTCCGCGCACGCTTTCGAGCAGAAAGGGCGTGGCCGTGCCCGCGATGAAAAGAAACGCGGCGGCATGGCTGCGGTCCTTGGTCGCGGTGACGCGTTGGGCGCGCGCCTGCCTGAAGTTCACAAAACCCACGTGATAGAGCAGGACGAGCGTGAGTCCGAACACCAGCACGCTGAGAACTTGCTGCGCCCCGCCGCGCAGAGCGGCGAACGTGACGAGCAGGACGACGGCCGCAATGCTCGCGACCAGCCCGGATCCGTGGGTGGCATACCGCGCGACCAGTTCACCGCGGCTCAGGGCGTGAGCCGGCGTGGGGGCGACCGCGCTCTGCGGGTTGGCACGACGCGCCTTGATCATCGCGTCCGACTTCGCATCGCACCAGCGGATCAGCGCGCACGGTTTCGGGCTGACGAACTCGGCCGGCTGCCATTCGCTGCCGTCGACGTAAAGGGTGCGCGGCAGCACGAGAGTGCCGAGGACGACGTCCGCCACGGGCAGCGTGAAGAAGCCGGAGATGGCTTCGTTGCAATCGATCACGGCGTGGTGGCGGAGGTGGAAGCTGTACACCTTGCGCCAGAACCAGCCGAAGCGCTTGTGCTCGATCATCGGCGCCCAGCGGTCGAACGGCCAGTGCTCCACCGCGTGGAAAAGTTCATACAGGGCCAGCGAGCCCGCGAGCGCGCTGTATCCACCAAAAAACCACGAAAAGCCCGGCGTCAGCCATTGCGCGAAGATCAGCACCGGCGTGACGGCGGCGGCGAACACCGCCAGCGTATACCACGGGAAAAACGAGGCTTCGCCCTGCTCCGGCTCGGTCACCGGGTAGATGTTTTCCACCACCGGCACCTCGCGGCCGCCCGGGGTGCGACGACGCCCGATGCGCGTCAGATTATGGTGCAGCGTGTGCTGCTTGTAGAAGCGGCTCAACAACGGCACGACCGGCTTGTGCAGGACGTAACGGTGAAAGAAGTACTCCATGAAGCAGTTCATCATCGTGATGACGAGGAACGGCACCAGGAAACCCGCGAGGGTGGTGCCGACCTGCGCATCCCACACACTGCCCGGGGCAAGCAGCTTGAGTAACGCGACGATACCGACCGAAGTCAGCGCCAGGGTGAGCAGGAAAAGTGGCAACGAAAAGTGCTCTTCAACAAACGCGGCCGAGGTGGGTTTTTGCACGTCGGCGTTGTCGGGAAGAACAGAAGCCACCGCAACTCCGAACATGCAGGAGGCAGAAGATCGATCCCCCTCCGCACGGCGGCGACGCGGAGGGGAACGCACGAACATTGCATGACCCGGTGCGCTGGCGGAATCTGCCGGTGTGCACTGCCCTTCGCCCCCAGTGGTTTCCGTCGTGCTGCCGGCCTACAACGCGGCGGGCACGCTCGACCGGGCGATCGCGAGCATTCGCGGACAACACTTCGACGCCTGGGAACTGCTCGTGATCGACGATGGCTCGACCGATCGCACCCGCGCGCTGGTGGAGGAACACGTTGCGGCCGATGCGCGGATCAAATTGATGGCGCAGCCGCATGCCGGACTCGTTTCCGCGCTGAACGCGGGGTTGGCGGTGGCGGCGGGCGAGTTTGTTGCGCGCATGGATGCTGATGACGAGTCGTACCCGAGCGGCTGGGCGAACAGGTTGGATTTCTGCACTCGCCTCCACGAATCGGGCTGACCAGCTGCCTCATCGAGTTCGGCGGAGACCGGGCGCGCCAGGCGGGTTATGCCCGTCACGTCGACTGGCTGAACACGGTTATCTCTGCCGCGGACATTGCATTGAACCGCTTCGTGGAGGCGCCGTTCGCGCATCCGAATGTGATGTTCCGGCGCGCGTTGGTGAAACAGTTTGGTGGATACGCCGCGGGCGATTTTCCCGAGGACTACGAACTCTGGTTGCGCTGGCTCGACGCCGGCGTGCAGATGGCGAAGGTGCCGCGCACGTTGCTGCGCTGGAACGATGGCGCGGGCCGGCTCTCGCGCACGGACCCGAGGTATCATGCGGACGCGTTTTTTCGCACCAAGGCCCCTTGGATCGCGCAATGGTTGAGGGCGGAGGGAGTCGTCCCCGGAGGGAAAACGCCCCGTCGAGTTTCCGCGAGGAGGGCGGAATCGCGGCCGGTGTATGTTTGGGGCGCCGGCCGGCCGACCCGGAAACGGGCGGCCCAGTTGACGCAGCATGGCGTCCGCATCGCCGGGTATGTCGATGTCGACGTGAAGAAGCTTACGCCGGCCATTGGGGGGACGGGGCCGCAGGTGATGGGCGTCACGGAATTACCGCCGCCTGGAGAAATTTTTGTGCTCGGGTACGTCGGATCGCTCGGCGCTCGGAAATTGATTTGAGGCGAGTTGAAGGCGCGGGGATATGCGGAGGGCGGAGATTTTCTGATCTGCGCGTAAAGGCGGGGATCGCGAGTTGATCATTGGCCGCGGCTGTGGAGGAGTGGGCGTCGCGCATGCCACCGGTTGAAACCCAAAATCACCGCCGGTTGAAGTTGCTCGCGTACACGTGGGCGCAGGCGAGCGGCTTTGCGCTTGGCGGTTTCGAGGTGCGCGTGCCGAAGAGCGGCTACCGGGCGGATGTCGCCGCGTGCGGCCGCGGCGCGGAGGCCCGGACCGTCGTCTTCGAGTGCAAACAAGCGCGAGCCGACCTGCTCAAGGACGCCCATCCCGAAGCGGCCACCCGGGCGCGTTTGCTTGAATTGAGCGAACGGCAGCGCCGGCTCGAAGCCTTGCTGGCGGTGCACCGGCCGGATTTGCGCCGCGGCGAAGCGCTGTGGCCGGAGTATGACGCGTGGGATTTTTCCGGGTTGAAGCATCGCGCCTACCGCGGCGTGCTGACCGGGTCCGAGGTGTAGTCTTGTGTTTTTTTTCCCCTCGCCCCGGAACCCGCCCTGGGCGCAAAATTTTCGCTTGCCTCCTAAAACGATTTAGCTTCGGTCTGGCCTCGCCCCTTTGAGATCCTCGCTCCGATTTTTCCTCTTCACCGTCACCTGCACCCTGTTCGCTGCCGGGGGAGGGGTGGACATGCGCGCCGCGGGAAACGCGGCCAAGCCCAACATTGTCTTTATCCTCGCCGATGATCTCGGATGGCGCGATCTCGGCTGCTATGGCAGTGAGCGGCATCGCACGCCCAACCTGGATCGGCTGGCGCAGCAGGGGATGCGTTTCACGCAGGCGTACAGCCCGGCGCCGATCTGTTCGGCGGCGCGCGCGGCTATTCTCACGGGGAAATCGCCCGCGCGTTTACAGTTCGAGTTTGTGACGAAAAATGAACCCGGGAAACAGTCGTGGGATACGCCGCTGCAATCCCCTGCCTACACGCTCGATTTGCCACTCGAAGAGCGGACCATCGGCGAGGAGCTTCGTGACGCCGGATACACCACCGGTCTGTATGGCAAATGGCACGTGAGCCGTCATCACGGCGGTTACCTGAAGTGGTCGCCCACCCACGGGCCGCTGCAGCAGGGCTTCAGCCACGGTGATGAGGAATTTGGCAGCCATCCGTACGGTTATGCGAACAAGGACGCGCGCGCGTTTGGCGCGTTCAAAGCAGGTGAGTTTCCTCCGGACGATCTCACCGACCGCGCCATCGAGTTCATGCGCAAGGAACGCGAGCGGCCTTTCTTCTTGTATCTGTCGCACTATTACGTGCATGCCCCCATTCACACGAAGATGCGGTGGCTGTTCGATCACCATCGCGCATCCCTTCCTGAACCGCAGGCCGCCTATGCCGCCATGGTCGAAACGCTGGACCACCTGGTCGGCCGGTTGCTCGCGGCGATGGATCAACTCGGTCTGTCCAAGAACACGCTCGTCGTGTTCACCTCCGACAACGGTGGCCACCCGGAATATGCGGTCAATGGTCCTCTGCGGGGCAGCAAATGGAATCTCTACGAGGGAGGTATTCGCGTACCCTTCATTGTGCGCTGGCCGGGCCGCGTGAGCTCGGGGGTGGTGAGCGAGCTGCCGATCATCGGCACCGACCTTTATCGTACGTTCTGTGAGGCGGCGGAAATTCCGCTTGCGCCGGCGACCGCCATCGACGGCTGCAGCAATCTCGCGCTCTGGGAAGGAAAAACGCAGACGGCGGCCCGGCGCGCGCTGGTCTGGCACTTCCCGTTCTATCATCCCGAAGGAGAAAAGCTGTTTTCCGCCGCGCGGCCGCAGATTGGAACGAATGACTTCGCCCTCAGTCAGACGCGGCCTCACTCGGCCATTCGCGCCGGCAAGTTCAAGCTGATCGCCTTCGCCGAATCCGGTCGCGTCGAATTGTACGATTTGGCGAGGGACCCAGGTGAGCGCAGTGACCTCAGCGCGTCGATGCCCGACAAGACGAAGGAACTGCACCGACAGCTGGAGAATTATTTAAACGCCACCCGCGCCCGTCGTGCCGTGCCGCGCGAAAAGGCTACGCGGACCACCCGCCAAGTTCCTTAGTGGCCTCTCTACAAACCCGGAGTTAAACCGCGAATGGACGCGAATAAACGCGAATTCAAGGCGACGACGTTCCGCACTGGGATGTCTGAGTCTGCTGTTTTGCCTGCGGCACGAGGCGAGTCGGGAAAAGCGCAGACGCGTGTAGTGGCTGCGAGCGCCAGCGAGTGGATGAAGCACGAATTGCGTATTCGAATCCACTCGCACGTTCGACAAGCTCAGGGATCCGAGCGCACGTCAAGGGGCTGGCGATCGCAGTCACGGAGTCGCGACTCGCTCAATTTCGAGTTTCTTCATTCGCGTTCATTAGTGTCCATTCGCGGTCAAGACTCAGCCAGTCTTGTTCTTCTTCGGTTGCGACGGAGCCGCGCGAAGAAATCTGTGGCCAAACCCGCTCTTACGCTGGCGGCCTTTCCTTAATCTCCGCTCCCGCGACCCGTCTCGTTCTTCCCTATGAATCCACGAGTTTTCCCGCAGCCAGTCTCGCGCCGCGCCCGTTCCTGCAACTCTGACGCCACCGCGAACCTTCGGCCGTTTCGACGCCTGACCCTGGCGCTTCTCGCGCTCCTCATCGGCAGCGCGCTATCGGCGGCGGAAAAGAAACCGGCAAAAACACCGTCCGCCCCTTCCGACCCGATGCCGCGGCTCGCTTATAATCAGCCGGCGCAACTCGTGGATCTCGGCGTCGGACTCTGGGCGTGGCCGCTGCCCATTGATTATAACCGTGACGGGTTGATGGACCTGGTCGTCGTGTGCACCGACAAGCCCCACAACGGCACGTGGTTCTTCGAGCACAGCGGACAAGTCGATCCATCGACCAAACTCCCCGTGTTCAAGCCAGCCGTGTTGATCAGCAAATCGGCCCCTTCCGCCGGCATCTCGTATGTCACCGGCCAGCCGATCGTCACCGCCACCGCCTCCGTCAAGGGAGAGGGCGACACGCTCAACTTCCGCGGCAACGTGTATCCGAAGTTCTTGGATAGCGGGTTCGACCATCCGGTGAAGATGGCGGTGCCTGAGCGGATTCACACCCAGCCGGGCAACATCCGGCAGAACCAGTGGAAGTTCGTGGATTTCGACGGTGACGGTGCGCTCGACGTCACCGTGGGCATTGATTTCTGGGGCGACTTCGGTGCGTTGAATGGCGGTGAGGATGCGTATGATGCGCAGGGCCGGTGGACGCGCGGACCTTTGCGCGGCTATATATACCTGTTGCGCAACACCGGCACGACGGACAAGCCCGTTTATGCGCCGGCGGAAAAGGTCATGGCGGGCGGCCAGCCGGTTGATCCCTATGGCATGCCCTCGCCGAGCTGGGGCGACTTCGAGGGCGACGGTGATCTCGATCTGCTCTGCGGCGAATTTGTCGACTCCTTCACGTATTACGAAAACACCGGCTCGCGAACGCGGCCGGTGTATGCCGCGGGTCGCAAGCTGATGCTCGGAGGCCAGCCGCTCCGGATGGATCTGTGCATGATCACCCCGACCGCGGTCGATTTCGACGGCGACGGCGATCTCGACCTCGTGGTCGGCGACGAGGATGGCCGCGTGGCATTTCTGGAGCACACCGGCACGGTGGCGAACGGGACGCCGCAGTTCCTGCCGCCCCGCTATTTCCGTCAGTTTGCCGACAGCGTGAAGTTCGGCGCCCTCGCGACTCCGTATTCATTCGACTGGGACGGGGACGGGGACGAGGACTTGATCGCCGGAAACTCGGCGGGTTATGTCGCGTGGATCGAGAATCTCGGGGGCGCGCCCATCCGTTGGGCGGCGCCGCGGTATCTCTCGGCGGGCGGAAAACTCATTCGCGAACAAGCCGGACCCAATGGTTCCATCCAGGGGCCGGCCGAGGCCAAATGGGGCTATTCGGTTCTCAGCGTCGCGGACTGGGATCACGACGGTCTGCCGGACATTGTGACAAACGGCATCTGGGGAAAGGTGATCTGGTATAAGAATGTGGGTACGCGCAAGGCGCCGAAGCTGGCCGCCGGCCAGTCGGTGGAACTTGCGTTGCCCGCGGGTGCCAAGGCGCCTAAACCCGCCTGGTTCTGGTGGCAGCCGAAAGGGCGCGAACTCGTCACGCAATGGCGAACCACGCCGCAAATCGTCGATTGGAACGGCGACGGGCTGAATGACCTGGTGATGTCCGATGCCGAGGGCTACCTCGCGTTATACGAGCGGAAACGCGGCGCGGACGGCCAGCTGACGCTGGCGCTGCCGCAACGCGTTTTCTGGAGTGAAGGCGCCAGCGAGTTCGACTCCAATGGCCGCCCGCAGAACCAGGTATCCGGTTTGCTGCGACTGAACCCCGGCACCGTGGGCCGCAGCGGACGGCGGACCTTCTGCGTCGTCGACTGGGATGGTGATGGCCACCGGGACATCATGATGAACAGCAATCCGAACGTGAATTTCTTCCGCAACCTCGGTCGCGATAACGGCGGGCGCTGGCGGTTCCACGACGAGGGCCCGGTGAGCACGCACGTGCTGGCCGGTCATGCGACGAAACCCACGGCGACCGACTGGGATGGCAATGGCGTACCGGATCTCCTGATCGGTGCGGAAGACGGCTTCTTTTATCAGGTCAAAAACCCCCGCTCCCGCTAGGTCGCATTTTTCCCACTCGAACCAATCCAAGGCATGGTCACAGAGCGCCCCCGATGAAGAACGCGAGGCATGGAAGAACGCGAGACTCGGAAGACCTCGGAATCTTCCGCGTCTTATTCTCTTCCCCATCTTCC
>JBBRCR010000190.1:0-14259 GCA_038204695.1 Opitutales bacterium | reverse complement strand
CGCCCCAATGATCTCCTCCGTCAGTTGATTGATCGATTTCATGGATTGTTGCTCTGTGTCCTCTGAGTCCTCTGTGTTGAAAAGAGGTAACGTCTTCCGCGACCCAAATGCGCTGAATAGTTACCCTTGGCGAACGGCTGTCGCAGTCTTAGTCGAAAATTCGTTTGCGCGGATCAATCAAACCCCAGCAGAGCGCGCCAATGAGGAACAGGCCGCCCATGACGAACAGCGGCGCGTTCCAATCGCCGAGCCGCTGCACGAAAAACGTGACCATGAGCGGACTGAGCACGCTGCCGATCTGCCCGGAGGTGTTCATCGCCGCGCTGACCACGCCAGCATGGCTGCCGCCGATGTCGAGGCACGTGCTCCACGCCGCCGCCAGAATAAACATGCTCGCACCAAGCGCGATTGCGATGAGCCACGCAGCCTGAAGCGGCACCGTCACGACAGCCGCCAAAATCATGGCGGCACCAGCGACCGTGTAGGCGACGGCGCCGACGCCCGCGCGCCCGATTCTCAGGCCGAAACGCTTCGTCATCATATCCGTCGCGACGCCCCCGAAGAGGTCACCACCCACGCTCAGCAGCAGCGGCAGGCCCGAGAAGAATCCGAGCGCGACGGTATCAAATCCGTGCTTCTCCCGCAGATAGGTTGGCAGCCAGGTAATGCAGAAGTAGAACGCGAAGCTGTTCGGCAAATACATCAGGCAAAGTGGAATCGTATTCCGATGCCCGAAAAGATGCCGCCAGTACGCCCAGCCGGTGGGATGGTCGGCCGCCGGTCCGCGATCCGTCTCGATCAGCGCGAGTTCAGCCGGACTCACCGCGGGATGCTCCGCGGGTTCATTGCGGAACCAGCTCCACCAAACAATCGCCCACCCGACCCCGATCACTCCGAACAGCACAAAGATCAGGCGCCAGTTCATCACGTGAAGCAGCGCAAACACGATCAGCGGAGTGACGCCGCCCGCGAGATGTGCACCGCTGAAGAACACACCTTGAATCCGTCCGCGCTCCGCCAGCGGGATCCACCGCGAAAATGTTCGGGCCGCGCAAGGCCACGCGCCGGCCTCGCCCGCACCGAAGAGAAAACGCGTCACGACCAGCGACGTAAAACCCCAGGCCGCCGCCGTGAGCATCGTGAACGCGGACCACCAGAGGACAATTCGCGTCAGCACGAGCCTCGTGCCGCGCCGGTCCGCCCACCATGCGGTCGGTATTTCGAAAATCGCATACGCAAGGGCAAAGGCACTGTATATAGCGCTCATCTGCTCCTTGCTCAGCGCGAGGTCGCGCATGATGTCCGGCGCCAGCGTGGCGATGCATGCACGATCGAGATACGTGACCGTCGCGAGCGCCACGCAAAGCGTCACCACGAAATAGCGTGCCTTCGAGCGCTGCGGCCGGACCGAGGCGGGGACCGACGGCGGCACAGACAGTGAATTCGGCATGGCGGTGGAAGCGTGATCCCCCGGGGCTTATCGCGCCGGGGTCAGAACGCTCGAGGTCGCGATTGGATACTCGCTGCAGAGATAATGCACGCGCGGCGCATCCTCCACGATTTGCGGAAACCGTGTGAGGTCACCGAAGAAAAAGTTGTCCTTGAGGTCGTCACACACGCTCGAGACTTCGCTGCTCACCGTGTAGCCGACGCCATCGATTCGGAACCCGGTGCCTTCCTCCCCCCAGAATTGGTGGATCGTGCGCGGTGGAATGCAGAGGCTCTCACCGGGCGTCAGTCGCACCGTCTCACCGCTCGCGATGGTCCGCGCACAGCCGTCGACAACAACCTTGAGTTGCCCCTTCGCCGGCTGGTCGTCGGCGCCGGCGCGCGTGAGTTGCACGCAGATGTTGCCGCCGCCGCGGTTGATGATGTCCTCGCGTTTCGTGCGATGAAAATGCGCCGGCGCGCGCTGGCCCTCCGGATCGAGAATCAGTTTTTCCGCGTAGGTCTTCGGATAACGCGAATCGTGAAGGTTGCCGTTGCGCAGCGTGAACAGCGTGCGGCCGATGTGCTTGAAATCCTTGCTGCCGAAATCGGTCACGTCCCAACCGAGCATGCAGTCGCGCACCTCGTCGTACTCGGGCCCCGCCCGATCCCAATCGGCGCTCGTCCACTGCGCAAACGGCGGCAGGGAAATTTGGAAATGCCGGAAGGCAATCCTGGCGGTCGCAATGCTCGCTTCGACGCGAGCGCGGTTGAGCGGTTGGAGGGACATGAAAGTTCAGTCGAGCCGTCGGAGCCACACGCGGTTGAGGCGCATCAATTCGCCGGACTGGGCATAAACCACTTCGGTGCGCAACACGGCTGGTCCGGCGGGCAACGTGAGCACACCGGCCACCGCACGTTTGAAAACGTTCGGCGTGCCCGTGGCTGCCGGGGAAAATTCGAGCGCGGCTCCGCCCCCGCTGATCTTCAGTTTTCCTCCCGCACTCGCGGCAGCGCAGCCATAGTCGAGCGCCACCTCGTAGCGACCCGCGCGTGTGACATCGATCCGCCACTCGGCGGCTTCACCTGGTTTGGACCAGCCTTCAATTGTGTCCCAGTCGTAGGCTTCGAACACATACTTCACGCCTTCGCCGATCGTCTGCGCCCAGCTCATCTGAATTTCCACGGGGTTCTCCGCCGGCTGGCCGATCGGAATCGCCACCGGCTGGAACGTGATGCCGCGAGACACGTCGCCGTACCAGCGCTCGAATTCAGCGCGCAGCGCCTTGAGTTTTTGCGGCTCGGTCGAGGCGACGTTCTTTTTTTCGCCAGGATCCGCATCCAAATCGAAAAGCTCCCAGCCCGACGGACCGGCCTTGCCCCGCGTGCCGCCACCCGCACCCACGAGTTTGTAACGTTGATCGCTGATCGACCAGTTCGCATTCGGGGTCGGCCGCATCCGGTTCCACGAGTGGTAAACATAATCGTGGTGCCGATCACCGCGACCTGCCCGCAGCAGCGGCACGAGGCTGCGCCCGTCGATCACGCGGTCCTTCGGCACCGCCGCGCCGGCGAGTTCACACAGCGTGGGCAGCAGATCCACGTGCGAAGCCTGGCCATCAACCACGCCGCCAGCTGGAAAATGATCAGGCCAGCGGACGAACAGCGGCGAGCGCACGCCGCCCTCGTACACCTGCGCCTTGAAGCCGCGCAGCGTGCCGGTCCAGTGCCGGCTGACGCCACCGTTGTCGCTCATGAAAAAAATCACGGTGTCGCGGGCCAGTCCGGTCTTCTCGAGATGATCCAGCAACCGGCCGACATTCGTATCGATCCGTTCGACCATCGCATAAATCCTCGCCTGCTGGAGCGGCAACCCGCGCTGGAGGTACTTCTGGATCATGGCGTCTCCCTCCGGCTGATGGGCATGCGAAGTGTCCATCTGATACGGTGAGTGCGGCGCGTTGAAAGCGAGATAACAGAAGAACGGCGTATCCGAACTGCGGCGACGCGCATCGTCGATGAAGTCGATCGATGCATCCGTAAACAGATCGGTCAGGTAGCCGCGCGACTCGACCGGCTGGCCGTTGTGCACGAGCTGGCTGGCGTATTCGTAACGCTCGATGTGTCCCTGGTAGTGGCCAAGGAACTCGTCGAAGCCGCGCTGGTTGGGCTGATAGCCGTGATACCGCCCGAGGTGCCACTTGCCGAAGAGTCCCGTGCGGTAACCCGCCTGCTTGAGCAGCTGGGCCACCGTCACTTCGCCCAGGGCAAGCGAGTCACCGCCGAAGCGCGTATTGTACAACCCGGTACGAAACGCATAACGTCCCGTCATCATGCCGGCCCTTGTCGGCGAGCAGACCGGTGCGACATAATAGCGCGAGAATCGCACGCCGCTCTTCGCAAAGGCGTCCAGCCGCGGCGTATCGATGTGCGGATTGCCGGTGCTGCCCAGATCCCAGTATCCCTGATCGTCGGTCATGATGACGAGCAGGTTGGGCGCGCGGCTCTCGGCGCCGTGTCCACGCCATGCCCCGGCCACAAACAGAAGCACGACGACGGTGGAGCGGATTAAGAAATGCATCAAGAAACTGGATATTGTTTGGGTGGCACCATGGTCGCGAACTCCAGCCTACCAGCGGGCATTGAGGCTGACCCAGAGTCACGGTCCGGGCCGAGGGTGTTACTCCCCGGAGCGACGGCGTTCAACACCTGCAGTTCATCGAAGACGTTTTTGACCAGGGCGTCATCAGCACCACGTCTGATCTTCCGGGTGCGGTGGTGGAAGTGGCCGCCACCGTCTGCGCGGGCAATGCCGCACCGGAAGCGAAGACAAACCAAAGAAGAATTGAAGAGAGCGGTGGAGTGAGACTCCGGCGTGGGGATTTCATGGGATGCGTGGGGATTGATCCGCAACCGCCGGGGTCGGCGGGCAAACGTGACCGGAAGGAACGCGTGGATGCGCCGCACGACGAACCTCCGTTTGTTTTCCAGTAAACCGCTCGCGCCCGCTGGAAGGGCAGACTGCGAAGTCAGCGTCGCCGCACCGAACTGCCCGACACCCAGTGTCCACGCACGGCTACAATCTTTTCGTGTTTCGGAATTCCGTATTCGTTGGCCTGCAACTGGCCAACCAGCAGATCCGTCGCGGCGGCGCCCACGGTTTCGGGATCCGAGTCGAGTCCGGCGAGCGGCGCGACGTCCTTCGACCAGGCCAGGTGCACGAGGCCGATGTCGCGGGGCACGCGGAGTTTCTTCGCCTCCACCCATTGCGGGATCGGCTGATCGGAAAACAGGATCGCGTCCGGCCGGTAAGCATCGAGCCAGTGGAGAAAACCCTGCTCCTCCTGCGTCGAGCGCGTGATCAAGGCGGGCACGCGTTGATCCGCCGGCGTGTCGTTTTGATGAAGCAGAAAGGCCGCGAGCCATGCCCGGTCCACCCGCACGCTCAGTGCTTCGCTCAGGACGAGACCGATCCGCCGGTAGCGTCGTCGCGCCAATTGGTGCAGCACGAGGTGCATGTCTTCATAATGCGAAGACACCACACGGTGCAGTGGCGGGTTCGAGATGGTGAGCCCCTTGGCCACACCCGCGAAGTAGCGCCAGTCGAGATCCACCGTGCCACCGGCGGCGGGCAGCGATTGCAACACGAGTCCGCGAATACCGCGGGTTTTCAAGATGGTGGTCATGCGAGCGCCCGTCATGCCGGGCTCGTTAAACCAGAGTTCGTCGAGCGCATAGCCGAGCTCGCCGGCGCGCCGCTTCACGCCGACATGGAAGCGGAGCAGGTTGGACGCGCTCCTCCAGCCGTTGCGCGCCGGCCACGCCGTCAGAAAACCGATCGTCGCCTGCACCGGCTTTTCGCGCAGCGTGCGCAATCGCGCCATGAGCGAGGCGACCACCGCATCCGCGCGGTAGCCTCGCTCGCGCGCGAATTCGCGTACGCGCCGGCGCGTCGCCACGGGAATCCGCGGATCATTGCGCAACGCCAATGAAACGGTCGTGTGCGATATACCGAGGGCGACGGCGATGTCGCGCAGGGAAGTACGGGCTTTCATTTTACGGGAAACCTTCTCTGGCGCTCTCGGCAGCTCGCTGCCAAGCCAATTCCCCGTCGCGGTTGTGGCTGGAGTGGTCAACAACCACTCGCGAGAGAGTACGTCTGTGCTCCCGGAACCACTTTACTGGAAACTGCGTTTAGCGTGGTCGTGTCGCGACCGCAGAACGAATCTCCCGGCACCCCCGACTTCCCCCCAATGAAATTACGTCTTTCGCCCCTGCTGATTCGCTCGACGACCGTCGTGTTCGCCACGCTTTTCGCATCCACGGTGGTCCCGGCTGCCGCTCCGGCGAGCCTTCGCGGCAACGCATCCGGCGCGGCCGAAGTCGTGCTCGCGCCCTTCGAAGTCGTGGGTGATCCCAGCGACAGCTATGAAGCGCTGAATTTCACTTCGCTCTCGGGCACGAACCGCTCGCTCGACAAGCTGCCCGTGACCGCGGAAGTGCTGAGCGCCACGCTGCTCGCCGACCTGGCCGTGACTGACGCGATCGACATGCTGAACAAGTATGCGACCGGAATCGGCCCGGGAGAAACGAGCCCTGGCAGCTCGTCGGCCAGCGGTACTCAGGATGGCGATCGCTTTGCCATGGGCTCGTTCTCGGTGCGGGGCCTCGATGCCGGTCCCGTGCGGCGCAACGGTTTTCTCACCGCCGGTAATCTCGGCGAGGCGTTCACCACGGACCGCATGGAAATTATTCGCGGCCCGCAATCACTCCTCTTTGGCGCGGGCTCGACCGGCGGCGTGATCAATCTGCAGACAAAGAAAGCGCAGTTTGGCCGCACGTTTGCGCAGCCGACTTTTCGCGTGGATAGCCTTGGCTCACAGCGTTTCGAACTCGACGCGAACGTGTATCGCAAGGTGGCCGGCCGCCGTGTCGCCCTGCGGCTTGGCGCGGTGCGCAGCGACCAGAACTTCTGGCGCGAGCTGCTCTATCGCCAGACAAAGGGTTACTATGGCGAGATGGCGGTGGAGTTGCTGCCGGCCAGCAACACCGTTTTCCGCTTCGAGGTGGAGGACCGCATCTCCGAGGGAGTCGAGGCGAAGTCACAGAACACCGTGTCGGGCATTCCCACCGTGGTTCCCAACAATTCGTTCCTCGCGGTGCTGCTGGCGAACCGCAGCCCCGCACTCAGCCAGATCGCCAACGGCCGGATCACGTGGAAGAACGTCGATTCGCTGGCCGGCAACTCCAACGCCTCGCGCCGGCACGAGCAATTCTACACCGCGACGCTGCAGTCGCGCCTCGCGCCGTGGCTCCATGGCCAGGCAACCGCCGTGTACCAGCCGTTCGGGCTGAAGCGAACTTCGCCGAATACGTTTCAAAACCTCCGCGCTCCGCTCACGGGCGGAAATCCGCTCAACGCGTGGGCGACCGGCTACCTTCCGTCCGGTCAGTCGACGCAGGGCAACTGGACGAAGGGTACGCGCGGATTGCTGACAGCCGACTTCAACATGACGCGCCACACGAAAAACAATCTCGTGCTCGGCGCCGACGCGCAGAAGTCGCGCAACCGCAATTTCAATTTCCAGTACTACGAGGCCGACGCCAGCGGGCAGATCATCGTGAATCCCGCCGCAAACCTGAACACGGCGGCCGCCGGCCGCACCGCCATGCCCGTGCAGTGGGTGAACGTCGAGACCGAGCTGCCCGGATTCGCGGAGCTTCGCAAAGACCGCTACACCGTGAACGGACGCTCGTATGTGAAGGATGACATCAAGCACCCGAATCCGGCCTTCGCCACACCCGACAATCCCCTCGGCTATAATGGCGGCACCGCCAATGCCACGCTGAGTCTCGGCGAGAGCCGCGCGGCCTTCGCGGCGCTCTTCACGACGTGGCTCGAAGGACGGCTCATGACCATGGCCGGCGCGCGTTACGATTACACTGAGACCAACAATGTCGTGCCCGCCACGGTCCGTGCCGGCGACGGCTACTCCGGCAACGTGGGCTTCGTCTGGAACGTGACCAAACCGGTCGCGGTCTTCGGCGGATACGCGACCAACTTCAAACCGAATCTCCTCGGCCAGGTGGACCAGTTCAGTCAGACGCTGCCGAACGGCCGCGGGGAGGGTCGCGAGATGGGCCTCAAGCTCAATGCGCTGGACGGCCGTTTGTCCGGCTCGATCGCGTACTTTCTCAACGAGAGCAGGAACGACACCCAGCAGATCGCCGCGACCACGCGCACCGCGACCGATCCCAGCGGCATCAATGGCCGCTACTACACGTTCAATCCGTTCGCGCCGTTCGGCCGCGACACGCGTGGTATCGAGGTTCTCGTTACGGGTCGTCCAACCAACAACTGGCGGCTGCAACTGGGCTTTACCCGCGCGAAGGGCAAGGAAAGCGGCACCGTGTCGATCCCCTTTCTGTATAACGACGAGTTCCGGACCAATGCGCAGGGACAGGTCCTGCTCGGTGATGGCACGCCGCTGCTGGTCCCGGTGAGCACCGCCACCCGCGTCGCGGCCGATGGAAAAACGTACGCGGCCGGCGTCGCCACGCAGGTGATGACCGTTGCGATCCTCCGCAATGGCGATGCGAACGGCAACTACCGCGCGAATCTCGCGCCGGACAATGGCGGAATTCTCAACTCGGCCGCGGTGGGACTCGCCGTGCCCGGAGTTGGCACCGGCCGCGTCGGACTGCCGATTGCGCAGCACCAGCTCGGGTTCCGTCCCGCGGTCGGCGAATCGCTGCTCGCCCGCTCCGGCGGCGACCGCACGATTGGTTACCCGCGTGACTCGCTCACGTTTACCAGCATCCATCGTTTCGAGTCCGGCTGGACGAAAGGTGCCAGCCTCGGCGTGAACACGAGCCTGAACCTGAACACCCTGTTGTATTATTATGTGGATACGGCAAACGGCAACGGGCGCCGGCCGCTCTTCTCGCCCGAACGGGCGAGCGTCAACCTAATCGCCAACTACACCTTCAAGCTCAGCCGGCGCCTGAGCTGGAAAACGCAGTTCAATCTGAACAACGCGCTCAACGAACGAAACCTCACCCGCTATCCCAACGTCGCGACCGGCGTGATCGACAACGCCGCGCTGCGCACGGATCCGCGAAAATGGATATGGACCAACACGCTTTCGTTTTGAAGGCACACGCCCTCCAGCTCAGCGCACTGCTGCTGGTGGCGGCCGGCGCCACGGCCGCCGAACCCACCTTCCGGGACAAAGCCGGCGCGCCGTGGCGGCCCGCGGCCGCACCCCGCGTATCCGATGTGGTGATGCGCAGCCTGCGCCCCCACCCCGCGGCAGCCGGCGACCCGTACGACTCCATTCAAGCGGCCCAGGCTTTTCATGCCACGCGGCAGCGGCTGGTGCAGCGCTCGAATCTCAGCGCAATCGACGACGGCGACTGGGTCGTGCTGTCCGGCATCTCAGCGGCGCCATGGAGCGTGATCGTGATCGAGTGAGCGCCCTTTTCCCGGAGCGCATCCGGCGTTCACATACGCGATGGCGATGGCCAAAAGCTCGCCGTGCCAGGGACGGCCGATCAAGGTGAGGAACGTTGTTTCTTCCCCGCTCAGCGCGGTTCCGACCATGAACTCTGCCTCCGGCCTCCTCCCGCGAAATTTCCTGCTTCTGCTTGGCCTCGGTTTCCTGACTTTCAGTCGAGTCCCGGCCGCCGCCGCAACACCGAAGGAGAACGCGTTCATCCTCAATGACGGCGATACGATGGCATTCGTGGGCGACTCGATCACGCATCAATGCCTCTACACCCAATACCTGGAGGATTTTTTCTACACGCGATTTCCCGAGCGACGGATCCGATTTCACAACGCCGGCGTGGGCGGCGACAGCGCGGCGGACGTGCTGGCGCGTTTCGAGGACGAGGTTGCGCCACTGAAACCAAAATACGTGACCGTGCTGCTCGGCATGAACGACGGACGCTACGAGGATTTCAAACCGGAGATCTTCGCCGCGTATGCCGCCGGCGTGCAGCAAACGCTCGATCGCATAAAGGCGATCGGCGCAACGCCCATTCTACTTTCGCCCACCAGCAACGAGATGCTGCGCGTCAGCGGCCTCGCTCCCGGCAGCTATGAAATAAAAATTGACGGACGCTCCCTCGGGAAGCCCATCGCCCACACCACGCTCAGCGCGAAGATCGAACTCCAGGCGAACGAAAACACGCCGCAGTATCAACAGGCGCTTCAAGTAGCGCTGCTCAATCGCGAACGCAACGATCAGGCGGTGCGTCCGCTGCGGGATATCCGGGCGAAGATCAAGGGTGCGCGAAATAAGTTTCGCGGCGATACGGCGCGGTTCGCGGAATTCATGCAGACGACACAGCCCGAGATCGACCGGCTGGTGAAACTCGCCGGCGACTACGAGGACCGCATCCATAACGCCGCGCAGCCCGTCGCGCGCCATTACGAGATCACGCTCGTCACACCGGCAGCGCGGCCCACGCCGAAGAACAAGCAGCGGTGACGATGACACGTGGCTGATGGCCCGCACGGTGCGACGCGCAGGAGTAGTTTACGGGAAACTGGCAGCGCGATTCTCAAACCGGGCGACGGGCCGACTATGCACCGCGTGCAACGATCCCTCCCCTGCTTCGTAGCCGGCCGGCTGCTCGTTCTTCTCGTCGGCAGCCTGGCGTGCGCATTCGCGGCCGGCATTCCCGCGAACTGGCGCGACATCGCCACCGGCGCGATCATTCCCGACGAGGATTACGCGGACCAACCGTATCTCGTTAAATGCGACGACGGCGCGTGGCTCTGCGTCATCACCACGGCCGGCGGCCACGAAGGTGCGTCGAGCCAGCACATCGCGGCGACCCGCAGCACCGATTTCGGCCGCACGTGGTCGCCCTTGATTCCGATCGAGCCGTCCGGCCCACCCGAATCGTCCTATGTGACTGCATTGAAAACTTCCGCCGGACGCATCTACGCATTCTACAATTATAATCGCGACAACCTGCGGGCGGTGAAGCGCACCGATGGAAAAATGGAGCCGCGCGTCGATACGCTCGGCGCGTTCGTGTTCAAGTACAGTGACGACCACGGCAAGACCTGGTCGGTGCAGCGCCACGAGATTCCGATCCGGGAAACCACGATCGATCGCGAAAACGTCCACGGTGGAAAGGTGCGTTTTTTCTGGCACGTCGGCCGGCCACTCGTGCACGGCGGCGCCGCCTACGTGACGCTGCACAAAGTCGGCGGCTTTGGCCCGACGTTCATCGATCGCTCCGAGGGCTTTTTCCTGCGGAGCGACAATCTTCTCACCGAGAGCGATCCGCAAAAGATCCGCTGGGAAACATTGCCCGCCGGCGATCATGGTCTCCGCGCTCCGCTTGGGCCGATCGCGGAGGAGCAGAGTATCGTCGCGCTATACGGCGGCGGCCGCCGGCAGTTTGGCTGGGCGCGTTTTCCCCGCGAACTCCGCACGGTGAGCTTCGGCGACAAACTGATGCTCGCTCCGCGCTTCCAAGGCGAAATGCGTCAGGTGCGCATTTACGACCGCGCGCTGCGCACGAGTGAAATCGTCGGCAACTGGCGGCACGACGCCGACGCGCGCTGAACTCCCCCGGCACCCACCGTCGCTTCCCGCGCATGGATACACAACGTCCGCTCCGCGGCATCCTCTGTGCCCTCCTCGTCGTCGCGACGGCCTGGTCCGCGGCGCCGCGTCCCAACATCTTGCTGATCGTGGCGGACGATCTCGGCTACGGCGATGTGGCGTCCTTCCGCGGCGCGGCTCCGTGGATCACACCGGAGCCGCCGCCCACCGGCTTTTCACCGCCGCGAACGCCGCGGGTCGATCAACTCGCGCGCTCCGGCCGGAAGCTCACTTCGTTCTACGCCAACTGCTCCGTTTGCAGCCCGACGCGCGCCGCGCTCCTGACCGGCCGTTATCAGCATCGCACCGGAGTGGTGAACGTGCTCGGGCAGTTTGAATCGGCGATGCGCGCGATCGCGCGTCCGGGCGAGGTGCCGTTTGCCGGATTGCCGTTGAGCGAGATCACGGTGGCTGAACTGCTCCGGACGGGCGGCTACCGCACGGGCGCGTTCGGAAAATGGCATCTCGGCGCGATGAACACGCATCACCCGATGGACCAGGGCTTCGATGAATACGTCGGGGCCGCGTCAGGCGGCGGCGACAATTTCTCGATGAAGACGGCGGCCGGCGCCTCGTATTTTTACCGTGGCCGCACGACGACCGATGCACCCGGCGACGTGCTGGCGGACGAGGCGATCCAGTTCAAGCGGCGGCCGGCGCCGAAGCCGTTCTTCGCGTATCTCGCGTTCACCGCTCCGCATGTGCCGTATATCGGCCCCAAGGATCGGAAGCTGGCGAACGCGTGGGACGAAAAGAATGTGACCGGGCCGCGGACGGATCTGCACCAGGCGTACAAGGACGTGATCGAGGGGCTGGATGCAGCCATCGGCCGAATCGACGACGCACTCACGGAGTCGCATCTCGCCGAATCAACGCTCGTCGTCTTCCTATCGGACAACGGCCCGGTCGACTACGGCAGCTGTGCGCCGCTGCGCGGACGCAAGACCTGGCTTTATGAAGGCGGACCGCGCGTGCCGATGATCGCACGGTGGCCGGGGAAGATTCCGGCCGGCAGCGTCACGGACGCGCCGGCGATGACCATGGACCTGCTGCCGACGTTTGCGGCGCTCGCGGGTTGTACGGTGCCGACCGATCGAAAAATCGACGGCGTCGACCTCACGCGTCTGCTTCTCGCCGGCGAACCGCCCGCACCGCGTTTGCTCTTCTGGGAAAAACCGACGGGCGTGGGCATGGCGCATTTCGACAACCGCCGCTGGGCGGTGCGCGACGGAGCCTGGAAACTCCAGCAGGAGCGCAACGGTAAGGCGCTGGAGTTATACGACCTCGTCACTGACCCAACTGAAGCGCGCAACGTCGCCGCGCAAAACCCCGACACCGTGGCGCGACTGGAGGCTGCCTTTCGCACCTGGCGGCAGGATGTGTATTCAGAGTGTCCGTACGACCTCGCCAGCGTGATCGCGCGACTGAAGGCCAAAGGCATCATCGACGCGGGGCCAAAGGACGCCACGCGTTGACGGTAAAACTCCACGGGTACTCTTCGCCGCGTCCAATCCTCTTTTCCATGCGCATCACCAAACTTGAAACGCTTCACCTTCGCCCACGGTGGTTGGTGGTCCGCGTCCACACCGACTCCGGCGTCGTTGGACTGGGTGAAGCCACGCTCGAAGGTCGCTGCCTCACCGTCGAAACGGCGGTGCACGAAATGGGTCGCTGGCTCGTCGGGCAGGACCCGCGGCGGATCGAATACATCTGGCAGCATCTTTTTCGCGGGGGATTCTACCGGCTCGGGCGTCGACCTGCCGCGCGGCCCCGGCCTCGGCATCGAACTCGATCCCACGAAAGTCGCGGCGCAAATTTTCGACGGACGCTGGGAAGCTCCGACCTGGCACCACACCGACGGCAGTTTCGCCGAGTGGTGAGGACCATACCCGCCATGAATCGCCTCCCCCGCGTGCTCGTCACGCAATCCTATCCTCACGACCTGCTCGCCATGCTGGCAGCGCAGGCCGAAGTTATCGTGCCGCCGGATTTGTCGCAGAGCCTCACGAGCGCCGACGTCGGCCGGCTCGCCGGCGAACTCACCGCGATCATCAACCAGGGTGAAGTGTCGATTGATCGGGAGTTGATCGCCGCGGCGCCACGGTTGCGCATCGTGGCGAACGCATCGATCGGCATCAACAATCTCGCCCTCGATGCGATGCGCACGCGCCGCATCTGGGGCACCAACACGCCCGACGCGTTTGTGGATGCGACGGCGGACTGCACGCTTGGCCTGCTGCTGATGCTGGTGCGCCGACTCGGCAAGGGAGAACGTTTTGTGCGCGCCGGAAGCTGGGTCGCATTTGTTCCCGGCACGTGGGACGGCGTGTTATTGCGCGGGCACACCCTCGGCCTGATCGGGTATGGCCGGATCGGGCGTGCGGTGGCCCGCCGGGCGGAGGCGTTTGGGTTGCACGTGCTGCACCACACCCGCAGCAAGTCCGGCGAAACAGGATGGCGACCGCTCGCCGAATTGCTGGCCGCTTCCGATTTCGTTTCGCTGCACGTGCCGCTGAACGAAGACTCGCGCGGACTGATTAACGCGGCCCGGCTCGCCCAGATGAAGCGCGGCGCGTTCCTGCTCAATTTGGCCCGCGGCGCTGTCGTCGACGAACCCGCGCTGATTGCGGCGCTCCAGTCCGGACACCTTGCGGGCGCGGCGCTGGATGTGTTTGCCGACGAACCTCACGTCCCGGTGGTGCTGCGCGAAATGGAAAACGTGGTGCTCACGCCGCACGTCGGCGGGGGCACCGCCGAGGGCCGGCGGAGCGCGCAGGAGGCGTGCGTGGACAATGTTCTCCGCGTCCTGCGCGGCGAACGCCCCCGCCCTGAATGTGTCGTGGTGGCGGCGAATTGAAACGCCGGATACGCTGCAGTGACAGTTCATCAGGCGGACCCGCGTCGGCGAGCAAACCGGCGCGACATAATAGCGCGAAAAACGCACGCCGCTCTTCGCATCATGGCCGCCGCGCTTCCGTGGGTGCTCCCGCCGGTGGCGAGCAGCGCACCGCAGAAGGGGGGCTGGTTCGCTCGCCGTTACGAGATTGCGCCCGTCACGCCCGCAAGCCCTGCGCTGGCCCCACAATTCTGGCCAAGCACGTCGGCATTCGCACCGGAGCGGCGGCTTTCCTGCCGCCGAAGTACGTTCGGTCGACCGGTCTCGGGCGACTGGAAAGTCGCCCTTCCGGTCAACCGCGCCCTTGGC